>CAZJGH010000091.1:0-10431 GCA_964545405.1 uncultured Planctomycetales bacterium
CCATCGACCTGGATTTGGCCTTCGCGGACCAGGTTGCGTAGACGTCCCTTCGAGATCCGTGGCCAATGCGCGGCCAGGAACTCATCCAGTGGGCTGCCGGTCCAGCCCTCCTCGACAGCAATTACCTTCATTGCACGACTTCAGACGGTTCGACACTCATCGGCAAGCCGTCGATGTCGGTCTCCAGAGCAGCCAGGAATGGCAGGTTGCGGAAGCGGCCACGGTAATCCAAGCCGAAGCCCACCAGGAACTGATCGTCATCGAACTGTACGGCATAGGCGTCGGGCTCGATCGCGACAGCGCGACGAACCGGCTTATCGATAAGTACGGCGATGGTCACCTTGGCGGCCCCCATCTGTTCGATGAGGAACTTTCGCGCGGCCGACATGGTCCGACCGGTATCGAGGATATCGTCGTGCAGGAGCACATGCTTGCCCTCTACATTGGAGGGGTTGGGTAGCCAATCAGGCTTCGCTTCCTGCTGAGGAGAGGTGGCGTCGCCGTAGGTCTGGATGCGGATGAAGTCCATCACCAAGCCAGAAGGCAGCCGCCGGACCAGGTCGGCAGCGAAAAACATGGCACCACCGAGCACTGGGATAGCCGTGACATCATCTCCCCCGAGAAGAGGCTCGAGGCGCTCAGCTAGCCCATCAAGGGCTTCTGAGAGTTCCTCTGAACGAAGAACGATGCGATGCCGGTAGCGAATCATGGCAATATTCTAATATCGCAGCCTCATTTCGGCAGAAAATCCGATTCGGCTGCTGGTTGATGGCACATTTTTTGGGGACGGGCCGATACCAAAATACCCCACGGAGATTGGTAATCTCTGTTTAGACGTGATTCAAAAAAGCCCACAGAACCCGTACGTTCTCGTCGTCGAGGACGATCCGGATCAAAGCCGCTTGCTCGAAGTAGGCCTTGGACAACAAGGATTTCGAGTCACCGCAGTACGCGACTCCCGCAGTGCCATCCATCGGTTGGCGCTTGAGAGTTTCGACGTGGTCGTATCCGACCTCAACCTGCCAGGCATGCGCGGCGATGAACTGCTGCGCTTGATCCGCAATGTCCACGAGACCTTGCCGTTCATCATGCTGACTGGCGAGAACGATGTCGATGTCGCAGTGCGCGCTGTCCATGACGGCGCCGACGAGTACCTGATGAAGCCGGCCAGCGTCAGCAAGGTCGTGCAGCACATCCTCAGCGCGATGGATCGAAGGCAGCGCCTCAATGCCGATGAGCGCAAGCTTCGCGATGCCGACATGGCTCAGCTCAAGGCATTCATGTCAGGAGTACAAGCGCTGGTCAACTCGCTGGAGACCAAGGACCAATACACACGCGACCACTCCAAGAAGGTCGCCCAGATCGCCTTGATGATGGCGCAGAAGTTGCCCGGCATGGACAACCGCCAACTGCGCGAGATCCGAGTCGGCGCCTGGCTGCACGACATCGGCAAGATCGGCATCCCGCTCACCATCCTGCATAAGGAAGGCAAGCTCAACGATGAAGAATGGGACGAGGTCAAGAAGCACACCATCTATGGTGCGCGAATCCTCGAACCGTTGGCCAAGCACTACCCACATGTGCAAGCCATCGTGCGCCATGAACACGAACGTTGGGATGGCGGTGGCTACCCCGACGGCATCTCTGGCACCGACATACCTCTTGGCTCTCGCTTGATTATGATTGCCGATACCTACGACGCGATCTGCTCGACAAGGCCTTACCGCAAGGCCAAGTCACCGGAGTTCGCGCTGAAGGTAATCCAGGAAGGTGCCGGCACACAGTTCGATCCAAGTCTCGTGCCGGTCTTCGAAGAGACCTACCACGAGTTTCCTTGTCCCGAGTACTAACCCTTCTATGCCTGCTGTTCGCCGCCTTGCCGACGACAGCTGCTGCCGTTGAAGTCGGCACCCGAGATTCGGCACCCCACCCTGCAGCCTTGTCGCTGTTGGAGCTGCACTTCGAAGGCAATGAACTCGAACTAAGGCTAAGAATCCAGGAACTGACCTTACGCGAGGTTCCACGCTGGCTACTCGACACCGACCTAAGCGGAACCATCTCGAACTTCGAGATGGAACAAGCCTGGGACCGTGTAGCCGACATGATTCAGGAGACCATGTGGCTGGAGTTCGACGGCCAAGTGGTCTACCCGGAGTTCGTCATCAGTGGCTACGAAGGACTCGGCACTACTAACCGGGATGGCAGCTACCACTTCGAATACGTGCAGCTGCAGGCAACGGTGCAGCTTCCGGACGGATTCAGCCAAGCACGAATCCACAGCGACCTGTTCCTGGAAGACGGCAATCCCAAGCACACCTTGATGATCGCGATCGAGGGTCTTGGCACCGAGCGAATCAACACGTTGCTGAAGGGCAGTGATCGCGACTACGATTTCGAAGTGCCGTCGGCCGCTGCGGTCTTGCTTCTATACGGCGAACTCGGTTGGGAGCACGTACTCGAGGGATACGATCACCTCGCGTTCCTGATCGCCCTGCTGTTCGGCGTGGCATGCTTGGCCGACTTGTTGTGGGCCGTGACCGCCTTCACCCTCGCTCACTCGATCACCCTAGCGCTGGCTGCTCTCGACATCTTCAGCCTGCCGCCGGCGCTGGTCGAACCCGGCATCGCCTTCAGTGTCCTCGCCGTACTGGCCTGGCACTTACGCCGCGGCGCCGACGCAGCCCGGCCATGGCTACCTGCCTTCGCCTTCGGTCTGCTGCACGGCTTTGGTTTTGCCGGGGTACTGGGTGAAATCGGTTTGCCCGCTGGTGAACGCGCGATGTCCTTGCTGGGCTTCAACCTTGGAGTGGAAGTCGGGCAGTTGACCTTCGTGTTACCAGTGGTAGTGCTGGTATTGATAGTTCGGCGCCTTGCTCCCGCGGATGCACACGCCAAGCTCCGTGAGCTGGTCGCACTTCCCGCCATGGCCTTCGCCATTTATCTAGTTGGATCAGCAGCGGTGAAGTTCTACTTCATGGACCTTCTCGGTGCCGAGGGTGTAATCGACACACCAAGCGCCAAACTGGCCGCACGCCTGATTACTCTCGTATCAGGACTAGTCTGCGCCTTGCCTCTTTGCCTGCTACCAGCTGCCGATATGCCGCGCCTGAAGAGCCTGCGTCGCCTGACTTGGCAAGCGGGTCTCCTGCTCGCTTTCTTTACCCTTGGGCAGCAGCTGCGTGCCTGACGGTCACGCCTTCGGCCGCCAGCAGAACTACCTTCAGGTCAGTGCCACCAGTGAATCCGCCCAGCCGACCGCTGGACGCAAGAACCCGGTGTCAGGGAACGACCAACGAAAGCGGGTTGCGCCCCATCGCGGTTCCGACTGCACGGCAAGCCTTAGCTGAACCGACCTTGGCTGCGACCTCGCCGTAACTGAGCGTTTCGCCCGGTTTGATCGCGGCGACCTTGGTGTAGACCGCACGTGAGAATTCAGTGTTGCCGGGAATCTGCCACTTGCCCGGAAAGCTGACATCCTTGCCCTTGAGGTAGGCCTTGAGCCAACGTTCGAGCTTGGCACGACTTGGAGTCCCCGCTGGCGCCATGCCGACGGACCCGCTGCGACTAGCTGAACGCATCTTCACTTCCTGCAGATAGCCTGAGTCATCAAAGGCGAAGCGGACTCTGCCAATGCTCTCAGTTGGTATGGTCTCCGCGTAGACGATGGACATGCCGACAGGATAACCTATGTCTGATGGAACGCACCCTAGCCCGCGTCACCCGCCTTATCTTGGTGGACGGCCACGAGCAGCAGTATCTGCAGCTCAGTGAGACCGACGTCGGCCCGTCCCCACGCGAACTGACCATGGTCATCGGGCGTGGTGCCGCCCAGGAAATCACCATGTGCCTGAAGGGCGAGCCATCTGCCCGGCCCATGACTCACGAGCTGACTCACACCCTGATTCAGCGTTTTTCAGGGCATATTCAAGAAACTCTGATCCACGACCTCGATCAGGGGACCTACTTCGCCGAGTTGCGGGTCGAACATGATGGCGAGATTTTTGGCATTGATTGCCGCCCAAGTGATGCCATCGCGTTATCCTTACGCGGCTCAGCGCCAATATATGTAACTGAGAAGGTCTGGAGCCAAGCTCAAAGTTAGGCTTCACGCGGAGAGGTGCCAGAGTGGCCGAATGGACTGGTTTTGAAAACCAGCGTCCTTCACGGGACCGTGGGTTCAAATCCCACCCTCTCCGCCACCCCCAATCCGCCCCCGCGCCTGTCCCAAACAGCGCCAAATGGGTGACCAGCAACGGGAATATGTGCGGACACCACCAATTACGGCTCCAGCACAGATAATTTCTTGGCAACCGCCAAGGCCACGGCTAAACTCTGCGCCGCTTGTGTGGAGAGATGGCAGAGTGGCCGAATGCGGCAGCTTGCTAAGCTGTTGAGTCGTTTTGACGGCTCCGAGGGTTCAAATCCCTCTCTCTCCGCCAGCCCCAACCATCTTTGGAGTACATCCACCCAACCGAGTTGCGCGACCAGCATGTCCTGGTGCTTGGCCTCGGTTCCTTCGGTGGCGGCGCCGGCTGTGCCCGGGCCCTGTTTGAAATAGGTGCCAAAGTCACGGTCACCGATTTACGCCCGGCCGAGGCTCTTGAGGAAGGATTGCAGGCGCTCGATGGCCTACCGATTAACTTCGCGCTTGGTGGCCACAATGAAGCCCTGTTCGATGACGCCGACGTCGTGGTGGTCAACCCGGCAGTGCCAAGTACTGCCAAGTGGCTATCGATCGCTCGGGAACGAGGCTGTCGCCTGACCACTGAGGTGAATCTGGCGATCGCCATGGCTTCCGAACTGCCCGCCGTGGCAATCACCGGCACCAATGGCAAATCTACTTGTGCCGCCCTGACTGCCCATCTGCTCGAAGGATTGCCCGGCACCACGGTGCTCAGCGGCAATCTCGGTGGCTCCCTGCTGGAAAGTGTCCTGCACCTTGGCAGCGACGATCGATTGGTGATCGAGCTGTCGTCTTTCCAGACTGAGCGGTTGGTCGCCCCGCCAGGCTGGCCTCAGATCGCTGTACTGACCAATCTTGGCGCCGACCATCTCGATCGCCACCACACGGTGCCCGAGTACTGGCAAGCCAAGCGCCGATTACTGGAATTTCAGAATTCCAGCTCCACCTTGCTGCTACCCACCGACTGCGAAGACGGCGAGCGTTGGGAGCAGGAGGCACACGGCATCACCATCCGGCTGCGACCTGAAGCCCTCCCAGACTTCGGCCTATCGACTGAGGATCTCCCCTTCAAGGAACCCTATCGCCTGCCTTCATTGCTGGCGGCCATTCATGCCGCGCGTCTCCTTGGTGTTGATGACGACACCATCCGCGCAAGAACACGAACTTTTTCCGGACTTCCTTACCGGATGGCTGCATTCGTCGACCCACATGGCCGTCGAATAATCGACAATTCGGTCGCCACTCACCCCGACCCCACCACTGCCGCTCTCGAGAACCTGCGTGGCCAGGTGGTTTTATTGGCCGGAGGCAAGGACAAGGGACTAGATTTGAGTGGATTAATTGAAACTTGTTCTCGTTGTACGCGTCTCTACTTTTATGGGGAAGGCGGCAAGCGCCTTGCCGAGGGTTGCCGTACTGAGGGTATGGCCCCTGTGTGGTTCGAACATTTCGAGGATTCAGCGAAAGAAGCCCTTGGGCAGCTAGGAAATAGTGATTTGATGCTTTTTTCTCCCTCATTTTCGTCCTACGATGAATTCAGGAACTTTCGCGAACGAGCCGAACTTTTTCAGTCACTTTGCGTCAGTTTCCCCGTAGGCAAAGCTGAAACCTGCTGACCGCCAACGTCTAATAAGAACTGATGATCTGCCAATCCTGCCAGAAACTGCAAGCAACCCTGCACCAGCTCGACATCGTCTACGATGATGCCGGCAATGCACAGGTGACTGCTGTGGATTTCTGTGCCGTGTGTGCGAAGAAGGCTGGGCTCCCGGTACCCAAGGCCGCTTCGTTCCCGAAGATCATCAGCATGTTGTCGAAGGCTTTCCTGCCCCAATCAGGAACAGGCCCCTCAACCCCCACCGCATCCGAACCGCAACAGGATCTCACATGTCCTGACTGCGGCTGGACCTTGCAGGATCTCCGTAAGACGAGCCGCCTTGGCTGCCCGAACGATTACGAGGTCTTCGCAGATTACGTCGGTGAAATGCTTGAACGGCTACACGGCCACGCCGAGCATATTGACTGGCGGGAAGATAACCTCCTCGACCAGCTGAGCGCGGAACTCGATAATGCCATCCAGAAGGAAGACTACGAGACAGCCGCGCGCATCCGAGATCGCATTCAAGAGCTTGAAAGCGAGCCGGAACAAGGGGTTTAACGGGATTTTCTCAGATTCAATAGTTTCCTTTGATTAGCCGATAAGGGAACGAACCAAGCGGGGAACCAAAAATCATGTTCGACAGATTTACCGAACGCGCAAGGAAAGTCATGGGATTCGCACGCCGCGAGGCGCAGCGATTCCACCACGAATACATCGGCACTGAGCACATACTGCTCGGTCTAATCCAGGAAGGCCAGGGCGTCGCCGCCAACGTCTTGAAGACGATGGCCGTCGATTTGGATAAGATCCGCCGCGAAATCGAGAAGATCGTGAAATCCGGTCCGGCTGTAGAGCCCTCGGTTCAGATTCCTTTCACGCCACGCGCCAAGAAGGTCGTCGAGCTCGCGCTCGAAGAGGCCAGCAACCTTGGCCACAACTACATCGGCACCGAACACCTGCTGCTCGCCTTGTTGCGCGAACAGGAAGGGATCGCGGCCCATGTGCTTCGCGCACTTGGTGTGCGCCTGGATGAAGTTCGCGAGGAAGTCATTGAGTTCCTCGGCGGCACTATCCAAGAGGAAAGCGAGGAAGCCCCTGAGGCATCCGGCTCACCTGAAGCTCAAGGTGGCGAGGCACCAGTCTCACATGGCAAGTCGAAGACTCCAGCATTGGATACCTTCGGCATGGATCTCACCGAGTCCGCCAAGCGTGGCGACCTCGATCCGGTCATCGGCCGAACGGATGAGATCGAGCGCGTAGTTCAAGTGCTCTCACGTCGTACCAAGAACAACCCGGTGTTGCTGGGTGAACCTGGGGTCGGCAAGACCGCGATCGTCGAGGGCTTGGCCCAATCGATCATCGGCGGTTCCGTCCCTGAGATCCTGCGCGGTCGTCGCATAGTGTCGCTCGACCTCGCTGGCATGGTTGCAGGTACCAAGTACCGCGGCCAGTTCGAAGAACGCATCAAGGCGGTGATGACTGAGGTCAAGCGCGCCAAGAACGTGGTGCTGTTCATCGACGAGATCCACACCCTGGTCGGAGCAGGTGGCGCGGAAGGTGCCATCGACGCCGCCAACGTCCTGAAGCCCGCCCTTTCCCGTGGTGAGTTGCAGGTCATCGGCGCGACCACTCTTGATGAGTATCGCAAGCACATCGAGAAGGATGGCGCCCTCGAGCGTCGTTTCCAATCGGTTATCGTCGAGCCTCCTTCACGTGATGATGCGATCGCCATCCTGCATGGCTTGAGCGAGCGTTACGAGGATCACCACAAGGTGAACTACACCGATCTGGCACTCGAAGCCGCGGTCGATTTCTCGATCAAGTACATCACCAGCCGATTCCTGCCGGACAAGGCCATCGATGTGATCGATGAAGCCGGCGCACGCTTGCGCTTGCGCACCATGACTCCTCCACCTGATGTCAGTGAGCTCGATGGCGAGATCACCGACTTGGAGAAGGCCAAGGAAGAAGCGGTTGCTGGACAGGATTTCGAGGCCGCAGCTCGCAAGCGTGACGAGGCCTATCAGTTACGCCGCAAGCGTGAGAACATGCTCACCGAGTGGAAGAACGAGGAGTCCTCGGATGAATCGCGCCCCGACGTCAACCGCGAGATCATCGCCGAGACCGTCGCCAAGATGACTGGCATCCCGATCACCAACCTCGCCAAGGAAGAGGCGGAACGCCTGCTCCAGATGGAGGATGAGATCGGCAAGACCGTCATCAACCAGGATGAAGCCATCAACGCCATCGCCCGCTCGGTGCGCCGTAGCCGTTCCGGCCTCAAGGATCCGAACCGCCCGACCGGCAGTTTCATGTTCCTCGGCCCATCCGGTGTCGGTAAGACCTGGTTGTCGAAGCAACTGGCGACCTTCATGTTCGGTAGTGAAGATGCACTCATCACCATCGACATGTCCGAGTTCATGGAGAAGCACAATGCTTCACGTCTGGTCGGCTCCCCTCCTGGGTACGTCGGCTATGAAGAAGGCGGTCAGCTCACCGAACAGGTGCGTCGCCGTCCTTACTCCGTGATCCTGTTCGACGAGATCGAGAAGGCGCACCCTGATGTCTACAACATGCTGTTGCAGATCATGGAAGAGGGTCGTCTGACCGACAACTTCGGACGTCACATCGATTTCCGCAATACCATCATAATCATGACCTCGAACGTAGGTTCAGGAGTCGTGCAATCCGGTGGTGGAGTCGGTTTCCATACTTCAGAGGAAGCGCAGGCCGATCGCATCAAGGATGGGATCATGGAAGAGGTTCAACGCCAGTTCCGCCCTGAGTTCCTCAACCGTCTCGATGAGATCGTGACCTTCAACCCACTGGTCAAGGAAGACCTGGTGCGCATCATCAACATCGAGTTGAGCAAGGTCGAAGAGCGCATGCGCCTGAAGAAGTTGGTGCTGCATCTCAGCGACAAGGCCCGCAACTTCCTGATCGAGAAGGGTTACAACCCGCAGTATGGTGCTCGTCCGTTGCGCCGTACCATCGAGCGCTTCATCGAGGATCCACTTTCCGAAGAGTTGCTACGCGGTAACTTGCCGGAGAACTCGCTGGTCGAGATGGATATCAAGAAGGGCAGCGAGAAGCTGAGCTTCCATGCGATTCCGTCCGATGCCATCGAGGATACTGCCAGTGATACCACTGAGCCGAAGGATTCCGACAGCGAGAGCAAGGCGGCACCGCCGAAGTCAGATTGATCTGCTGAGATCATCAGACCATAATCGCAACAAGTCTACGTCGAGTGCGTAGACTTGTTGCATTATGAGAGCACGCGTCGCCTGTTTCCTCAGCATCGTCTTGGCGCTCACGTTCTTCACGTCACATGCAAACGCGCAAGCCGACTACAAGAAGTCATATGCTTCCGACATGAAGGCCTTCGTCGATCAGGCGCAAAAGGCCTATCCCTTCTTCGACCTCAAGGGTATCCGTAAGGATTGGAAGACCACCAGTAAGCGCTTGGAGAAGCAAGCCAAGAAGTGCAAGACTGATGCCGACTTCATGATGTTGGTCTACGAGGGGATCTCATCCTTGCGTGACGCGCATATGTACGTCACCGAAAGCAAGGTGAAGATGCCTGAGCGTGAGCCGTCGTTCTATACCGGCGTCAGTTTCATGCCGGCGACCGACGGGCGAGTGGTAGTGATGTTCCCACCCACTGGTAAAGGTGCTTCGTTGAAGACCGGTCAGGTGGTGTTGAAGATCAACGGCAAGGATGCGCGCAAGGTGCTTGAGGAACGAGGCCAGGAAGTTTGGGAAAAAGGTGGTTCGTTCTCGAGCCCGCAACGCGCGACTTTCTTCGAGTATCGCTATGGCTTGAGCGGTGAGAGCGGTGACAAGCATGTGTTGGTCTGCCTCGATGGCAAGAAGAAGACCTATAAGTTGTCGTGCCGCACTGAGATGGAAGGTTGGCCTCACACCTACAACCTGCCCGCGGATCTGCAGCGCGTCGGCAAGTCCTTCTACGATTCGAAGTTGGAGAGCGACATCGGCTACATGTACTTGCGCCGGGTGGATTCCAGCATCCCCGAAGGCATGGCGAAGGCCCTTGCTGAGATGACCGACGTGAAGGCGTGGATCGTCGATCTACGCGGCAACACCGGTGGTGGATACGGCAGTGACCTGACTGACCAGGTGAAAGGCCTGCAGGTACCAGTGGCGGTGATCATCGACGCCGGATGTATCTCAGCTGGCGAGACCTTGGCGCGGGACTTCGTCAACTATGCCGATGCACGGATCTTCGGGACCGTCAGTGCCGGTTCTTCGTCATCGAAACAGAATTGGACCTTCCCGTCAGGGATCGCCACCATCAAGTTTTCGACCCGCAGCCGCAGTGGAATTGATGGCCAAGTAATCGAGTTCAATGGGATTACCCCCCATGAAATAACCGAAGTCGTTCCCGAGGAAGCTATGGTCGGCGAAAACTCATCAATAAAACGTGCCGAAGAATACCTCCTAGGACTGTAAATTGTCGGTCAACAGTTTGAGGGCAACCGCGTAGGTCCTTTGTCCCCCGCTCTGTGCCCTGACACGGACCCCCTAATGTCCCGCCCTCCACGTCTGCTCCAGTTCACGCTTTTTTGCGTGCTCATGGTTACCTGCGCTACTCCTGAGGAGCACCGAACTAATGCTGACGAAGAGGTTT
>CAZJGH010000092.1:0-10427 GCA_964545405.1 uncultured Planctomycetales bacterium
CTCAACTCGTCGGCGGCCAATGGGAAACCGAATGGCAGTTTGATGGACTGGCAGAGTGGGATGCCTTCGGACAATCGGTCGCAGGTGCTGGCGACGTTGATGGCGACGGCGTCGATGACGTCATCGTTGGAGCGATGCAGGCCGATCCCGGTGGCAAGCTGGGAGCCGGGTCCGCCTACGTTTACTCGGGTGCAACGGGTGCTTTGATCTGGCAGTTCGATGGACAGCTCGTTGATGGTCGGCTTGGAAGCGCCCTTTCGAATGCCGGGGATCTCAACAGTGATGGTTTTGATGATGTCATCATTGGCGCTTACAACGAATCTCCTGGCGGCCAGACCAGCGCCGGCTCCGTTTACGTTTACTCTGGCGCCACTGGTTCGTTGATGAGTCAGCTCGACGGACAGGGGCAGCTGGAGTTTTTCGGCAATTCGGTCGCGGGCGCTGGCGACCTTGATGGCGACGGCCTCGGCGACTTCATCGTTGGAGGGTCCAACGGGAGCCCTGGCGGCCTCGCGGGCGCGGGTTCAGCCTTCGTCTTTTCCTTAGACCCATTCCTACATTTAAATGCTGCAGAGCTAAGTGCCTCTGGCAGTTCCAGTGTGCAGCTCCAGATGGACTTCCCCGCGAGTGAAGCTGGCAAGCGATACGCGGTACTTCCCTCCATCACCGGCATCGGACCGACCGTTATGAATGGACTTGAGATTCCCCTTACTCAAGACAATGTCTTCAATGCCATCATCGCTGGGAATATCCCTTCCGAGTTCCAGGGTCCATTCGGAACCCTCGACGCCAACGGCGATGCACTCGCCTCCCTCAGCTCCGGACCTGGTCTGACCCCCGCGATTGGCCACACCCTGTTCTTCGCCGCTGTTACTTACGACCTTGGACCGCTGACTGGGCGCCTGAGCTCTACAGTGCGATATCTGCAGATCGTGCCGTAGGGAGCATCTGGTGTCTGAACTGCGCCAGCACTAGCCATTCATGGCCTTATCCAGCAACTTGTGCAGCTGCTTCAGCTCCCGCTCTGACATATGTGCTAACTGCGCTTTGTGGCTGCTGCCCACGACGGGATATAGGCTTTCGCATTTGCGCTTGCCAGCGGCCGTCAACCTGATCATGACCGCTCGCCGATCGTCCGAATCACGTTGCCGCCGAACATAGCCATCCCTTTCCATGCGTTCGATGAGGCGCGTGATGTCAGGAACGCGCTGAATCAGTTGCTCGCCAATCTCACCGATCCGCTGACCTGAATCAGGCCCCTGGATTAGGATTCGCATGGCGTTGAAGACGGTCGCCGATATCCCATGGCGGCGAAATTCCTTCGCGAATTCTCCGCCGAGAATATCGGCGCATCTCATGAGGCTGAAGTACGCCGTGCGAGATTGACTATCGGGGATTGTCTTTACCACGAATTTAGTATACGTAATCACAGTTAATGTCAACGCAGATAAACGAACGCACCCCATGAGGTGTCGCTACCATTAGGAGAATGGGCGATTTCAACGTCAACTCCTATCGGGATGAGGATCAGCTACGGCTGTTCACCAAGGCCCTGCTTAGAGACATGCAGGCGCTCGAACATCTGGTCGATAAGGATATGTTCGAGAATGATCGCCAACGTATCGGCGCCGAACAGGAGATGTTTCTTGTCGATCGCGCGATGCGGCCAGCCAACCTAGGCGGCCGCGTAATCGAAGCCGTTAACGATCCCCATTTCACTCCTGAACTCGCGCAGTTCAACCTTGAGTGCAATCTTGATCCGCTCGATTTCAAGGGTGATTGCCTTTCCAGGTTAGAGCAGCAGAACAATGAACTGGTCGACAAGGCTCGTCATGCGGCTCGCGAAGCAGGTGGCGACGTCGTCCTGACCGGCATCCTGCCGACCCTCGAGATGGAGGACATGTCGCTCGACAACATGACTCCAAACCCACGCTACTACGCGTTGAATGATGCGCTTGCACGGCTGCGTGGCGGTGATTTCAGCCTGCGCATCAAGGGCATCGACGACCTGCAGCTGACCCACGACACGATCATGCTCGAAGCCTGCAACACCTCTTATCAGGTGCACCTGCAGGTCCCCGCCGATGAGTTCCCGCTTCACTACAACGTCGCCCAGCTGATCGCCGCACCGGTCATGGCATGCGCCGTAAACTCACCGATCCTGTTCGCGAAACGCCTGTGGCGTGAGACCCGTTTGGCATTGTTCCAGCAGTCGGTCGATACGCGCTCGTCGCAAGTTCACCTAAGGGAGTTGATGCCACGCGTGATGTTCGGCACTTCTTGGGTGAAAGAGTCGGTGATCGAACTTTATCGTGAAGACATCGCACGCTTCCGCTCCTTGCTTGGCGCTGAAAGCTACGAGGATCCCATGGAAGCCATCGCCGCAGGACGCGCCCCGCGACTTGATGCATTGCGTCTGCACACTGGCACGGTCTACCGTTGGAACCGCGCTTGTTACGGAATCAGCGATGGCAAGCCACACCTACGAATAGAGAACCGCCTGCTGCCCTCGGGGCCGTCGGTAATCGATGAAGTAGCGAATACCGCTTTCTGGCTGGGACTGATGCGTGGGATGGCGGATGAATTCGGCGATCCGCGTGGCCGCGTCGACTTCGACGAGGTCAAGAACAACCTTTTGGCTGCAGCCCGCCTGGGCTTGGATGCGCAGCTGCGCTGGGTCGACGGCAAGACCTACCCCACCCACGACCTCATTCTGGCCGTGTTGCTACCGGTCGCACGTCGAGGACTTGAGACCCACAATGTCGATGAGTCCGATATCGACCGCCTCCTCGGCGTGATTCGCGAGCGCGTGATTCAGGAGAAGACCGGCTCGCGATGGATGCTCTCTTCGGCAGTGGAGATGCGCAGGAAAGCCAAGGTCTCGGAAACCCTTTCCGCCTTGGTCAATTGCTCGATCCGCAACCAGGAAACCGGAGCACCGTTGCATGAATGGCCATTGGCCGAGATTTGTGATGCCAGCGTCTCTTGGAGCGACCAGTACGAACGCATCTCGTCCTTGATGAACACGGACCTGTTCACCGTGCGACAGACCGAACTGGTCGACTTGGCTGCCAACATGATGGACTGGTGGCACCTGCGTCATATTCCGGTCGAGGATGACGACCACAACCTGGTCGGGTTGCTGACCCACCGCGTGCTGATGCGCTTCGCCTTCAACCACGGCAGCGACGGCCGCGAGGTCTCTGTTTCCGAGGTCATGGACGTCGATCCGATCTGCGTCAGCCCAGATACGCGCACCCTGGATGCCATTGCCTTAATGCGGCGAAAGAAGATATCCTGTGTGCCCGTCGTCGACAATAACCACCGCTTGGTGGGGCTTGTCACAGAAGACATCCTGATGGGAATCGCTGCGCGGCTGCTAGAGCAAAAACTAAAGGATTAGGGGCTGTTTGGGCGATTTTATTGGGGCCTCCTCCCCCGTTAACCTTGACTTCCGCCGCTTCAACTGCACCAGCTTTGCCGCACTTCCCGCGCGTACTCGGTCAATACCAAGGCCAGGAACCCGGGCCCTTGGTGCTGTGCGTTGGTGGCATCCATGGCAATGAGCCATCTGGGGTGCTGGCGCTGCAGCGAGTCTTCGAGGAGCTCGAGCGGACCAAGCCACGGATGCGTGGCACCCTGGTCGGGCTGAGTGGCAACATTCGTGCGCTAGAAGTTGGCGCGCGCTTCATCGACCGCGACCTGAATCGGGCATGGAAACCGATTCGCCTGGAGAAGCTTGATCACCTTGGCGACTCTTGTGCCGAGACTCTAGAGCAACGGGAATTGTTGGCGGCCATTCGTGATGCGGTGAAGGGCCAGAGCGGTCCTTATTTCTTCATGGATCTGCACACGTCGTCGGCAGAAGGTGAACCCTTCGCGTGCATCGGCGACACGATCCGTAACCGTCGCTTCGCGCGCAGCTTTCCGGTGCCCGTGATCCTGGGTCTGGAAGAGCAGCTGGAAGGCGCATTGTTGGAGCATTTGAATAACGCCGGCATGGTCACCATGGGCTTCGAGGCTGGCCACCACGACGCCGAGTCTTCCGTCGACCATCACGCCGCCTCAGTTTGGCGCGCTCTCGTCGGCGCACGCTGCATCCGCGAGAAGGATTGCCCACAAGCTCAGCAAGCCAAGGACCTGCTTGATTCCAGTCGCAACGGCCTGCCGCAATGGCTAGGTGTTCGTTACCGACACGAGATCAGAGACGGCGACGGCTTCCATATGCAGCCTGGCTATCGCAACTTCCGCCGCCTTCAGCCTGGAGAGATAGTCGCAATCAATCGTGACGGCGACGACATCAAGGCGAACTACAAGTCACGCATCCTGCTGCCACTTTATCAGGGCAAGGGAAATGACGGCTTCTTCTTGGCTCTTGATATCCATCCCGCATGGCTGGTTGCATCGCGCTGGATGCGCCGATTGCGAATGGACCGACTGATCCATTTCTTCCCTGGAGTACGACGTATTCAGGGTGGGCATGGACAAGAGGCGCTGCACGTCGACCGCCGCGTCGCACGCTGGTTCCTGGTCGAGGTGTTCCACCTGCTCGGCTTCCGCAAGCGCAGGATTCACGGCGAACACTTCATGGTTGAGCGACGCAAGTTCGACCTCAAGGGCCCCCCCACCATCGACCTATAGGCCACCCTGGCAGCGCCAGCACTGCAAGCAATAATCGTGTGCTTGCTACAGGATTTCCAATGCACGTTCCGGTGGCCTAGCGACCACGGCACGATCATCGAGCAACAGGATCGGGCGCTCCAACAAGATCGGGTAGTTGACGATGGCCTCCAGGAGAGTTGCGGCATCAGCGCCATCGAGGCTCTGCTCGCTGAACGGGGCCTCCTTCGTTCGGATTATCGTCAGCGGATCCTGGGTGCCGAGAAGTTGGAGGATACGCTCCAGCTCCATGACGGTCGGAGGCTGCTCAAGGTATTCGCGGTATTCAGCATCAATGCCACGTTCTTCCAGCAGTTGCTTGAGCCCGCGAGATTTCGAGCACTTCGGGTTAAACCAAACGGTTGCAGTCATGGCATATATTTTAACCTGCCCGCCTACCTGCTTGCTTGAAGCAGGCCCCACAGTTCACTGAAGCTGCTGACACGTGCGCCTTGTTGGGCGTTGCCTTGCCCGATCGCGAAAGCATCACGCCAACACCGCCGCAGTTCACGCCTGGCCTTCCGTACCGAATGCCTCGCGTCATAGATATGGCCGGGCTCGCCAGTGAGGCCATTCAGCTCCAGGACCTGCAGTTTGCAGCCAGCCTTCAAGTCTTCTGCCGACGGCACGCGCAAGTCGTAACGGCCCAGATGAAATCCCGGTGAGCGGCGACTGATGCTGTCGATGGCCTGCTCCAATGCCTCCGTATGCAAATCGTTTCGATCGATAAATTCCGCGCCTCGGCTATGGGTTCCCAACGGACTGAGCTGCACTTCCTCATCAGCCTTAGGGACCTTGAAGAGCCTCTCTGCATTCCCTTCCATCAAGCGCGACGCCAGCGCCACATGGCGAGGATGCCTAAGTATCAACTCCTCGATGGTGGCGACGCCGTCGCCGACTACTGCGGGAGGTTGCTTTTCGGAAATACTGATTACCCTGCCCTTCTCCTGCCCCTGGAAGCGCAAGTAGGAGATGCCGAACTCAAGCCCGTCGATGAAAGGTTGAGCAATCGCATCGCGCTTGAACTCCTCGAACCAAGCTGATGCTTCAGTTTTGTTGGCGATCTTCGACACCCCGAAACCGCGCTCGCCACGATTCGGTTTAAGCACCAAAGGGTAATCGACACCTTGTTGCTGACGCCATTCTTCAAGAATGCTCAAGCGGTCATTGCGAGCATCGATGCCAAGAAAGACTGATGGTGGAATCCCAGGTCCTTCTAGCTTCGCAAGTACCTCCGATTTTGATTCGCCCACCAGGCCACCCCCCTCCATGCATGGATTTACCGCGGTCACTACTCGAAGACTGCGATGCTTGACCGCCTGGAAGATAATCGTCGGGATGACCGGCAGGTACAGGCGCCAACGTGGCCAATATTCCCAACGTGTTTGCCTGCGCAGTGCGCCGAGCATCAAACGCCTGCCGCGCCATGAAAACAGAGGAACGATCAGCCTCGTCATGATGAAGATCAAGGCGCCAAGACTCACCATGATCAGCAACACGTGGTCATCGAACTGATTAAGCAGTTCATTCGCACGGTTGCCGAACTGACTTGCGAACCACACCAGACTTGGCGCCCACACCAAGCAGGCAAGACCGAAATACGACGCGAAGGTGAGGGGATTGGTGCGAAGGATGCCGGCGGTGAAATAGGTCGGCAAGCGAAGACCGGGAGTGAATCGCGAGATGAAGACCACCACCGCCCCGCGATTTGAGAACCAAGCTGATGCGCGATCGATGGCAGCCTCGTCGACGAACCAACTGAACGGGCGAACTTCAAGGACTCGGCGACCGAATTGGCGACCCGCCATGAAGAGCAAGATGTCGCCGACGAAGATGCCGAGGAAACACGCCGCGCTGGCTTCCATGAAGCTGATGCCACCTTGTGACACGAGCAAGCCGGCCGCGATGCAAGCCAAGTCCTCGGAGACGAGCGTCGAGGCGGCGAGACTCACCATCAAGTAGAGCAGCTCGACGTCCGGCATAGATCAATCCGGAATGCCGTCGTCGTCGTCAGGGCTGATTCGGCTCCAATCGTGCATCGGCTCGAACAGTTCGTTCATCAAGTCGGCCGCATTGCTGGCAAGTTCACGACGATTGCTGCCGGTAATCGGGTCCGGGGCGAACCGCAGTCTCACGTTTACCCGTGGAATTCGCAACACCCCGAACAGATGATTGGTGAACTTCATGTCTCCCCACCAGCACAACTTCATTTCGACCGGGAAGCGCTGATCGGGAATCGAGTAGTGCAGGCAACCGACATGAACTGGCATCTCGGCGCGCAAGGCCACCTCGAACATGTTGCGACGCAAACGAAGGATGCGCCCGCCCGAGCTGCTCGTTCCTTCAGGAAAAACGACCACACCATTGCCAAGCGCGAGTCGTTGCTGAATCGCTTCGACTGCGGGCAAGACCGCGGTCTTGCGTGTGCGGTCGATGAACATGGTTCCGGCGGCACGGATCAATGGACCGAGGCCCGGCCAATGCGCCAACTCGGCCTTGCCTAGGAAGTAGACATCTACCTGGCTCCACAGCACCAAGACGTCCATGTACGACAGGTGATTAGTGACAAGGAAGAACGGCACCTTGGGTGGCTCACCTTCTCGAGTCACGTGAAACCCGAGTATTCGCAACGCAGTCCGTGCCCATATCCCCATCAAACGCACACGTAGGTGCGAGCCTGCCCGTGCAGAGAATCGCCACACGACCCACGGCATCACCCAACTGATCACTAGGATCAGGATGCTGAGTACGATCAGCGGGGCGCGAACGGCGATTCGAAGAAATCCGAGCAACGGTGGAATCAGTTTATGACGAAATTCTGGAAGGTTCGCTCATCCATCTCCTGCAGGTCGACGACCGTGAAGAAGTCAACCGTATGGAAACGGCGGTCGTGAGCGGGAGGTCCGCATACCTTAGCGCCATAGCGCAGATATAAACTCAGCAGCGGTGGGACTTCAGGCTTACATTGCCCTCCTGTCCATGATCGGTTCGGTTCGGAACACTGACTGCTGGAGCGCGGCATCACGAACAACTTGTCGTGGATGCGACCACGGCTGGTCAAGTAGCTCAGCATCCTGTGACCATCAACGTGGGATTCCGTCGGCAACGAGCAGCAGCCGAAGAACCAGCGCTTGCCGTGCCACATCACGTATGCCGCTAGTCCCCGCCAAAGCATGAAGAGGGTATGACGGTGGCGGTGGTCGGCTCGAACGCATGCGCGACCTAGCTCAACTGCGTCTTCCAGCATCTCCGTCGGCAAGGCATCCATGTCGAAGATCTTGTTGCTGAAGAACCCTGAACCTGCGTCCCGTGAGGTCGCGGAGGTCTGCAGCCGATACGTTCCGACGACTTCTGGAGTGGCTCCTTGCGGGCCAAGACTACCGATCCCGCCAGGCAAGTATTCGACCATCAGGTGCTGGCAACCGGCATCGAAGGTATCCCGATCCTCTCCGGTCATATACGCCGACATTAGACCTTCGCCCTGTTCTAGATTGAAGACCTCGTAACGCAAACGGCAAACAGCCGAAACGTCGCCGGCGGTCTGCGCGAATCGCACGCGGTAACGCCCCCGGACTTCTGAGAACTCGGGGACCGGCCCTTTGACCGTGGCCGGTACTGTAGAGCGCGGAATCGCAGTGACTGGGCTTTGCATCGTTGGTGCCGACAACCAACATCATCCTAGCCGCTGACGCGCTTGGATTCTCCCCCTCAGGCTTACTGTTACGTGAAGCTCGCCTGTCAGAAACCAGTCGGATTGCGGGGCAGGCGACGTAGCGCACTGCTCTCTGCTGGCTGAGCCTCGACCTTGTAACGACCATTGCTACGCTTGCGCATCTCGACCTGGACGAAGAACCTGCCACGGTCATCTTGTCCCGCATAGACGAACCGAAAGCTGGATCCACTGGGCTGGCCATCGTTCAACAACTCACCGGCATATGCCAGTGCCTTGATGGTACGGCCCTCGAAGTATGGTGCGCTCGCATGGAAGGCTTCAGTCTGTATCGCATCATTGGTGGTGCGGAAAGTCACCATCCAAATTCCCATGGTGAAGGTGCTGAGCATAATGACCATCAACATCGCCGAACCACGTTGCCGCTTGCAAGCCGTGCTTGCGATCCTGTCTCTAAGCCTCATCGCTGCCTCCAAACGAGAGCAATCTCATGACGTTCCGGCTCGACCCCATCAGTCAACTTGATCCGCAGTTCGCCCTTGCGCAGTTTGCCTACATCGAATCCGGTGAGTCCGGTAGCCACGACGAAGCTTCCACCTGCCTGCATGTCCGTGCGCATCAGTCGTGAGTCCTCGAATGAGTAACGCACACCATTGTCCGCCTGATTGGCAGGAAGACCTAGTTGATGGACGACAGCGCTTTCCCGTTGAATCAACAGTTCTGTTTCCGACAATCTGAGCACACGCTCGGCACCGCCGAAATCACGCGCAAGATAATCGACAGCCAAATGCAGCTCGCTCACCGTCTCGGCGCGATCCTGAAGTTCCAGGATCGTCTCGGAAAATGGTTTCTGGGCACGCGCGACCAACGTGAACAGGACCGACATCATGGTTATGACGATAGTCAACTCCAGGAGTGTGTGGCCACTATTCCTATGGCTGCGTGAGTGGATTTGTCGATTCAACCCTTCGACCTCCCCTTTTTGCCTTTCGACTTCTTGCCGCCCTTGGCGTCGTCCTTTTTGCCCTTCTTCTCGTCCCTCTCGCCCTTGGCCTCGTCCTTCTTACCCTGCCCTACATCTTCCTTCGGCTTGGTCTGAAGGAATACGGCCCGCGCCGAATCGTTGCCGCCTTGGCGCTGTACGGCCAGCACTTCGACGACGTACGTGGAGTTTGGGTCTGACTTCAATGGCAGCGGCTTAGGTCGTTCCTCAACCAAAGTTGCGGGAATGCCGAGAGCGCGCGCGATGGGGTCAGCGTCCTGCTTGATGTACAGGACCGGGTCACCTTCAGCCCAGCCTTCCAGGCTTTCGACCATGCTGTTCTGGCCGATGAACAACTTCACGAGCCCGAAGATGAGCAGGTTGAAGACGGTGATAGCCGCCAACAATTCGACAATCGCGAATCCTTCACGACTTCCATGGCCTGCATGGTTAGGGCTTGACTGCATTACCCTCTCCATTGATAACGCGACCACCGACGCGCCCGAGTTCATCCAAGGTCAACTCGCCGGTCCAGCCACTTGAACTGGCGGGGCGTGCAACTATCCGCAATCCATCCGCTCCGCGTCGAGACACCGAGTATTCGAATGGCTCTTTCTTGTCGCGCAAGCGCTTGTCTGCGTATCCGTACTCGACCAACAGGTCCAATGATGGTGCAAACTCGGCATTCTGCAGGCGGTAACGGCGCTGTGCCAACCAGATGCTGTTCATTCCAGCCACGCCTTGGTTCACCTGCGTATTCTCGACCGACTTCGAGACCTTGGGTACCGCCATCGTTGCCAGTAAGGCTGCAATGACGACCACGATTACCAGCTCTACCAATGAAAAGCCGGCTCCCGTTGCTGCAGCGTTGTTCGCCTCGGCTCGGAAACCGCGGAGCGTTATCACAGCTCCCTCTCCTTGGCTGCTTCCGCGTGACGCTTGGCGCTGTCCATCAGCTCGGTCAGCAGAATCGCGTCACCACCAGCGAGAATCGCATGTTCGTAAGCGGCGAAGGCGAGCTTCTGTTGACCCGAAAGCAGGCGGATATGACCGAGCAGCGTTGACCTGCCCCCTAAAGCGGTACCACACTCTATGTTAGTTCCAGGGGTTGAGCAA
>CAZJGH010000093.1:0-10425 GCA_964545405.1 uncultured Planctomycetales bacterium
TTGCACGTGTCGAATATCCTGAGGACATCTATCCAGGTGGACAGGAGTTCGATGCCCTAGCACGAAACGTACTGCAGCTTGCACAGCAAGTGTCCGCGCACAATCCAGGTTTGGGTGAGGGCTTCAACCTTGCGGCACTGAACATCGACCCAGCCGGCAACCTGGCTGATTTCGCTGCAGCCTACCTGCTCAAGGACACTGACGAGAAGCAGAAGGTCTTGGAGCTGCTCGATGTGCTCGAGCGCTTGAGGGCGGTCGATGAAGGCCTGACCAAGGAGTTGGTGACTCTCGAGTTGGGTGATCGCATCCAGAAGGAGATCCGCGAACGCATCGAGTCGCAGCAGAAGGAGTACTTCCTGCGCGAACAGATCAGCATCATCCGCCGCGAACTGGGTGAGGAGAAGGATCCCGAGGAGCAGGATCGCGAGTTGTTCTTGGGGCGCTTGGAAGAGGGTGAATTTCCCGAAGAGGTACAGGCCAAGGTCAGGGATGAAGTCGACCGTCTCGGCACCATTCCACAGGCGTCGCCCGAATATTCGGTGGTACGCAACTACCTCGAGTGGCTGACCGAATTACCCTGGTGCAAGTCCTCGGAAGACCGCATCGATATCGCGCAGGCGGAAGGTGTGCTGGAGCGCGACCACTTCGGCCTCAAGGATGCCAAGGAGAGGATCCTGGAATTCCTCGGGGTACGCAAGCTGCGCCCCGGGCATAGCGGCGCGATCTTGTGCTTCGTTGGCCCTCCCGGAGTGGGTAAGACTTCATTGGCAATGGCTATCGCCGAGTCGATGGGCCGGTCACTCGAGCGAATGAGCCTTGGCGGCATGCGCGACGAGGCCGAGATCAAGGGACACCGCCGTACCTACATCGGCGCGATGCCTGGTCGGGTGCTGCAGATGATGCGCCGCGCCGGCACCAACAACCCTGTGATCGTGCTCGACGAGCTCGATAAGCTCGGCAAGGATTTCCGTGGCGACCCTTCAAGCGCCTTGCTGGAAGTCCTGGATCCGGCCCAGAACCATGCCTTCTTGGACTTGTTCCTGGATGTCCCGTTCGACCTGTCGAAGGTGATGTTCGTTGCTACGGCAAACAATCTTTATGAGATCCCAGGACCTTTGCGCGACCGCATGGAGATCATCGAACTGCCTGGTTACCTGCGTAGTGAGAAGGTCAAGATCGCACAGAAGCACTTGCTTCCGCGTCAACTGATCGAGCATGGCTTGGATAGCAAACGGCTCAAGCTGCCGATCGCGACCCTACGTGCGGTGGTTGATGGATATACGCGGGAGGCCGGCGTACGTGGCTTGGAGAAGAAGATCGCGTCGTTATGTCGCAAGCGCACTCTTGAGATCGCACGCCGCAAGCGTCCGAAGCCGATCGTCCTTGCCGCTGGATTAGAGAAGTACCTAGGTCCTCCAAAGTACAACGAGGATCCAGTGCGCTTGCGTCCCGGGGTCGGAGTCGCACTTGGCTTGGCTTACACCAGCTACGGTGGCGATGTACTCGAGATCGAATGTGCCGCCTTCAAGGGCAATGGGCGCGTTCAGGCGACTGGGCGTTTGGGTGAGGTGATGACCGAGTCATGCCGTATCGCCCACAGTTTCTTGCGGGACCGCTGTGCCGATTTCGGCATCGATGCCGAGCAGATCGCCAAACACGACCTTCACCTTCACTTCCCTGCTGGGGCGATCCCTAAGGACGGCCCGAGTGCCGGATTGGCGGTGGCATGCACCATGATGTCGCGCTTGACCGGTAAGCGCCTGAAGGCGCGCTTGGCCATGACCGGGGAGATAACCCTTACCGGTGAGGCCATGCCGATCGGTGGCGTGCGCGAAAAGGTCTTGGCGGCGAAACGGTTGGGAATACGAACCGTCATCCTGCCGCGCGAAAACAAGCGTGACGTCGATGTGCTCGAGGATGAGTGGAAACGCGGCCTGAAGATCCTGTTCGTCGATCACTTCGCCGACGTAGTCAAGCTCGCCTTCGGTCGCTAGCGGCAATTCTTCGCCAGTTCCATCACGTCTGCCATGCTGTGCATCTCTTGATGCGCGCAGCTGGTGTCGTGTGGCGGGAACGTAGGGTTCGGCACGTTGATCACGAAACACCCAGCGGCATTGGCTGAGCGCATCCCGGTGGTTGAATCCTCTACCGCGATGCATAGTTCGGGATCCACGCCGAGCGCTGCAGCGGCGACTTGATAGACATCAGGGTTGGGCTTGCCGCGCCCGTCTCCCACATCCTCGTGCCCGGATCGGCGAACGGGGATGAAATCGGATAAGCCGGCAGCCGCAAGGGATGCATCTATTTGGGTTCGTGGCGAAGATGATGCAACCGCCATCGGTATCCTGAGGTCCAAAGCCCAATGCAGGAGGTCGAGAACGCCGGGCAGCGGCTCTATGCTGGCACTATGGATGATGTTTACGTACTCCTCGGTGCGCGCACTGAGCAGCTCACTGATACTTACTGGCAGGTCGAACATCCGCTGCAGGTCTTGCCAGAAGGGGACTTCAGCGGTGCCGATGTAGGGTTCAAAGGCGACCTTGCCAAGAGTCTTGCCATAACGCCCCAAGACTTCCAGGGCGCTGGCGTAATGCAGCTCCTCGGTGTCGACCAGAGTGCCATCGAGGTCGAAGAGAAAGCCCGCCAAGGGGCGCGGGGGTGTGCGCAGAGTGGAGCTCAAAAGTGGTGGACTAGCGGAGGGATGGTGAGCCGCGGTGGTTGCTCACTGGCACTGACCATTGTCGCGACGCTGATGTCGTGTTCCAATCCCGTGACCCCTTCTGTTAGTACACAAGCCGGCGAAATCAATGCCGACGCCATCGAGATAGTCCTGCCAGCCCGTTATGAGCACTGGCGTAGTGGGTTGCAGGCCGAACTGAGGCAGATGCAGGAGGACTTCCCGTCATTCGCCGGTCGTTGGGAAATCCGACCGGCGGAACCCGTCTCGCCACGCAGGATCGTGGTTCCAGCTGACGGCATCGCGGCTGCGGCGTTCTATTCAGAAGCTGGTCTCGAGGGATACCCACATACTCCACGTACATTCCCAGGCTTGTCGTTGGCGGTGGTGCCGTTACCGCGCGACGATAGCTTGATTGCCGATATGGCGGAGCCGCCTCGGACTTGGCTGCATAGTTTCCGTCATGAAGCAGCACATTTGATGTGCGGCGATTATCCAGCGTTGCGCCGAGCACCGACTTGGTTCTTGGAGGGCCTCGCTGAACTTTGGTGCGAGGGAGCGCCACCCCAACGGTTAACCGGCCTTCAAGCTTGGCCCTATTGGCGGACGGTCGCCAGTTACTGGGGGCCTGAATCCATGTCGGAGCATGCTCCAGCCGAGCTGCGGTATTCGGCGTTTGCGATGCGAACGGCCGACGCCTTGCTGTATTCAGATGACGAAGAACCTTGGGACAGCGAGGTCGGCCGATCCTGGTCGTTGCCCACCAATGTCGAGGTGTACCAGCCGTATCTGGGGTTGCGCGGTCGTGATGCCGATTGGAGTGTGACGGAGCGCAGGTTCATGGTCGCCAGTCGCCCGGGGCAACATGTCGACCTCGACCTGCCGTGGCGACTTGAGCCGTCAACGACAACGCACTTGGAACTTCAGCAAGGGCGCGCTCCATCCAACCCGGAAGCTGGCTTGATTATCTCGTCAGCCGGAAGCGACCCTGCCACTAGTCCGCGCCTGCGCATTCGCCACGGACAAAATGGTGGTTGGGCTGCTTACCCAGAGAATGCGGCCGATGTCTCACACCAGGCATTAAGCCCGGCTCCTCAGCCGCAGCGTGCGGGAATGCCGCACCAGATCGAGTTGCGGACCAGTGAAGACACCCTTGTTGTCATTGCCGACGACCTGCGGTGGAGCTTCAAATTTGATGAATTGAACCTGCAGCCGCCATTGCAGCTGCGTATGTACGTCCGTGACGGCGTACTCGCCTTACGTTACCGATGAAAGACTTCCTTCAATCAACTCTTGCTTCAATCATCGGCACTCTTTGTGCCGTGGTGGTCGTGCTATTCGTTGTCTCCACTTACTTCGTGGAGGAACTTCCACCTGACATCCCTGATGCTGCCGTGTTAGTCATCGACGACTCCGTGTACGCATCCGAACAAGGCAGCTTCGGCAGTCTCGGGGTGTTGGTCGGCGAAGGGGAGATGCCCTCCCTGCCGCTGCGCAAGGTAATCCAGGCAATCGATTCGGCTGCAGAGGATGGGCGCATCGAGGCTATCTTGCTGCTCAACGGCAGTGATTTCGGTGGTGGTGCTGCCGAGCGTGCGATTCGCGAAGCACTGTTGCGCTTCCGCGAGTCCGACAAGGAAGTTATCTGCTATGCGCCTGGCTTCGACATGAAGGGATACTACCTGGCGTCAGTCGCTGACCCTATCTATGTCCCGCCACTCGGCATCTTCAATATGGGTGGCTTCGCCGCTGAGTTGATGTTCTACGCAGACGCGATGGAATCGATCGGAGTAGAGATGCAGGTCACTAGGGTCGGCAAGTACAAGTCAGCGGTCGAGCCTTTCATCCTGCCACATGCCAGCGAGGCCAACCTTCAGCAGATCGATCGCTTGTTGACGTCGGTGCAGGACGTGTGGTTCGAGGACGTCAGTGAGGCCAGAGGTCTTGAGCAGGAAGCGATGCGTGCGTTGTTGGCAGAGGGCGGCTTGTTCTCACCTGATCGTGCGCTTGAGGAAGGCCTGGTGGATAAGGTCGCCTACTTCGATGAACTTCTCGGCGACTTGATCAAGCTGGTCGGGACGGATGAAGAGAACCCGGACAGTTTCGCCCAGGTGAGCCTGAACCGGTACTTGGAGGAAATGGAGGCCGATGAGGATGACGCGTCTGGCAGCCACCGGATAGCCGTGATCTACGCCGAAGGTGAGATCGTCGACGGCTTCTCGGAATCGGAAATCGGAGGTGACCGACTTGCCGCTGAGTTGCGCGAGGTACGTCTCGACGGTGACATCGATGCAGTGGTATTGCGGGTCAATAGTCCTGGTGGAAGTGCCGCAGCAAGTGAAGTAATCCTGCGCGAGATGCAATTGTTGCGCGATGCCGAGAAGCCCATAATCGTGTCGATGGGGGCGGTTGCGGCTTCGGGCGGTTATTGGATCTCATGCCAGGCTGACGCGATCTTCGCCGAACCGAACACCATCACCGGCTCCATCGGCGTATTCGGCATGTTCCCCAACATTGAGAAGGGCATGAACGAACTTGGGATCCATGTCGATACGGTTCAATCAGGACCGTTCGCCAACATGATGTCGATCTATCACCGCAAGAGTGGCGAGGAGTTGGATCTGATCCAGACCTACGTCGACATGATCTACGACGGCTTCCTGGATCGGGTTGCAGGCGGCCGCGAGTTGACTCGCGAGCAAGTGCATGAGATCGCTCAGGGAAGGGTCTGGTCGGGCAAGGACGCACTCGACCTAGGCCTGATCGATGACCTTGGACATTTGGAGGATGCCATCCAGTTCGCGGTCGAATCGATCGACGCCAACTATTGGCAGGTCGATTATCGCGAACCGCAAGGTAGCTATCTGGAGGAACTGACATCGCAGATGCTCAGCGGTGAGGAATACCCGGTGGCCGAGACCGGTGTTTCCCAAACCTGGTCCATGCCGGCTTCATTAGGACCATTGGTCGAAGGCCTGCAGCGCAGCGCCGCCCTGATGGAGAACCCAGGGATCTATGCGCGCTTACCGTACAGCCTCGAGCTGCGTTGATTCAACTGGCTGTAGCCTTCGCCAACACGTCAACGACCTCGATCCTCTCCATCCACGGCGACCGTCTGCTGCGGTCCCGTGGGGGTGGAGCTTCGCCAGGCTCGCCCGGGTAGACGATTTGCACGTCCTCGCCAGGAGGAGCGTAGATCTGCGGGTCAGTGGGGCCGAATAAGGCCACGACCTTGGTGCCTCGATAGGCAGCCAAATGGACTGGACCACTGTCAGTGCCGATCAGTAATCGTGCCGCGTCGGTGAGCGCCATCAGGTGATTCAATGATGGCGTAGCGGGTGCCAGTTCTACACCCTTGCCAGCGGCCGACGCTATCACTTGGGCGGCATCCTTCTCTGTTGGTGTCCACAGTAAGCGTGGCTGATGGCCAGCATCCCGCAACTGTCTAGAGAGTTCAATCCAGCGTTCGGCTGGCCACTCCTTGTCCTTGCCATAGACAGTAGTCGCGGTGTGAAGGAGTGTGAAGTCCGCTGCTTCAGGTGGTATCGAGGAGGTCACATCTTCGGGCAGAGGCCAGCGGAGACGGTGCGGCACACTGCCCGCCCATCCGACGGCGTGAAGCAATGATGCATCACGAGCGCTACGGTGGGCGCGTTCTGGAACCTCGGCATGGATACGGTGAAACCGTTGGGCCCCTTCGCGTGCCAATGGAGCGGCCAAGCCGACCCTTTGCTTGCTACGTACGAACAGCAGCTGCAGGGCACTCTTGAGGTTGCTCTGGAAATCGAGAACCAATTCGTAATCACGTTGGCGTCGCAGTTGGCGGAGATGCTGCCACATCGGGCCGATACCCCGGCCACTGCGCCAGTTCTTGCGCGGAAACACCAGGACTTTGTCGATCAAGGGGTGATGCTCGAGTACCGCGGCGAAACGATCCTCCACCAACCAATCCACCCTGAGGTCCGGCCGCGCCTGCTTCAGCGCAGCTAGTGCCGGGAGGGCGAAGACGATATCACCCATGGCAGAAAGGCGAATCGCCAGCACTCGGGCTCCTTGTGGGAGGTCGGCTAGCTGTGGTCGTGACATGCGGCGCAAAGATACCATGTGCCTATGCCTGATTCATCGGCATCTGCACGGACCTACTCGGATAGTCACTCCTGGCTTTCGGTGGCACCATCTTTGCACGGTGGTGATGATTGGTTTGGTTGGCTGTTGGATGGGGAAACCCGACTCGAACAGCTGGCACAGGAGCTTGATAGGTCCTTCGGTGCTGGGCGTGGTGCCGCTCGGGCCTTGGTCTTGCCAGGAGCTGACACCGAGTTCCCAGGCGTCTGGAGAATCAATCGTCATGGTGGGCTTCTAGGTGGCTTGCAAGCCGATCGTTACCTGGATTACTCACGCCTTCAGGATGAGGTCGCGTTGTCGGAGCGCCTACGCTCCATGGGGGTAGATACGCCTGAGGTGTTGATGGCGTTCGGCAAACGCCATGGCGCGTGGTGGCGCCAGCATCTGATTACCAGCGAGGTGGAAGGTGCAAGCACTGTCTTCGATGCACGCGATTCAGCAGGATCCCTGCAGGCCGCCACCGAGTTGCTGCAGAAGTTGTTCGATGTTGGCCTATGGGCTACCGACCTGCATCCAGCTAACTTGTTGTGGCAGCCCGCCACCGGTAAGTGCTGGTTGATTGACCTGGCTGGAGCGGAAATGCGTGATGAGCCACTCTCAACCGCTGACCGCCAAACACGTGTGGAACGCTTCGCCAGGTATTTCGTCAAGCATGGCGGCAGCGAACCAGCTGGAATGAAGGCAATGCGTTCCGCCCTGCTTGAGGATTAGGTCGGTACAGGAGGGGGTTCGGCGCTGCTAAAATTCGTCGCCGTGGAACTGCGCCTCTACAACACGCTGACTCGACAGAAGGAGCTCTTCAATCCAATCCGAGAGGGTGAGGTGCGTATGTATCACTGTGGCCCGACGGTCTATCAGCGTCCCCACATCGGCAACTACAGAGCGTTCCTCTTTGCTGACCTGCTGCGCAGGGTCATGGAGCTGGCCGGCTACGAGGTGACGCAGGTGATGAACCTGACTGACGTCGGCCATTTGGTGGACGACGCTGAGGAGGGGGATGACAAGCTCGAAGCCCAGGCTCGCAAGGACAAGGTCGATCCATGGCAGATCGTCGAGCAGGTGAGTTCAGCGTTCTTCACCGACATGGAGAAGCTCGGCGTCAAACCTGCCCATGAATATCCACGCGCGACCGACCACATCGAGGAGATGGTCGAGATGGTCGAGCGTCTGATCGACAAGGGCTTCGCCTATAGAGTCGGCGACAATGTCTATTTCGACGTCCATAGTTTTCCCAACTACGGTCGCTTGTCGGGTAACAACATCGCTGATCTTGAGGCCGGCGCCCGTCTCGAGATCAATGACGAGAAGAAGCACCCAGCTGATTTCGCGTTGTGGAAATCAGATCCTCATCATCTGATGAAGTGGGATACTGTGTTCGGGCCGGATGGATTCCCCGGATGGCACATTGAATGCTCGGCCATGTCGAGGAAGTACCTTGGCGATCATTTCGATATCCATACCGGCGGTGAAGACAACGTCTTTCCTCACCACGAATGCGAGATAGCGCAGAGCGAGTCAGTGTTGGACGGTCCCTTCGTGAACCTATGGATGCACACCAAGTTCCTGCAGGTCGATGGGGGCAAGATGGGCAAGTCATTGGGCAACGCCTACTCGCTGGATGAGATCGAGGAGCAAGGATTCAGCACGCTCGATTTTCGCTTCCTCATAATGCGAGGAAGTTACCGTAACCCGCTCAACTTCACATGGAAAGCCCTCAAGGGTGCCGCCGAGGCGCGGAGGAACTTGAATGACTTCCGTAATCGCCTGACTGCCGAAGTCGGTGACGAGAGCGCTGCATTGGACTCCCTGGGTCTTGAAACTGCAGTAGCGAAGGCTCGAGCATCTTTCCATGCGGCATTGGCCGACGACCTCAATACTTCCGAGGCATTCGCATCGCTGTTCGTGATGCGCAATAGCTTCATCCATGGCGACTTGGATTCAGCTGACTACCCGGCAGTGCTGGCATTCCTCAACGAAGCTGACAGCGTGTTCGGATTCCTCGACGCCATCGAATCCTGCGGCTTGTCTGATGATGACATCGAACGACTGATCGTCGAACGTGGAGAAGCGCGCGCCGCCAAGGACTTCGCGCGCGCCGCCGCCCTCCGCGATGAACTGACTGCCGCTAACATCGTCCTCGAAGATACTGCTGCTGGAGTCAAATGGTTCCGCGGTTGAGTTAACGCTCTATGAAATACAAGCCCCCCATTACATTCCTTTTCCTGATCTCCATTCTGTCCTCATGTGGAGGCAGTGAAGCCAGTGGCGATCATCTGGTCGATTCTGCTGCTGAAGCCGCATTCTCCGATTGGCACGGCAACCTGAACCTGGATTGGGATTACCCCTTGGATTTCCATGCAAGAGTGGAAGTGTCGCTCTCCTCGCCGGACCGTAACTATTCGAAGTCAACGGGGCACCTCATCCTTGAAAGCGAGGTGGCGATGCGTGCACCGTGGGATTTCGCGGTCAACGCAGATGCGGATTTCTTCGACAGTAAAGTCGGTGGGGGAGAATTCAGCCTGTCCGTTTCATGTGATGATTCGGAGCTGCTGGCCATAATCCACGACCGAGCTGCCTTGGCCGAGTTGTCTGGGATGGATAGCCCCAATGCCATCAACCTGTCCACGGACCGCGCGGAAAAGGGCTTCACCTTGTTCCGGGAGCTTATGCTCGAAGTCATCAAGACCCCTGAGTTCACGGAGTTCGGGCATGACATCGTGTTTCAGCCAGAGGTCGAACGATGGTCTGGGTTCGCTGACCTCATTCACCCACGCTTCATCCTGGCGAGCTTCGGGTCGCCGGATATCATCGTCAGCCGTTGGGAAGTGGTCGATGAGGTCGTTCAGGTCGAGTACCACTTGAACCCAAGTTCCGGCATGGACCTGTCGGACCTTTCCAATGTCATGGGCAGCAGCGAGGAGGACATAGCCGAGCAACTAGCAGAGGTTATCTGTGACGCGTCCTTCGACGTCGACAATGGCTTCCCCAGGTCATTCGCCATTGATTTTGAACTCACCGAGAACTGCGAGACGCATGGTACTCATCCGGTGGAATGGCACATCAGCCTCGAGTTCCTGCCACCGCAAGACCCTGTGTCGTTGGTCGAGTTCAGTGCTGCCGATGAGGTCATGGAACTTGATCCCTTGTTCGACCAGTACTGGCCGATGGTCGAGTCGCTCACGCCGATGATCAAACAGGGGTTCCAGGCCGAGGGCGACGCGGCGGCTAGCGACGAGGACTTCAGCTTCTAGGCTGCAGCTCAAAGGCCGCCACGAACGCCTTGATCTCGTCACGCACACGTCGGTAGTGCGACCAGGCTTCCTCATCTGATCTGGCATCTTGAGCCAGCTTCGGCGGATCATCGAAGCCGACGTGGACTACCTTGGTCTTGCTCGGGAAGCGCGGGCAGTTCTCGTCTGCATGCCCGCATACCGTCACTACAAGGTCGAACTCGACATCAAACTCACTGAGCAGCTGCGACTGATGGCCACTGATATCTACATCAGCCTCAGCCATGACCTTGACCGCGTTGGGATTGAGGCCATGGGTCTCGATGCCAGCCGAATAAGCCTCGAAATCATCCGCCCGCAAGGCACGCGCCCAACCTTCAGCCATCTGGCTGC
>CAZJGH010000094.1:0-10359 GCA_964545405.1 uncultured Planctomycetales bacterium
GTATCGATGACTTCGCTCATGGTCTTACTCTACGCTTTTCGTGCCGCGATTTCTGCTATCAACCGTGCACCTTGAGAGCGGCCATCCTCAGGCGCCCCGGCGGCTAGGGCTGCAGCCATCACGGCGCGCTTATCAGCACTCTCCAAGCAACCGCGCAGACGCTGCATGGCTGCTTCATCGATTGAATTGAGGCAAATCACGCCCGGCTCCAAGGCCCTGGCGTTGAGTTCCTGTTGGCGATCCTTGTGGTACGGATAAGGAATCACTGCAGCCGGCAAGGCATGCATCCATACCTCTCCCATCGACGACGCCCCACCGCGCGTGATGGCGAAATCGGCAGCACTGTAGGCCAAGCCCATTTGCGAGCAATGCTCAAGCACCACGCCAGGAACATCTGCGGTCATTTGAGCCTGGCGTAAGTCATCTGCCTTACCGCTACCGACCAAGGCAAGTAGCTGCCAATCCAAGCGCTTCAAGTCGGCAAGGAGTTCCGCCGCCACATTGTTGACGTCTCTTGCTCCCTGACTTCCACCCATCACCAGCAAGGTCTTCAACTTGGGGGCGAGCCCAAGTTGCTCACGAGCAGCTGCAGGTGGAACTGCATCGAGGAGCTTCCTGCTGACAGGCCCCATCGCCACGCCGCGGCGACATTGGGCGGCCGTATCACTGAACATGGTCAAGGTTCGGTTCGCGAATGGCCCCATCCACTTGACGCTGCGCCCGACCACATAGTTGCCCTCAAGCAGAACCAATGGATGACGTCGACGATGCCCGATCCCTAATGCAGCTGCGCTTGCTGCACCGCCAAGGGCGATCACGGCATCGGGACGGTAATCGCGAGCGAACCCCCGCGCGAACTTCATGGCCCGGAGCAAAGCTACAGGGCGAGGCAGCTTCGAGTTGTCGAAGCCCATCGAAGTGAACGCGCGGCCGTCGGAGAAATATGCCTGTTCGACCTGGCGGCCACTGAGCAGGAACATCGCTTCGTGTCCCAAGTCTTCAAGCCCTTCGGCAAGGCCCAATGCCGGAGTCAGATGCCCGCCCGTACCACCTCCGACGAACAGGAAACGCATCAGTCTCGAGGTGGGATGACCAACACTTGCCCAGCGCGAATTTGATCGGCGTTACGGAGATTGTTGGCGGTCAGGATCCTCTCGGTCTCCTTGGAAGTCCCGTAATAGAGAGTCGAGATGGAACCCAGATATTCGCCACTCTTCACGGTGTGGTGCTGAACTTCGCCAGAACCCTGAGTACCGATTTCCTGCCCCGACCTTGTTCCCGCACCACCATTGACGTCGACCGTCGTGCCTGGCTCGGGCAACACGATCCGTTGGCCAAGTTTCACCTTCGCATCAGGGCCAAGGTTATTGAGCGCAGCCAACTCTAGCCACCGCTTGGAGTCGCCGAGCTGCTGCTGAGCGATGTGGCTCAAGGTTTGTCCTTGGCGCACGCGTACGTAACGAGCTGGAACTGGTTCGGGCTTGGCGGTACCACCACTGTAGGGTGCCGGACTTGGGGTCGGCTCAGGCTGCGGAGCGACGGTTCCACCTGCGGAGCGACCGCCTACTGGGTTGTATGGGTCCGTAACCGGTTCGGCGCGGAAGCGATCGGCGCTGACGTATTGCTTGCGCTGCTCCTCCGGCAACAACCAGATGGTCTGGGTTCGGTTCAAGTCGAGAGCCATCACGTCGGGCTCGGCATCGGCTGGCTGCGATTTTTCACCCCCGAACAACCACCCGGCGAAGGCCATCATGATGAGCAGGAAAAAGGCCAGGATGGCGGTACGTTGAATTCTATTCATGCGAACAACTTGGTAACGGTTGGACGGCTGCTTCGTGCAGATGCGCAGGCTTTGACCGCGACGCCGAGCAACAGGGAAAGTGCAAGAATGGAGGAGCCGCCGCGACTCACGAATGGCAACGGCAATCCTTTCACGGGCATCAGGCTGGTGACCATAGCCATGTTATATGCGGCCTGAAATGAAATCATGACGGTGGCCGACCCCATCAATATCACGCCGTATCTGGAAGCCGCGTTGCGTGCTGCGCGGAAGCCCAAGAAGGTGAAGGTCACGAACAATGACCAGATCGACAATGAGCCGACCAGCCCCCACTCCTCGGCGACGATGGCGAGGACGAAATCCGTCTCGCCCTCAGGAATCTTGCCATACTTCAACAGACCATTGCCGGGGCCTAGACCAGTCACACCGCCAACCTGGAACGCGTCCTTGCCGGCTTGGACCTGTTCGTGAGGTTGATTGAGCCAAGTGAGACGCTCGGCGACATGCGGGAAGACCAGGGCAGCGGCGAGGATGAGACCAGCAAGGACCGGAATCAGGATCGCCAAGTACTTCGGCGGCGTACCGGCGAAGAAGAACGTGACGCCACTGACGAACACCAGGATCACCACCGAGCCGAGATCCGGCTGCAGCAGCACAGGCAGGATCATCACGAAGAAGATCGCGCCCAACTTGATGATCTGGCGTGGATCCCGCAGGCGTAGCGGGTCACGCGATGCCCAGGATGCCAAAGCGATGGGCCACAGGCACTGGAACAAGATCGATGGCTGCAGGGACATCGGGCCGACTTGAATCCATCTGGTCGCGCCGTTGGCGTTACGACCGAGCCCTGTGGTGAGCATCAAGCACAGCAGCAGGAACAACAACACCATTGCCGGGATCACGGCGCGACGAGCCAAGTCCGTTGAGATTGTGAACGCCAGGAAGAAGCCTGCGACACCCAACGCCAAGAACATGCCGTGGCGCGCCAACGCCATCCATGCCTCGCCTGGAGGGGCGCCGGACACTGCGGTAATCAAGCCGATGCTGGCCAGTGCTACGACACAAGCGAGTGCACCAAGGCTGGCTCCTTCGAGGTTCTTCCAGGCTTCCATGTCAGCGAACCTTGAGTAGGAAGAGGCCAATGGCGGCACTGACTGCGCTCACGATCCAAAAGCGAGAGACGATCTTCTGCTCGGGAATCCTCTGCAGCTGCCAGACATGGTGGATGGGTGCCTTGGTGAACAGGCGTTTGCCCCCGGTGAGCTTGTAGTAATAGATCTGCAGGAGGCTGGTCGATACTTCGAGCACGAACACTCCAGCCAGCAACGGTAAAGCCAACTCCTGCTTGGCGACGATCGCGAAGTATGCGATCGCTGCCCCAAGCGGCAGGGAGCCACTATCACCGAAGAACACTTCCGCAGGATGGCCGTTGTACCAAAGGAAACCGAAAGTAGCACCTAACACAGCGGCGGCCATGACCGTGACTTCTCCGGCACCAGGAATGTAGGGCAGGCTCAAGTAGGCGGAGTAGTCGGTGCGGCCTACCGCATAGACCGCCGCGGACAACGCGATCAACGGCGGTACTGCCGAGCCAGCAGCAAGGCCATCGAGGCCGTCGGTGACGTTGACGGCGTGACTGCAGGCCAGGATCACGAAAGCCTGGAAGGCTATGAATATCCCGAACCCCCACCAACCCAATGAAGAAGGTTCAGCGAACATGTCCTTCAACAACGGGAAGTAGAGATTACGAATGCCTGGGTAGCCTGACTCTGGATCTCCCAACGCCCAGTAGGCCGCAGCGACGCCACCAGCCAATGCGAGAGACGCGATGAATTTGGTGCGACGCGACATGCCATTGCGCCCCTCCTCCTTGAACTTGATCCAATCGTCGAGGAAACCGATGGTTCCCATTCCGACCATCAACACGGCACCGATCAAAACCAAGGGTTCGTCGAGTCGACAGAACAGGATGGTGGTCATCAGGATGGCGGTCATCCAGAAGATGCCCCCCATGGTCGGCACTCCGACCTTATCGGCAGCAGCATAGGCAGCAGCAACAGCCTCGTCATCGCAGACTGCGGCTTTCTCGCCGACGCCAGCCGACTTCAACTTGTGGATAAGAGGCTTGCCAAGCTTGATGGTCAGCAACAAGCTGACTGCGAACGCCAGCGCAGAACGCACACCGATATATTTGAGCGCGTTAAGCGGCGACCACAAGTCCTCGCTCAAGGTATGCAGCCAATAGATCAAGCTTGCACTCCTCCGTCTATTTCCGCATCGTCGCCATCATGGCTCGGGCGCTCACGTATTCCAGAGATCACCTTCTCCAAGGCCTCGGTCCGGGATGCCTTCAGGAGCAACACATCATCTGGTCGCAAGAATCCCTTGAGCACTGCTGCTGCTGCACCCGAATCATCGACCACGCGCGATTCGACCGCGTCACCAGCGCGAGTTGCGATCCATGCGCCGCCACTGCCGACACCGATCAAGAAGTCGATCCCGTTCTCGGCGACTTGGTGGCCGATTTGGCGATGCAGCACCTGAGCTGCAGGACCGAGTTCCTTCATCGAGCCCAACACGGCGATGCGGCGGCCTGCATGTGGCCAACAACCTAGAAGATCAAGGGCGGCCCGCATCGACGCCGGATTGGCGTTATAGGCATCATCAATCACCGTCACTTGGGCGACCTCGGAAATTGTCAGGCGGCCCTGCGGAGGTGAGAGCTGCGAAAGGCGTAGACGGATATCATCGACCCCGACTCCATGCTCTTGGGCAATACGGGCTGCGACCATCGCTGTCGCCACTTGGTGGCGAGCACACAATGGCAGGTGAACCTCGCCATAGCGCCCACTATTGACCGTCATGGCACCAGGAACACCCCCGCCGAGGCTCAAGTCGGAATCGGCAAAAGGATCGACCACCATCACGTCAGCTTGCCAATCGCTCGCAACTGATTCGACCTTTTCCCAACAGATAGGGTCGAGCCAAACGCGATGCTGTTCGCGCACGGCAGCTCCCAACTTGGCCTTTTCGACCGCGACCGTGTGGATGTCACCTAAGCCTTCAAGGTGTGCCGAGTCGATGGCCGTGATCCATGCGTGATGAGGACGCGCGATCCTGATCAAGGCATCCATCTCGCCAGGGGCATTAATGCCGTACTCCAACACCAACAGGCGTGTGTCGAGTGGCGCGGCCAAGATCGCCAGCGGCAAACCGATCTCGGAGTTGTAGGAGGCTGGCGCGGCGAACACCTTGTTCGAGGCCCCTCCTAACAACTGGAACAGGAAGTCCTTGGCGGTGGTCTTACCGACGGAACCGGTGATGCCGATTATGCGAGCCTGCAGGCGTCCGACGTGGAACCGCGCCAACGCACCCAAGGCCTGGAGGGTGTCTGGCACCATCAGGTAATCCATGCCTTCAGGGCGGTCCTCGATGTCGGGCAAGATCAAGGCTGCAGCGGCACCCAACTCACGTGCTTGGCGAAGGTGCAGGTGACCATCGGTGCGCGCACCACGTAAGGCTACGAACAGGTCTCCTGGTTGCACGGCGCGCGAATCGATGACGACACGATTCAAGGTCATATCACCGGTGCCACTCAAGATCGCACCGACCGCACTTGCAAGATGAGCCGCGGTCAAGCCAAGCATTGCACGGCCTCCAGCAGTTCAACGCAGTCATCGAAATCATGTCGAACGCCATCGACCTCTTGATATGTCTCATGGCCCTTACCGGCCAGCAATAGGACATCGCCAGCTTGCATGCTCTGCACTGCGTGCCGAATCGCGTCGCGACGATCGACGCTCATCGTGGAAGGGACTCCGACCTGCTCGCCGCCTTCCATGACCTGTTGGGCGATCGACTGCGGTTCTTCAGTACGTGGATTATCCGATGTCACCACGCACCAATCACAGTTGGACGCTACGGCTTCACCCATTGGAGCTCGCTTGGCATTATCACGATCTCCCCCAGCCCCGAACACCACACCGATTCGCTGTTGCGGATAAGTGCTTCGGAGGGCCTCCAATACGTGGATCAGGGCATCTGGGGTATGGGCGTAGTCGACGAACAGGTGGAGGTCGGAATCACCTGCTACTCGCTGCAGACGCCCCGGCGCTGCACTGGCTTCAGACAAGGCGCCACAAGCCAGGTCGAGTTCAACTCCTGCAGCACACATCATGGCCGCAGCGACGAGCAGATTCTCGGCGTTGTGTTGACCGATGAGCGTACTGCGGATCGTGCCGGTACCCCAGCAACTCTCGATCAGCAACTCGATCCCGTGGGCGCAGTCCACGACCCGCCCATTCACATCCGATCCCGAGTCATCGAAACCCCAAGTCAAGATGTTCGCCGGACTCGCGACACAAAGGTCCTGCAAGTCCTTGCGGGCTGGAAGCAAGGCAGTCGCACTTGGCTTCAAGTCCAGGAAGAGCTGCGCCTTGGCGGCTGCGTAGGTCGCCATATCCTGGTGGTAATCCAGGTGATCATGAGTCAGGTTAGTCCATGCGGCGCAATCGAAATCTATGGCAGCCAACCGATGTTGCACGATGCCATGCGAACTGGCTTCAAGGATGGCTGCCTTGGCACCCTGCTCCTTGACCTCGGCTAACCACTGATGAAGGACGTCAGCCGCTGGCGTGGTGTTGCGAATCTCCCCGACCTGCTGATCGAAACGCAAGCCCAAACTGCCACCACCGGCAGTGGCGCGCCCAGCCCCGTTCATGGCGAACTCGAACATATGTACGACGCTGCTCTTGCCGTTGGTGCCGGTCACGGCGCCAGCCCACATGTCCTTGCTGGGGTTGCCGGCCAATTCAGCAGCCGCATAGCCTGCAGCATGGGCTGCTGGACCCTGGCTCACCAGGTGAGGCAACTGGCCATAGCGGGTGTCGCCACTCAGCAAGAAGGCAGCAGCGCCGCTCTCGTAGGCCTCCGACATGAATCGTCGGCCATCTGCAGCATGTCCCCCGAGGGCACAGAACAGGTCACCCGACTCCACGCGGCGGCTGTCGAAGCAGGCGCGCTGCAACGACGGGTCAGAAGGGCTGGAATCGCCGGGGCAATCAACCCGGATTCCAAACTCCTTGAGCCGCTCGGCGAGTTGCGAGAATTTCATCGGTTCAGCGGTCTAGATTAGCGGGTGAAGCACCCCAATCCAAGTCCCCACTGCCGTTGATTGGCAAGCTGCCGCGAAGCTCCAGAGCTCGGTGCAGAATGTTTGCTGCGGCGGGCCCAGCTACCTTCGAACCGTAGTGGTGGGTACCGGCGACATCTTGCTTGGTCGTGCCGTAGGCGACCACCAATACCAGAATCTCAGGATCCTCGTAGGGCCCATAACAAACGAAGGTAGACGTGTATTTACCTTCGAAGGCACCGCTGCGAATATCTGCAGTACCTGACTTGCCACAATAGGCAATATCGTAACGGTGCGGCAGCCAGCGGCGATTCTCCTTGTTGACCATCCACAGCATCGCGTCCTTGACGTAATCAGTAGTGCTCTGGGAGAAGATCTGGCCGATGACCTCGGGCTCCGCCTGAGGATTGAAAGTCGGCTCGAGCAGGGTGCCGCCATTGGCGATACTTGCCATTGCCATGGCGTGGTGCAAGGGAGGCACGTCAACCGCGTGACCATAGCCCATACGTGGGATGGTGTAAGCCATGCCATCTGGACTACGCTTACTGAAGAAGGCACTACGCTTCGCCATTTGCCTTGGCATGAAGTACTGGTCGTTACCGAGCAGCTGGTACTTTTCAGCTGGGTATCCGAAGAAATCCATCATGTCAGCCATCCCTTCACGCCCGATTGCACGTGCAATCTTGGCGAAGACGATGTTCGACGAATAGACGATGCCCTCGTAGGCGCGCATGTCCTTGTTCGGCACACCACGCGAGTTTCCGATAGCATCACCGCGGGCGCTGTTGGGAGGCAAGAATGACCCTCCGTCATTGCTGAAACGCTGGTTGGCCTTAATCGCCCCGCGCTCCAATGCATAGGCAGCCACCAATGGTTTCATGCTGCTACCGGGTTCGAAATGCCAGCGTGCCGGGTTAGTCCAGCCATCTGGTCCTTCGATTCCGGTCACTGGATCAAGCCGAACTTCCATGGTCCCAAGAGGATCGTTCGGATCGTAATCGGGCAAGCCCATTATCAAAAGGATTTGTCCGGTCTTGACCTCAACCGCAATCGCTAGGCAGCGCCATGGATTATGCTCCTCCATCAGTTCGGCCAATTGACCGCGCGCGAATTCCGACAGTTCGAGGTCTAAGGATGTACGGATTGAACGTCCCGGCACGGCGTCGCGCATTCCGAGGGCAGGATTCACTCCATGCTTGCCAGTCACGGCGATGGTGGAGCGTTCACCGGGAACGCCCTGCAACAGGTCGTTGAGCCCTTGTTCGAAGCCGGTGCCGCGCTGACCCTTTTCATCAATCATCTTGACCGGCTCCCTCTCTACCAGCCCGATCAGATGCGAGAGGACCGGACCGTTGGGATAGGCTCGAGTGAATTCCTGCTCAAGCCTCAACCCTGAGTAGCTCACCCGCTTCATCGCTTGCCTTGCCAAGTCTCGTTCAGTCATGGTCAAGCCTCGGCGTAATACTTGATAGCCGTTGGGATTGACCATCAAGGCGCTCCACAGCTCCGTGAACGGCACCCCAGTTCCCTCAGCAAGGACCCTCACCCGGGCAATAGCTTGCTCAGGCGTCATCGAGCCATCTTCAACCGCAACAGTCAGGCTACGGTGCTCGGGAAGGAAGTTTATAACCAGATTCCAGGTACAGCGGTCCTCTGCGAGGGCAAGGCCATGGCGGTCTAGAATCGAACCGCGCTGTGCTGGGATTTCTGTGGTGGAGATGGTTTTCTTGTCGAAGTTCTCCTCGATCGTGTCTGTGGAGGAGGGACTCCATAACACCAACTGAACTAACGAAGCGAAATAAAGACCTCCGATCGGGGTCAAAGCCATCCATGGTCGGAATGCCTGGGGGGTAGGGCTCACAGTTGTGGTAAGTTGCGAATTTCTTGTTGTTGTGTTTCTTTCATGAGCTCACGCTGCAGGTTTGCAGGAGCTGTTACTTCATTGAAGAAGGTGATGCTATTGCGAATGCGAATATTGCACTCGACTTTACAGCGACGTTGCACTTCGATGCGGCCACGTGCGGCTGTTGCCTCATTGCGCAGCCCAAGGCCACCCAACAACTCGAGCAACAATGCCACCAACAGAACCGCGATCCGTTCGTTCACTTGGTCTCCCCAGGTGAGACTCGTTGCAACGCACGCAACCTTGCGCTGCGTGAACGCGGGTTGTTGCGGATTTCAGTCAAGTTCGCGACCGTCCCTCGTGGGATCAAGTTCAGGTATTGGTCGCCACGCGCCTCATTGCGGAAGGCGTGCTTGGCCAAGCGATCCTCCAGGGAATGGAATGAGATTACCGCCAACCGCCCACCTGGTGCCAATAGGCGCGGTGCAGCGTGAAGGAAGGCATCGATCTCATCGAGCTCGCGGTTGACCGCGATGCGCAAGGCCTGGAACGTACGAGTAGCGGGGTTGTGCCCACTACGGCCACCAGGAATAGTGCGACCCACCAGGTCAGCGAGCTGGGAAGTGCGCAGCAGTGGACCGAAACGGCGCTGCTTGACGATGGCATTGGCGATGCGACGCGAGAATCGCTCCTCACCATAGACGCGTAGCCACTTCTCGATCTCATCCTCAGAGGCATTAGCCAACAACACTGCTGCGGAAGTCTTCTGCAGGGTGCGATCCATTCGCATATCCAAAGGACCATCCTGTTGGAACGAGAATCCACGGTCGCGATCATCGATTTGATCGCTTGAGACCCCGAAATCAGCGAGGATTCCATCTACCGGACCACAGCCAGCCTCTTCGACCAGGCTTTCGATCGCCGAGAACGGAGCGTGTGCGAATTGCACACGCTCTCCGAACTCCTCGAGGCGTTGGCGGGCACGCTCCAATGCTTGAGCATCACGATCGATGGCGAGTAGACGCACATCAGCGCTGGCACTCAATACAGCGTGGGCATGGCCGCCCCCGCCGACGGTGGCGTCGACGTAGAAGCCACCGCGCTTTGGCTGCAACGCTTCAAGCACTGCTTCCATAAGCACCGGTTGGTGGCGAGAGGGCATTAGCGGACCTGACGGCGTTGCAAGGTGGCGGCAAACAAGAATCACTGTTCCCCCTCCTCAGGTACGTAGTCCGGATTGCGGAAGGTCGCGGCCTCCGCTTCGAAGAAATCATCCGCTGCTGGTAGCGCGGTTTCCATGTAGACCTTGCGGTCCCAAATCTCAAAGTAACTCAAGCCTCCGACGATCATCGCGTCTCTCCCCATTTCAATGCGGGTGCGCAACTCTTCCGGAAGCAAGATACGCCCCTGCGCATCCAATGGAATCCTCCGTGAGTTGGCACCAATGCTGCGGCGCAGTAATCGCGCACTTCTGGATGTCTTCTGCTTCGCGACGGCACTATCGACGTAATCGGCGAATGCGGACGCGGTGTAGATGTCCAGGCAACCTTCCGCTTTATTGACAACCACATGAAAGTGATTGCGTTCGGTGGGATTCTCGATTTC
>CAZJGH010000095.1:0-10337 GCA_964545405.1 uncultured Planctomycetales bacterium
CAGGGCCGGCCAGCAACAAGACCAAGGCAGCTCCGGGATCAAGTCCCTTCAACACCAATGCTGCGGCTACTGGCGTACTTGCGGTCGCACAAATGTACATCGGCATCGACAGCGCCAGCATCATCAGCATGGCGATGAATCCGCTCGGGATGGTGTCGCCGAAGAAGTCTGCTGGCACCATCACGGTAATCAAGCCAGACAGAAGGAAGCCGAGCAGGAACCAAGGAGTGAGGTCCTCCATCAGCTTGCCGAAGGCAAAGCGCAGGGACGAAAACACACGCTGAGCGAATGGGACTTGAGTAACCTCGACAACTGCCGGGGCATCCTTGTGCGCGCATCAGTCTGGCGCTGCTTCGGGTGAGGATTGTTCCTCTACCCCCTTATTGTCTGCTCCGGCCAAGACCAGCTTGTTGACCATGGTGCCCGACAACACCGCAGTCAGGATCGCTGCGAATGGCCGGAGCAACGTCATGATCGGGTCGAAGAGGGCCCAAGTGATGCCGATCGAATCGACCCCGGTCTCAGGGGTGGCGATCAAGAATGAAGTGGTGGCACCTTTGCTGGCTCCAGAGTCACGCAGACCAGCCGCAGTCGGGATGACTGAACATGAACACAGCGGTAACGGCGCACCGAACAGCGAGGCCTTCAGGACCGACATGAAGTCGTCGCCGCCGAAATGCCGGAATACCTTGTCCTGCGGGATGAAAGTCTTGAGCAGGCCAGCGATGAAGAAGCCAAGTACCAGCCAGGGCCCTGATTCCGCCAAGATACCCCAAATCGCTGCCCATAGATCGGTGAGGAATTCCACTTAGACCTCCAGGAAATGCACGCCTGCCATCAACCCGATGCCGATGGCGAGGAACAGGATCTTGACTGCGATATCTTCCTTGTGATGGAAGACCTCCGGCAGGAGTTCAGTGAGACATACGAACAGGAAGGTTCCCGCAGCCAAAGCCAGGGCGATGGCCAAGCCAGTCGCTCCGATAGTGGTGAATAGTGCTGCACCTGCCCATACCCCAAGTGGCGTGAAGAAGGCGAAGGCGATCAATAGTTGCAGGATGCGCTTGCGCGGGAACTGCGCCAGGTGAAAGACCGACATCAGCGAGAACGATTCGAAGGCCTTGTGCGCGACGATCGCCAGGAACACAGGTCCGGCGAGCTGACTGGATCCGGTAGTCGCTGCGGCGAGGCCAACACCAGTGGTCAGTGCGTGAACCGACAGGCCAACCATCGAGGCATATCCGACCGCGCGGTGACGGTGCAAGTCGTCGTGGTCATGAGTGCGGAAGACAAGCGACTCGAGAAGGTAGACCGCGAGCACACCGAGCAGGACAAAAGTCCACATGAACATCTGGCCATCGTTCCCATGTCCAGAATGGCCACCGAAATCAGGAGCAGCGCTCGACAGCGCCGGCAGCATGTGAAGGAAAACCGCGCCCAGGAAAATGCCGGTGGATAAGGCCAACGCATTGTGGAGTCGGCGATCGGTCCACTTGGTCAGCAGCGGCAACAAGCCGCCTGCTAGGCCCACCACCAGAATGGCGATGCCCTGCATGCGCAGGTCCGCGATGACTGCCGTGACGGCAATCGGCAGCGATAGGGCGAGGAGCAGTGGCATCCGGCCCTATTCTAAGACAACAACCAGACTATTCGCCTGGGAATAAATGAGTCACAGTGATGTGCCCATTGCTGGTGCGCAGTTTCAACGACCCAGTTCCATTATCTTCATCAAGGGCGGGCCCGAGGACCTTGGGCTTGCCGTTGGAAGTACGCAAATCAAGGCGGCAATCAAGCTCACCTTCACAGCGCACGGCGATGCGGCCGTTGGATGACCTTGCGATCCCCTTCCCGCTCCAGTTTTCCGTGAGTTGTACGGTGATGCGGCCATTGGAGGTCTGGAGGTCGAAGTCCCTGCAATCGCCAGTGAGGGTCAAGCTGCCGTTACTGGAATCAAGCCGGACAGCCAATCCAGCCGGAATCTTCAGCGCGCGTAGCGAACCACCGGTATTGCCGGACCGGCTACCAGGCTTCTTGAGGGAGATGGTGGCTTGATCGCCGGACTCGATATAGACCCACTCCATCTCGTTGGCGCGGAAGAGGGCTTCTTCGACGGTGTCGGCGCTGGCCCAAACCTTCGACGACCCGGTGATCAGGTTTCCACTGGAGGAATCAGCGCTCTCGATGACATCTAGGCTGCCATTGAAGGTCTCGATGGTGAGGGTAGTGATTCCTGGCGAGACCGCGAACTCGACCTTTGCCTCGATACTCTCCGTCTCTTTCAGGTCGCCGAAGTGAATGCTGCAGGAAACCGTAAGCAGTGCGGCGGCAGAGAACTGAAGGAGGGGGGTACGCATGAGGATTATTTTCCGTGGGTAACGCTGATGTTGGAGTTACTGCTTTCCAGAGATAGGCTACCAGCGCCATTCTCGAGGGAAGGTCCGTAGACACGGGCTTTGCCATTGCTGGTTGAGGTACTTAGGGAGCAATCCATCAAACCATCACAGCGGACCGAGATCCTGCCGTTGGAGGAGTGCGCAGTACCGTTGCCGCTCCAATCTCCATTCAAGGAGATGGTGATGTCGCCGTTGGAGCTGGTCACCTGGAAATCCTGGGTATAGCCGTCGAGCTCGACATCGCCATTGGAGGTGCGCATCCGGACTTTGCCGTCGGAATGCACATCAAGATCACCGTTGCTGGAATGAACCAGGACGGTCTCGAATCCCTTAGCGATATCGACATCGCCGTTGCTGGTGTCGACGTCCACCGTCCAAGATGAAGGTACGCTCAAGTTCAGGAGATCACTGCCAGCGTTACTGGCGCCACCATCTGGGCGTGAAAGCTCAAGGTAGAGGGTGTTACCGGACTCACGGAAGTTCCATTGCATCTGACCGAGGCGCTTTTCGGCTTCAGCCTGGGAGGATCCACGTGCGTAGGTCTTGGTCGGCCCAGCAACCGTATTGCCGGAGCCAGGAATCACGTTGACGTCGCCGTTGAAACCATCGATGCGGATGGCCTGGATAGAGGAGGAGGCGGTGTGGGAGATGGTCCCTTCGCGAGAAGCGCGCTCTTGCCCGAAGAAAGTGATTGAGCAGGAACCCAGGGCCAATAGGAGGAAGGCGGCAGTGATTTTTGGTGTCATTTCGCTCAAGAGTACGGGGCTGGATGAAAATCGTGGGCAGGAAAATTGGCACCGCTAGAATACCCGCCATGTTTAGCTACTCCGTATTGTTGACATCCATCCTCCTGGCAGTGGGAGCCGCCGAGCAGGTCTACTCGCAGCAGCACGACGAGCTTGCCAGCAAGGACCTCGAGCCGATCGTGATTGGCGAGAACCAGTTCGAAAGGCGCGTACTGGCCAATGGCCTGCGTGCCATGGTGGTCAATGATGAAGGCAGCGACCTGAGCGTGTTTATCGCGGTGGCGGCCGGCAATCGTCAGGAGACTGCTGAAACGACCGGATTGGCCCATCTCACCGAACATGCGTTGTTCACCGGCACGCCAACTACAGGCACGGATGTACACGAGCACACGATCGCCGGGTGGGGCGGAGAGTCCAACGCCTTCACGCGGGATGACTACACCATGTACTACGACCACTCCTTCCCGCTTGAACACCTTGACTTGGTGTTGAGCATGGAGGCCGACCGGCTCACTAACCTGAGTTTTGAGGAGAAGCCGGTGCTGCATGAGCGTCATCGACTGGAAGTGGAAGAGGAGCATTCATACCGCACCGCCGATGGACGCGCCGAACAGTTGGAGAATGCCTTCTATGAGCAGCATCCATATCGGCATGGCCTACGAAGTGAGTCAGGTCACACCAAGGGGCCGGAGCTTGGGATTGACTTGATCAAGGGTTTCTATGCTGAGCATTACCGCGCCGACCGGTTCGCGGTGGTGGTCGTGGGGCCGGTCGATACCAAAGTCGCATTGGATGCGATCGAGAAGGCCTTCGGCGGGCTGAAGGGTGCTGACGTTGGCTTGAAGGTGGCTTCTGAGCCGAACAGGTCGGAACCACGCGAAGTGCTCATTCCGTCACAGCTGCCACGTGATCGTTTCGTCCGTTGCTGGATGACTCCACCACTCGGGCATGCGGATAACGCACCGATGGCCGTGCTCGCCGCGATGCTTGGTCGTGAACAATTGCCCTCAGGCGAGGTGTTGACGGTATCTATGGGGGGCCGCATCGACCCGGATATCTTCCAGGTCGGTTGGTCTGGCTCCGACCGGATTGCCGGCGAAGTTACAGCCCTTCTGGGGGGCTATCGGGATGGCAGCGTGCTTGAGGACGAAGGGAAAGCTGATGTCCTCGCTGAAGTGAAAGAGTTGATGGTGGCGTCTCATCTGAATGCACCACTCCGGGCGCGTCCATACTTCTCTCTAGCAGGAACCCTCGCGTGGCATGAGGTGTTCGGCTTGAGTGAGTTCCTTGCTGGTTGGGATGGTGCGGTGGCAGCAGTGACAGCCGACGACCTGCAACGGGTAGCTAAGCAGTGGCTGAATCCTGCGACGGAGACCTTGATCGTCTTCCAGGGAACAGGAATCGCTGTCGCACCATTGCCAGACGATATTGACGGCTTGCAGGAAGCAGCTGCTGAAGCAAGAGAGACTGGAGACTATGAGAGAGCTGTCGAGGCATACACCAAGATGCTCGCGACCAAGCCGAACCGCATGAACACGGTCATCTATTACGCCGAGCGCGGGATGCTGTTCCTTGAGATGAACGACTTCGACGGTGCGATCGGGGATTTCGAAGCAGCGTTGAAGGTAATCGATTACCCAGCTGTTGCCGACCTTCTAGAGGAAGCGCATGCCCGCAAGAAGCGCGCCATGCGTGGTGAGTTCGAGACATCGGAAGACTGATCTAGGTCGCCACCATTGGTGATGTTAGCTGCCTAACCACCCGAACTCCTTACTCCTGACCTCGTCATAGCCTCCGTCCTGAATCCAGGCGAGCAGGTCATCGCCAGGTAGTGGTTGGCAGAGCAGGTACCCTTGAGCCACATCGCAGCCCATCTGCCAGAGCAGGTTCAGGTGGGAGGGTTGTTCGACACCTTCCGCCACGACCTGCATTCCAAGGTCATGGCCCAGCAGGATGCAGGTGTTGACTGTCGCTCGAGCTTCCTTGTCGTCCGTCATCCTGCCCACGAAGCTGCGGTCCACCTTCAACTCAGTGAATGGCATTCGGTGGAGTTGCACCAAGGATGAATATCCAGTGCCGAAGTCGTCGATCGACAGTTTGATGCCCTTCATCCTCAGTCGCGTGAGGATGTCCAATGCTGTGGAGAGCTCGCCCATCAAGGTACTTTCAGTGACCTCCAAGGTGAGGCGAGTCGGATCAAGCTTCTTGTCGACCAGTAAGGCGGTCAACTGCTCAGGCAACTTCAGGCTGGTGATGTTGTCGGCTGCGATGTTGATGGAAACGGTAACCCCGAAGTCTTGATCGTTCCATTTCTGGGCCTGGTTGATCGACTTGTTGAGGACATCAGCGGTCAGCTCACCCATCCAGCCAAGCCGTTCAGCCAAGGGGATGAACTTGTCCGGCGGGATGACCTCATGCTCAGGGTGTTGCCATCTGACCAGTGCCTCCACGCCGACGATTTCTCCAGTTTGAATGCTGAGCTGTGGCTGGTAGTGAAGGACTAGCTGGTCGTTCATGATGCCATAGTGCAGATCGCGAGGAATAAAGCCCTCCCACGGCGCTTGAATATTCAGGTTCGCGATGGCCCCTTGTGGCGCCAAGGGCTTGAGCAGACTCTGAAGCTCAACTACCGAAACAGGTTTGGGTAGTGAAGCGAGGATGGTGAGGTTATGTGCACGACCAAGTTCCTCGGCTGAGTGCAACACTCCCTTGTCGTGACCACTAACCAGAATCAGTGCTGGAGGGTTGGGGAGGTCGGCCAGATTCCGCATGACCTCAATCCCATCCATCTCCGGCATGAATAGGTCCAATACGAGGATCGAATCAGTCTCGATGTCCTTCACCTGCTCGAGAAATACCGAAGCCTTCTCGAAGGGTTGTGGCACCAGGCCAGCCATCTCGACGACATCTCCAAGCAGATCGAGCATGCCAGGCTCATCATCAAGTAGGTAAATAGTTGGTGAGGTCATTCGCTAAACTCCAAGGACTCTTTGAGGGAGTACCGTTCTAGGGCGGTTGCGATCTGTTCTTCTTTTCCCTTCAGGTAAGGAATGAAAACACGATCCATTATCAACACATGGTCAGTCCACCAACTGTCCAGGAACGCCTGGATGTCGGTAAAGGCAAGGCTTCCCTGCTGGCATCGCAGGCGTAAGTCCTGCAGCTGAGTGAGGAGCAACTCATGTACCCGCGCGTGATTGCCTGCTTCAGGATATTCGCACGCTTGCAGGACAATCTCCTCACGCTCAAAGTGGCTCTTGCAATAAGCAATAAGCTCCTTAAGGAAGAAGTCAGCCTTTGACATGCCGTTGTCGCTCAGGAGAACTTCTGATCCATGGCGAATCAATTGAAGCAAGAGGTTGTGGTCATCGTCGAGGATGTCGATGCCAATGGTCAGGTCATCTGTCCAAACAGGGGTCGGTGGTTCAGGAGCGGGTGAAGTCTTCTGACAAGTATCAGGGGCATCAAGCGTGACCCTAATCCTCTGGAGAAGTTCACTCAGGCGATATGGTTTGCGCAGGAATTCGTGATCAACCTTGTGCGAACCACTGACGTCAGCAGCGCCCTGAGAGTACCCAGAAGTAAGGAGAATTTTTACGTGAGGGTACTCTTCACGGACTTGGGCGGCAAGGTCATAACCACTCAGCCCACCAGGCATTATGATGTCAGAGAACACCAAGTCAATTTCGCGAGAGGTCTTGAGCTGGGCAATGGCATGATGTCCGTCCATGGCGAGAATGGTGCTGTAGCCATTCTCTTCCAGTGCACGTTCGGCAAGTGCGGCAAGGTCTACCTCATCTTCTACGATAAGGATTGTTTCCGTGCCACCGGTTGCGGGGCGAGCACCGATTCTGCCTTGTTCAGCAGTGGAAGGTTCACGTTTTGAGCGTGGCAAGAACAACAGGAACTCGGAGCTCTTTCCAGGCACTGAATTGCAGCGGACAATCCCGCAAGAGCGTTGGGCAAAGCCGTAGACCATGGCAAGGCCGAGACCTGTCCCATCCCCAAGCTTCTTGGTGGTGAAGAATGGCTCGAAAATCCGACCAAGGTTTTCACTGGAGACGCCGACCCCAGAATCCTTGACCTTGAGTCGCACGAATCCCCAGGTTGTACTCCAAGATAGTCACGACAATCGCGTCTGGATAAGCAGACATTTCTTGTTTCTATCAACAAGTCTCCGCCTTCCGGCATGGCGTCATTGGCGTTGATGACCAGGTTGAGGAGGGCATTCTCGAAACCACCAGTATCAATCTCAGTCGGCCAGAGGTCTTCCTCAAGGCTGTGGGTCACCTTAATGGCGGGCGTTAAGGAGCGCTCAAGCAGATGATGGTTCCTCTGGATGATGGAGTTCAGGTTCTCCACTGAGGTTGACGTAGGGTGGTTGTGTGAGAACCCTAGTAGCTGCTTGGTGAGGTCGGCTGCTCGCTGCGCAGATTTACTTATCGAGTCCAGGCGTTTCATCAGCTTGTCGTCGATACTGGATTCCAAGTAGAGGAGGTCGACGTTACCCAGAATGACTCCAAGCAGGTTGTTGAAGTCATGTGCTATTCCACCAGTCAGTTGACCAACAGCCTCCATCTTCTGCGAGTGGCGAAGCTGCTGCTCTGCCTTCCTTCTTTCGCGTTGGGAATGGAAGTGGTCTGCTGCCGAACTCAAGGCTAGGACCAATCCTTTGATGAGGATCTGTTCATCCGGCAAGAATGGACTGCCCTCCGGCACCGGCTCCTCTCCAAGATAGAAGACCTCAAGTAGCCCCGGGTCCTTTCCGGTCACCGTAATCTTGCCACGTTGACACCACTCAGTCTCTTGGAATTCCGATGAGGTATAGGCCTTCCCACCCATGGTGATGCGCGCACAAGTCTTGTCAGGGTATTGCCAGCCGGCGGGAATGAGGTTGACCGCATTATGCATGAGTTCATCCTCATCCTGACTTAGGTTGATCGCCCTTGACAGGCGATACATCGTGCGCAGCTCCTTGATCCGTTCACCGAGCTCGACCACCAGAGCCTCACGCTCGCTCTCAGATCGAGACTTTTGAATGGCTTGCCAAATCTCCTTCGCAATCAAGCTCCATGTTTCAACTTCAAGCTCGGCGTGCCAGGTCGCTTCGCTGCTTGCGCACGCGACCATCACGCATTCACCGTTCTCGATTACAGGTACACAGATAGAACGATTCAGGGTATTGCTCCAAGCAGCGCAGGGTTCGTCATCAGCTGAATCAAGCCCATGGTCGACCACCACCGGCTCCTGCTCCCGATAGGCTTGGGGCCAAGACCCAAGAGATTGAGCAGGGATGCTGTCCAACGTCACCTTCGGCGGTAGCCTTTCCGCAAGCTCAGCTTGGCCAGTAATAAGCACCAGCTCCTCTTGGTCGGAGGCGAGCAAATAGATGAAGGAACTATCGTTGGCTGTGATTCGTTCAGCTTCAGCAAGGCATGCTTGGATGAAAGCCTGCTCCCCTCTGCCCTTCATGAATCCTGGGATACCCAGCAGCAGTTGAGTCCGGTCTGCCTGGAAATGGGATATCCGGAGCTGTTCCTCACGTTGGGTGACATCGGTCACGATGCCTTCGAAGTGAGTGATGACACCATCACCATTCTTGCGCAACAGCGTGTGGTCGTCGACCCAGCGAACTTCGCCGTCCGCCTTGACGATGCGATAAGGCTGGTGAGAGAACCTCTCAATTTTCTGGTCTTGAGAGGCCTGACTAACCTCTGCCTCAACCCGCTCAAGGTCATCCTCGTGAATCAGGCTGGTGTATTTGAGGCCACCCTCGAATGCGGCTGCAGGGTAACCAAGTAATCTCTCGACATTCTCTGAAACGAAATCAACCGGCCGGTCCAAGGAATTGCGCCACAAGAAAGCCACGCTGGGGCTGCGGTTGATGATGGTGGTAGCACTCATTCAGTGCGTCGAGTCCCTCCCGGAGTTCGGAAATGTCCTGAATCGCCCCTAACATCGTGACTGGCTTTCCTTCCTTATCGACTTCCAGCGTCCCCATCCCATGCACCCATCTCACCTCATTAGACCTTTGGTCGATGACCCTGTATTCAAGGTCAAAAACATCAACATTGTTAAGGATGAAATCCTGCAGGTGAGCTTCTGCCAACTGCCGATCATCAGGATGGACCAATGAGAGCCAGCCCTCAACCGTGCGCTCGAAGTCGGCCCCAATCCCGAAGATGCTGTCCAACTCATCCGAGCTGGTCCATGAGTCAGACGTGACCGAGAAACTGTAGAAGCCAACTTTCACTAATCGTAGGACATCCCTTAGGTTCTGCTCGCTGTTGTGCAGGTCACCGCTTCTCGTGATTCGACTGATGGAATCGCTCATTCCCATGGCCCTTCCTTGAGCGGCAGACAAGAGATGGCGCGCTGGTCTAGTCGCGAGGGCATGAAGTGCGCTTACCATGACGACCAAAGCCACGATGATTAAGGCGAGCAGCGGAAGCATCGACCGAAAAGCGTCTGCCCAAATCGAAGCAGCATCGATATCGATGGGGGAGGACAAGACTAAGGCTCCCCAGACTGTTGGCTCAGAATCCGAATTGTCATCCCACGTGAGAATCGGAAAGTACCCCGTCAGGTCGTTGTCGTCACCAGTTAAGGTCAGGGTTCGCCGGTCATCTAGAAGGTGTTCAAGAAACTCAGGGAGATCAAAACCAATGACAACCGCAGCTGCCGACTTTCCGATCATCGAGGGGGTCGCGGAATATTCGACCACACCGGTCGGCCCGGCCAAAACAAGCTGCTCGTATCCATGTCCTTCAACGTGCAGGCGGATCGCTTGTTTGGCTCCATCAGGGTCGCCGGCGCGAAAGTACAGCTCAACTTCACTCTGCAAATCAACCATGCCTACGAGAGCATCGGTCTTGGCGGAGCTCACACGCTCCATCTCAAGGTGGCGAAATTCCTTCCACGCCGTCATTCCCCAAATGGCGGATAGGGTTGCGGCGACAAGAATCGGCAACCACAATTTCAGTGACAAGGAGCGTTCGTTGTTCAAGGCAGGTTAACTACGAATGGCAACAAGGCTTTAGCCTATTCGATGATAACCGGAGAAATGGAGATGAAAGTCCATTTTCCTGGATTGAATGTGAAGCTACGATATCGATATGTTCGAAGAGTGCACCAAGGTAGAGGCTCTGGTTGAGATTCTCGGGCGCCGACTTGGCCCCTCCCCTAATACCGCAGTGGT
>CAZJGH010000096.1:0-10335 GCA_964545405.1 uncultured Planctomycetales bacterium
ACTGCCCTGATCGACACCAACTCGAAGATGGACGAGGTGATCTTCGAGGAGTTCAAGGGTACCGGCAACATGGAATTGGTTTTGGATCGTCAGTTGGCCGACCGCCGTGTATGGCCAGCGATCGAGATCAACCGCTCCGGCACCCGGAAGGAGGATCTGCTGTTCACCAAGGAGGAGCTGCAACGCGTCTACCTGTTGCGCAAGGTCCTTAATGAGATGAACCCGGTGGAAGGCATGGAACTGCTGGTGCAACGCATGGAACAGTCGAAGACCAACCTCGAATTCCTGCTCAACCTCGCGGTCAGCTGATTCGCCGATGGCTGCCGACTCCCGACGCCTACTCCTGGTCCTGCCCTGTGCGGTCGATGCCAATCGTGGTAATGCGACCAGCGCGGTGCGGGTCGGCGAAAGCCTGCAACGCCGCGGTTATGCGGTGGAGTTGGTAGCTGCCGACACCGATCCGTCACAGTGGCCGGAGTTCGACCTGGCGGTAGCCTTCCATGCCGCACATTCCGGACCTACCGTCCGCAAGATTTGTGCGGATCGCAACAAGCCTTATGTGGTGGTCTTCACCGGCACCGACCTGAACGGCAAACCTCAAGCCGCGACCGAGGATGCAGTCCTGCATGCCAACGGCTGCGTGGCCTTATGCACTTCAGCGGCCCGCCGCGCACGGGACATCTTCACTGAGATCCCTGCCGGCGTCGACGTCATCTTCCAGGCCGTCCAACCGTTGCCCTACCGAGCAGGCTCCAAATTGTTTCATGGCGACGCGCCGGAATTGCAGGCGCCACAGAAACTGGTCCTGGTCCCCGCTGGCGTACGTGACATCAAGGATCCACTGCGAGCAGTAAAGGCCCTTACCCCGTTGGCCGCACTTCGCCCTGAACTGGTGCTGTGGTTCGTCGGTCCCGAACTCGAAGAGCAGTGTGGCGAGAACCTCCGCGAGGCGGTTGCCGACCTCAGCTGGGCACATTGGCTCGGTGAAGTTCCGCGTGAGGACCTCCTGCCGTTGATGCGCCGCGCTGACATCGTATTGAGCACATCAAGGTCGGAAGGCGCAGCCCCAAACAGCTTGCTTGAGGCGACCTTGGCCGGAACCCCTGTGCTCGCCAGCGACATCGACCCACACCGCGAATTCCCTGGTGGCATCCATTGCTTCCGCGAGGACCGCCTGCTGCGACGCAAGTTGGAGAAGATCCTCGACGACCCGACTGCAGCGGCACGTGAGGTTCGCAAGCTGCAGGAAACAGTCCGTCACAAGCACGGCATATCTGCCGAGCAATTGGCGTGGGATCGCCTGATCAAGCCACTACTGGCCTGATCAGCGTTTAAGCCAAGCCTTGGTCAGCTAGGTAGTGCTGGGCCTCAAGTGCCGCAGCGCAGCCCATTCCGGCAGCGGTGATCGCTTGACGGTAAAGCGGGTCATGCACGTCGCCGGCAGCGAATACGCCTTCGACGCTGGTCTTGGTACCGCCTTTCAGCTTCAGGTAACCGACGTCATCCCGATCGAACTCCTCGCCCAGGAAATCAGTGTTGGGTTGGTGCCCGATGGCGATGAACAGGCCTTCACAAGTGAAGTCCGACTGCTCGCCACTTTCGGTGTTCTCGAGCTTGACCCCAGTGACCTTCTTCTTCTCGTCGTGGTGGATGTCGACGACCTTCTCCCACAACTTCCACTCGATCTTGGGATTGGCACGCGCGCGATCCAACATGACCTTGGAGGCACGGAAGAAATCGCGCCTATGGATGACGGTCACCTTGGTGCAGAAGCGGGTTAGGAAGAGCGCCTCTTCCATGGCCGTGTCGCCAGCGCCGACGATGGCCACTTCCTTGTCCTTGAAGAATGCGCCATCACAAGTAGCGCAGGCCGATACGCCGAACCCCATAAGCTCCTTCTCCTTGTCGAGACCAAGCAGCTTGGCGCGTGCGCCAGTGGCGATGATCACGGAGTGAGCCTCAGTCGTGCCACCCATGGTGTCCTCGAGGACGAATGGGCGCTTGGAGGTGTCGATCGACTTGATGTCCTTGAACTCGACGAATTCGGTTCCGAACTTCTCGGCCTGAGCGCGGAAACTGGCCATCAAATCAGGACCTGTCACGCCATCTGGGAAACCTGGGTAGTTCTCCACATCATTGGTGGTCGTCAGCTGCCCGCCAGGCTGCATGCCTTCGAACTGAAGCGGCGCCAAGCCGGCGCGCGAGTTGTAGATTGCCGCGGTGTAACCCGCTGGACCAGAACCGATGATTACGACGTTGTGAGTCATGATTGCGGGTATTGTAGGACAGCATTGGATTCACTTCATGGCAGATTTTCGCCCCTTTCCGACCGACCGAGCCACCCTCGAGAAAGAGGTCGAGATGACCTTTTACCGTGCTGGAGGACCAGGCGGCCAACACCGCAACAAGACCGAAACTGCGGTAAGGCTGGTCCATCGGCGTAGTGGTGTGACCGTCACCGCCACTGAACGCCGCAGCCAAGCGCAGAATCGTGAATTGGCGTGGGAGCGGCTGATCGCTGCGCTCAAGAAGTTGAACTATCGTCCCCGCAAGCGCAAGGCCACCAAGCCGACCAAGGGTTCCGTGAAGCGGCGCTTGGATTCGAAACGCAAGCGCTCCGACGTCAAGAAGAAGCGTCGTTCAGTTGATGATCTCTAGGGAACCGAATCCCAAGGCAAAGAAGGCGAAGAACACTGAACTTGCCGCCACCGCGGTCGGCAACAGGTGCCACCAGCGAAAATCTCTTGGGCGACTGACGACGAAGGCCTTGCGCAGGAATATTCCCGTGACAGTCGCGACCACCAGGAATTCCACGATCAGGAAGGACTCCAGCAGCGACAACTCCTGCGGCCCTGACTGCTTGCCGTTGTAATCGAACAGGGTGCTGGTGTTCATGAATACCGTGGCGACGATTACCGCATAGCCGATCACGGTGATGATGGCGGCGAACCACAGCCATTGCCCGAAGGTCGGCTCTTGAGATGCCCCTACTGGATGCTGTTCATCACCTTGCATAGTTCGCCAAGACTACAAGGACATCCAGCATAAAGCCAGTGTCACCATTAAGGGACTAGGTCGACTGCTAGAGGATGGTCAGCAAGCCGACCGCGACGACAGCGACCACTAGACTCAAGCCAGCTCCGACGCGCGCGAAGTCCTTGGTTCGATAGGCACCTGGAGTAGCCACCATCAAATTGCATTGATGTGCGAATGGGACTACGAATGCGCATGAACATCCGAATGCGACTGCCAACAAGGCGTTGCTTATGCCGATATCCAAGGTCTTCGCGGTCATGATCGCGACTGGCGAGATGATTACGGCAGCTGCGGCGTTTGATGAGGTGATACTGATGATCGCCGAGACCAGGTAAAGACCGGCCAGCACTCCAGGGACGCCGAGCAGATCATGTACCCCGCCGAAACCACTTGCCACCAGGCTGGCGACGCCGTGACGTTCGAGTGCGAGCCCCAGTGGGATGGTACCGATGATCATCGCCAATACTCGCCATTCCATGAAACGACCTGCGCGGCCAGCAGGCACTGCACCGGTGATGATCATCATCAAGGCACCGAATAAGGCGCTCATGGCCAATGGAACCCCGAACAGTAGCGGTGGCAGCAAGGCCGCGAACAGGCACAACACGGCGAAAGGCGCTTTGCTGAAGTCACGCGTTTCCTGTGGCCGCGACAACATCAACAGGTCGCTGTCCATCTCGATCGCATGGACCTTGGGGAGTGGGCCGGCCAACAGCATCGCGTCACCCGCCTGCAGCGGCAGGTCGGCAAGTTGCTTACTGACCGGCTGCCCATCACGCCACAAGGAGATCACCGAGACTCCGAAGGTGCCGCGGAAATCCAACTCGCGCACTGTCTTACCGATCATGTGGGACCTGGCAGACACCGCGACTTCAGCGAGGGCAAAGCCGTGGTCGAGGAATTTCTCGACCGAATGTTCACCGGCAAGGCCGATGCGTGAATGAGTCTCCTCGGCCAAGCGCCAGGCCTCGAACTCCGGGCCTTCCATGTAGAGCTCATCCCCGCGAGCGAACCTGTAGTTGGGTGAAGGCATCGACCACTTGTCGCCGAAGTTGCCCTTCCGCGTGACCGCCAACACCGCCAGCTTGTAGTCGCGGCCCAAGCCTGACTCAGCGAGTGTCTTGCCGATCAGGTCTGAAGCCCGGCCGAGTCGAAGTCGCACGATGTTGCTGACCAGGCCATAGTCCGTCACCAACTGCTCCGGCAACACCGCTCCAGGTCCGATGCGGCGTTCGGCATTGGTCGGCACCAGCTTGCGGCCGACGGTCAATAGGTACAGCACACCTACCACGCAGATAGGGAAGCCGATCATCGCGAACTCGAACATGTCGAGGCCGCTGCCGGTCGTGCGCATCAGATAATCAGAGACCAACAGGTTCGACGATGTACCGATCAAGGTCAGGTTGCCTCCGAGGATGGCCGCGAAACCGAGCGGCATCAATAAGCGCGAGGCGGGGATCTTGGCGCGACGAGCGAGGGCGACGACCACCGGCAGCAGCACTGCGACTGTCGCGGCGTTGCTCATGAACGCGCTCAATACCGCGACTACGGTGCACACCATCGCCAAGATGCGCCCTTCGGATGAACCACCGGCACGCTGGACGATGCGCGCCAACCACGCCGCGACACCACTCTCCTCGATCCCGGCACTGAGCACGAACACCGCACCGATGGCGATCACCGCATGGTTACCGAAGCCGGACAACACATCCTCGACCTCGGGCAAGGCGCCGGTCAGATACAGGCTCACCGGGATACACATCGCCACGATCTCGAGGCGCACCATGCGGCTGATGAACAGCACCGCGGCGATGGCCATGATGGCAAGCGTTATCCAGGCATGTGGGGTCATGGCACCTCGCGCGTGTCCATGTCGTGCCAAGCATCGACGATATTGACGGCGCCAGCGTCACGATCGAGAAGCTCGAAGCTGTCCCCTGCCTGGACCTTGCCGGTCTCAAGCACACGCAGATACCAGCCGATCTTGTCTTGGCGACCCATCTGCGCAGCTATCTGATTGACTCCCCATACCTTGTTCAAGGTCGCACATGGCCGCCGCGGCTTGGTGATCTCGACCATCGCGGTACCGACTCGATAGCGGTCGCCGACGTAGGCGCTCGCTTCGACCTGCCCCGCGACAGTGAAGTTCTCGCCGAAACTGCCGAACGGGAAGTTGACCTCATCGAGCTGCAGGAATTCGCGCCACCACAGGTAATGCTCCGCTGGATAGACGCATACACCCTGATCCTCGAGGCCATGATGGACAAGGTCAGCGCAGCCGTCGCCATCGAGTGCGCGAGCGCCGAGAAAGACCTGCCCACTCACGGGCTGCTTGACCAAGCCCGTGCGCAGCGGGCCGTCGGCGGTCTGCACTTCACATGGCATTCCGACTTGCACCGACAGGAGGCTAGGAACCAACATGACCACGACTATAGGATTGTCCTATGGCAAATACCCGCCCTGTATTGGTAACTGGTGCCTCCACCGGTATCGGCCGCGCGATTGCCGTCGATTTGGCTGCAGCTGGTTTGCAAGTCTTCGGCTCGGTACGCAAGGAATCTGATGGGCTCGAGTTGGCAGCTGCCACGCCCTCTGGGGCTATCGAGATCGTGCCCTTGATGATGGATGTCAGTGACTGTGAGTCGGTCCGAGCTGCGGCAAGCCGTGTCCAGGAAATGCTCGGCGAGGTTGGGTTATGGGGTCTCGTCAACAACGCCGGCATCTCTGTCGCAGCGCCACTCGAGTACATCCCTATCGATGCCTTCCAGACCCAGATGGATGTCAACCTGACTGGAGTCCTGCGCTGCGTGCAGGCATTCTTGCCGCTGCTCAAGAAGACTTCTGGACGCATCGTCAACATCTCGTCGATGTCGGGGCGTGTCGCCTTCCCGACTGTCGGCGCCTACAGTGCCAGCAAATTCGCGCTCGAAGGCCTCAGTGATTCCCTGCGCCTCGAGCTTACGGTCCACGACATGGAAGTGAGCGTGGTGCAGCCAGGCAGTATCGCCACCCCCATCTGGGACCGTTCACGTGCACGCGCCGCCAAGTTGATGGAGTCGATCCCCAAGCAAGGCATTGAAGAGTACCGCGAGTTCATCGACGAGGTCATGGCGAGCACCGAATCGAACGGCGCAGATGCTGCTGATCCGCAACTTTGTGCCGACGCGGTGCGCCATGCATTGACCAGTGGACGGCCGCGCACCCGTTACGTCGTCGGTCAGGATGCCAAGCGCATCCTGTTCTTGCGCCGTTGGTTCCTGAGTGACCGGTGGCTGGACAAGCTCACCTTACGCAGCATGGGATTGGGGTAATTCCTTATTGCACGCTGCCAGCGACACTCGTACCCTGCTTCGCCATGGCCCGAAAGCGCACCAAGAAGAAGGCATCCAAATATACGGCAGCGACTGCCGACCGCTTCGAGCTGTATGAAGGTTCGGTCTATGACCCCGATGCTGATCATGATTTCCTGGTCAAGACCTTCAAGTCATACCGCAAGCGCCGGCCGCTGAAGCTACGTGAAGACTTCGCCGGCACATCCAAATTGTCGGCCCTGTGGGTGGCCAACCATGGCTTGACCAAGGCTTGGGCAGTCGACCTCGATCCGGATCCACTGCACTGGGGATTCGAACATCACATAGAGCCACTTGGGGATGACAGCAAGCGCATCGTGCAACTCGAGGAGAACGTGCTGGACGTCAAGACCCCGAAGGTCGAGATCATCACCGCGTTCAACTTCTCCTACTGGATCTTCGAGGAACGCGCGTTGATGCTCAAGTACTTCAAGAAGGTCCATGCTGACTTGGAGAAGGACGGCAGGTTCGTGGGCGACCTGATGGGCGGCCCTGGAGTTCAGCAACCATGTGAGGAAGACCGCGAAGAGGACGGTGACTTCACTTATGTCTGGGAACAGGAGGCCATGGATGCCATCACCAACCACATCGACTGCCACATCCACTTCGAGTTCGAGGATGGCACCAAGATGAAGAAGGCCTTCACCTACAATTGGCGAGTCTGGTCGCTTGCGGAGCTGCGCGACATCATGATCGATGCCGGCTTCAAGTCAGTGGATGCCTTCTGGGAAGGCGCCGACAAGCATGGCGACGGCGACGGCGTGTTCAAGAAGGCTTCAAGCGCCGAGAACGAGGATACCTGGATCGCCTACCTGGTCGCCTGGAAATAGGCTCCGCCTGAATCGCAATCAGCCTCACCACCTGGACCCAGGCGGTGAGGCTGAACTTTTTTTCGGGCCTAGTTGATCAGGTCAGCGACCGCTTGGCCCATCTCCGAGCACTTGGCGGTACCACCCATGTCATAGGTGCGGACCTTGCCATCAGCGATGACTTGCGAGACGGCGGCCAAGACCTTGTCAGCCATGGCACCTTCACCGATGAAGTCGAGCATCATCTTGGCGGCGAGGATGTTGGCCAATGGGTTGACCTTGTCCTGACCGAAGTACTTCGGTGCCGAACCGTGAGTCGGCTCGAATACCGCGACTTCCTTGCCGATGTTGCCAGCGGCCGCGAAACCGAGGCCACCGACCAGCTGAGCGCAGAGGTCGGAGATGACGTCACCGAACAGGTTAGATGTGACGATCACGCCGTAGTCCTGTGGGTTCTTGATCAGCCACATGGCCATCGCGTCGATGTTGGTGTCCCACATCTCGATGCCAGGGAAATCCTTGGCCACTTCGCGCGCGGCATCCATGAACATGCCGGAAGTCTCACGCAGTACGTTTGGCTTCTCGACCACGGTCACGGTCGGGTAGTTGAACTTCTTGGCGAACTCGAAGGCTGCGCGGACGATGCGGCTTGCGCCTTCCCAAGTGATGATGCGTGAAGAGAAGGACATCTTCTCTGGAGGAACGCTACTGAAGCGTGCGAAGTTCGGGTGGCTTTCGAGAGCCTCGCGAATCTTGCCGTCGACTGGGCACCACTCGACGCCGCCGTACATTCCTTCAGTGTTCTCGCGGAACACGACCAAGTCGATGTCGTCCTGGTAGTTCAATGGGTTGCCGGCGAACGCCCGGCAAGGACGCATGTTCGAGTAGAGGTCGAAGATCTGGCGCATCCGCACGATCGGGCTGCGATAGATGAGACCCTTGCCCTGAAGTTCAGGCGCGAGTTCCGCTTCCGCTTCCGCCTTTGGCTTCGACGTGATCGCACCGAACAGTGCCGCATCGACGTCGCGCAAGCCTTGCAGGGTGCGCTCCGGAAGTGAATCACCTTCTTGACACCAGTAATCCCAGCCGATGTCGAGGTGAGTGTATTCCGCATCGAGCCCAACGGCCTCGAGTACGGGCTTGCATGCATCCATGGTTTCCTGGCCGACTCCGTCGCCAGGCATCCAGCCGATTTTGTGTTTAGCCATCTTTCGTGCACCGCAGCAGCACCATGCCCCGCGGTTGCGACGAATTCTAGCGACGCTCAGCGGCTACTGAAACCCCGTAAACGCGTTCAGCCAATCCGGTCAGATGGCGCACCAGAGGCTGTGCGGAAAGTGGCTTATCTGTGGCCTTTTCGACCAATTCCTTGGTCGGATAGCGGCGTCCATGCTGATGGATATTGGTTCGCAGCCATTGCAGAAGCGGTTCGAACTCTCCAGCGGCAATGTTGGCCTCCAAGCCTGCGATGTCGGCGCTAGCCTTCTCGAACAACTGGGCGCAGACCAGGTTGCCGATCGAGTAGGTCGGGAAGTACCCGAAGGCTCCCATCGCCCAGTGGATGTCCTGCAGGACACCATCGCTGATCGACTCGGCGCGCACGCCTAGTAGGTCTTGATAGGTTTGATCCCACAGCTCCGGCAGCTCGCCGACGTCAACAGAGCCAGCGAACAGCTGACGCTCGACTTCAAAGCGCACGGCGACGTGCAGGTTGTAGGTCGCCTCGTCGGCTTCCACCCTGATGAGTGATGGCTTGCAGGTGTTGAGTGCCGGAAAGATCTGCTCGGGAGTGAGGCCAGCCTTGTCTGGAAACGCCTCGACGAAGTGTGGCATTGCCCAATGCCAGAACGCCTCACTGCGTCCGACCATGTTCTCCCACATGCGGGACTGTGACTCGTGCATTCCAAGGCCACTGGCATGCCACAATGGGGTACGCGCCCAATCGGCGGGCAAGCCTTGCTCATACAGTCCATGGCCAGCTTCATGCATCACGCCATACATGGCTGGACGAATATCATCCTCTTGCCAACGCCAGGTGATGCGCACGTCGCCGTGGCCGAAGGTGGTACAGAACGGATGGGTAGTCTTGTCGAGACGACCGGCATCGAAGTCGTAGCCCATCCTGCCAGCGATCATGCTGCAGAAACGTTTCTGCGCCGCAGGATCGAAATGGCCTTGCGCAGCGGCTTCATCGACCGGCGGCTGTTCGGCGACTGCCCGCATCACCGGAGCAAGGACTTCGCGCAGCTCACCGAACATCGGGATCAGTTCCGCTTCGGTCGTTCCAGGCTCATACAGATTGAGCATCGCATCGTAAGCGTTGCCACTGTCCGCGAGCGCAGCTGCTTTCTCTCGGTTTAGTTTCACCAGCAGCTCAAGCTCCGACTTGAACTTGGAGAAGTCCGCGTCGGCACGAGCTTGTTGCCAAGCAACCAGGCCGAGGCTCTCCGCTTCGGCAAGGGCGACCGCCAGGTCAGCCGGTATCTTCACTTCCCTGTCCACCTCGATCTGAGCGGCGTCCAGTTGCGCTGCCTCAATGCCATCGGCGGGCACTTCCTCGCGAGCTGCTGCCAAGCTGTCACGCAATTCCGCAGCGACCATCTTGTCGTGACGGATGCCGGCAATGGTGGAAAGGAGCTTGCCGCGCGCTGCCGCACCGTTGGTCGGCATGTAGGTCTCCTGATCCCATTGCAAGACGGCGGAGCCATGCTCGAGATCATCGATCATCCCCCACAAGCGCAGGAACTCGGTGTAAGCCGTTGAGTTACTCATTTCAGTTGTTGCTGTTGTCTGAATCCGTAGGTTTGGCTGGTGCCCTTAGGATGAAATAATCGACCCCGATCGCCTTGCCGTCCTTCGACATGAATGCGATCTTGTGGTCGAGACGTTGCATCAAACGCACGTCGCCGACTTCGACTTCGCCACTGGCCGCAAGGCCTTCACCACTGAAATCAATGACCTCGCCGACGCGCTTGCCGTCGATTAGCACTTGTACCTGACCATACTTCTCGCCTTTGGCGAATTGGGCGTACAACTTATAGCGCCCTGACTTCTCGACCGGGAACGGGAAGTTCAGCACCTGCAGGGAGTCGGCCGGCTGCCAGTCAAGGTACTGCAAACGCGACCATCCACTGGAATCG
>CAZJGH010000097.1:0-10258 GCA_964545405.1 uncultured Planctomycetales bacterium
TGATGTGCAGCCATACCAGCGACGGTTCCCATGGCGATCGAGTGATCACCCCCGAAGACCAGTGGTGTAGCACCGTCCGCAGCAGCACGCTGGACCACCTGAGCGAGATCCTCACAGACCTGCACGATCTCGTCGTGGAATCTCAACAGTGGATCACCGAAGGACTTGCGCGTCTCCATCGCCGGGACATGAACATCCTCGTCACGCTGGACCTCAAAGCCGATCATGCGGAGGTGTCGGCCGACGCCTGCTACACGCAACGCGCCTGGGCCAAGGTCGGTTCCTCGGCGACTGGCACCAAGATCCATTGGCACCGCGACGATGCGAACCGGCCGCTCTTTGAAGCTGGACATCTTACGCCTCCGGCTCGACCCCGAGGATCTCGATTACCTGCTTGGTCATCTCCTCCATCTTTGACTTGTCGTCTGATTCGAGGTTCATCCGCAGCAACGGCTCGGTGTTCGAGGGGCGCACGTTCACCCACCACCAACCTGGTTGGGTGGAGGTTCCGTAGGAGATAGTTACGCCATCGAGTTCGTCGATGTTGTCGGCATCGTGGAACACCTCCTTGAGCTTATCCATGGCTCCACGCTTATCCTCGAGGTGGAAGTTGACCTCACCAGTCGAGTGGTAAAGCATCAGTTCATCGACCATTGCGCTGAACGGCTTGTCACTGCGAGACACCAGGTTCAACACCATCAGCAGGATGATCTCGGAGTTGTCGGCGTACCAATTATCCCTGAAGTAGTAATGGCCGGACAATTCGCCCCCGAATGGCGCATCATTGGCGCGCATCTTCGCTTTCAGGAAACTGTGGCCGACGCGCTCGCGTTCAGGCCGCCCGCCTCCCTCGATGATGGTCTGAGGCAATACCCACGAACTACGCAGGTCATAGACGATCGCGGCTCCTTCTTCCGCCTTAAGCACTTCCCTTGCTACCAAGGCGGTGACGATGTCATTACCGATCGCGCGCCCCTTGTCATCCACGAAACAGCAACGATCGCTATCCCCATCGAAGGCAGCGCCTAGTTCGGCACCTTGCTCGACCACGAATGCCTGCAGGTCAACCAGCGTGCTGAGCTTGAGCGGGTTGGCTTCATGGTTAGGGAATGTCCCGTCAAGCTCGTAGTAGAGACCGTCGTGCTTGATCTGCGGCACTTCGTTCAAGACGGCCGGGAAGCTATGCGCAGCCATGCCGTTGGCGGCATCCGAGACGATGTTCACATCGCGCGCCAGGTCGGCCCATTGGGCGACATGCTTGGCGTAATCGGCGAGAGTATCGACATGCGTACGATTACCTCTCGCTTCCAGGGGAACTGGAGCTTCTGGAGCAGTTGCCATGACCTCGATCTCCTTGATGCCGTTATCGGCAGAGATCGGCTTGGCTTCCTCCTTACATAACTTGAACCCGATGTATTCCTTTGAGTTGTGGCTTGCCGTCACGTTCATCCCACCCGCAGCGTTCAGGTGGCCGATGGCGAAGTACGCCTGCGGAGTGGACGAGAGGCCTATATCGATGACGTCGATGCCTCCATCGAGGATCCCTTCGATGACGGCATCGTGAATCTCGGGAGCCATGTCACGCATGTCACGACCGATGACCAACGGTCCCTTGCCGAGGAAATCGGCGAAGGCACGTCCGATCCGGCGCGCCAACGCAGCATCGATCTGGTCTGGATATGTGCCGCGGATGTCGTAGGCTTTGAAGACTGACATGATTATTGTTGTAGTACGGTTTGCAAGGCGCCGACAGCGCGGTCCAAGTCTGCATCAGTGATGTGACGGTGAGTCACGAAACGAAGTAGGCGATCGCCCAAGGCAAGCGTCAGGATGCCTTCATCAGCCAAGGCAGCCTCGACCATAGGGGCATCCAAACCGGCCTGGGTTATCTCCAGGAAGAGGATGTTGGAATCGATGGTCGCTTGGGCCATGCGCGCTCCATCGATGCCTAAGATCGCGCCACCTAAGCGGCGGCATCGTGCGTTGTCTTCACCAAGCAATGGCACGGTCTCATCCAGGGCTACGAGACCACAAGCAGCAAGGTAACCAGCCTGACGCATGCCGCCACCAAGCCATTTACGCACCCGGCGAGCTCGCTCGATGAAACTGCCGTCGCCGACCAACACCGACCCGACTGGGCAGCTTAGGCCTTTCGACAGCGAGACCATCAACGAATCACAGAACTTGCCGTAGTCGACGAAATCGACACCGGTCTCGGCTTGGGCGTTGAAGATGCGGGCGCCATCCATGTGCACCAATGCACCATGATGGTGAGCCAGGCCGAACACCTCCTCCAGGTAATCGATCGGAACGATGCTGCCACCGGAGAACAGGTGGGTCTGCTCGGTACAGATCAATCCGGTGCGTGGCATATGCTCACTTACCGGCCGGATGGCACGCGCCAATTGGCCGAAGGAGAACTGGCCGTTCTCGGAATCAAGGGTGCGCATATGGACACCAGCCACCCGAGACAGGCCGCCACCTTCGAATTGGAAGATGTGCGCTCCAGCATCGACGATGATCTCCTCACCTGGCACCGTATGGGCCGCTATCGCCGTCTGGTTAGCCATCGTCCCTGAAGGCATGAACAGGGCCGACTCTTTTCCGAACAAGCTGGCGAAACGCGTCTCCAGCTTGCGCACTGTTGGGTCATCGCCCAGCACGTCATCGCCGACTCGCGCGCCAAGCATCGCTTCAAGCATGCGCGGCGTCGGCAAGGTGACAGTATCTGAGCGGAAATCCGCAGGTGTCCGTTCCATTACAGGCTCTCGATTACTTTGCGGACCCGGCGCATGCCTTCCTCGATATTCTCGATCGAGTTGGCGTAACTGAAACGAATGTAACCTTCACCTTCCGCACCGAAGGAAGTTCCAGCGAGGCAAGACACGCCACCCTCATAGAGGATCTTGTCCTGCAACTCGGCGGATGTGAGGCCAGTCTCCTTGATGTTCGGGAACACGTAGAAGGCGCCGACTGGCAAGTGACAACTCATGCCGGGGATGTCATTGACGAGGTTGGTGATGTGCTTACGCCGAGCGTCGAACTGCACCAACATCTCGTCGACCGCCGACTGGTCGCCGGTCAGCGCTTCCATGCCGGCGCGTTGCGAGAACGATGCGGTGCATGAGTTCGAGTTGACCATCAACTTGGTGAACATGGCGGCTAGGTCGGGGCGCATGACGCCGAAACCCATTCGCCAACCGGTCATCGCATAGGTCTTCGACCAACCATCGAGCAGGATCACGCGATCGCGAATCTCAGGATCCACCAAAGGCGTGAAATGCTCCTCTCCGTCGTAGAGCATGCGGCTGTAGATCTCGTCTGACAGGATCCACACGTCGGGGTAATCCTTGAGCGCTTCCAGTACCCGCTCCAATGATTCCTTGGGAGTGACGCCACCAGTGGGATTGGCCGGCGAGTTCAGGATGACCATCTTGGTTCGCGGGGTGAGACGCGAGATCACATCCTCTGGATCCAATGCGAATGCGTTCGACTCACGAATCGGGCAGGCTACCGCCTTACCGCCGGAGAAGTTGATCATCGACTCATAGATCGGGAAACCAGGGTTCGGGTAGATCACCTCATCGCCCTTCTCGACCAACGCCAACATGGCGTAGAACATGGTTGGCTTACCACCAGGAACGATGGTCACCTCATCAGGATGAACCTCGATGCCACGCGACTGGGCGACATAATTGGCTACGACTTCGCGAGCTTCTGGCTGGCCATTCGCCGGGCCGTAGTGAGTCCACCCACCGCGGAGGGCGTCGACGCCAGCATCGATGATGTTCTTCGGGGTATCGAAGTCAGGCTCGCCGATCTCAAGGTGGATGATGTTCTGGCCCTGAGCCTCTAACGCCTTGGCCTTGGCCAGGACTTCGAAAGCGGTTTCAGTTCCAAGCCGCCCCATGCGGGTGGCGAGTTTCAAAGCGGGAAGTGTTGTAGGCATCTTAGACGCGGGACTGGGGTCAGAATGATGCCCCCATTCTAGGCAAGCCAGGTGCCACGCAAGTGGTTCCCTGGCGGGAACATCCGACACCATAAAGTCCCCAACAATGACGGCACGGGGATTGCTACATTCGGCACGATGCGAACCGCCCCAGCCGCCCTTCTAATCCCCCTGCTTGCCCTCGCTTGCAGTGGCTCCGATGGCTCCTCGAACGGCCCAGACCTGGTCGTCTACTGCTCACTGGATCAAGACCTTTCCGAAGGCATCATCAGTGACTTCGAGACCCGCACAGGACTGACCGTCGAGACCCAATTCGACGTCGAACGTAACAAGACCGTTGGCCTCGTCAATCGCATCATCGCCGAGGCCAAGAACAACCCTCGCGCTGACGTCTACTGGAACAACGAGATAGCTCACACGTTGCGCCTGAAGAACGAGGGCCTGACCGTGGGTTATCGCAGCGCCTCCGCCGACGGCATCCCGGAATCCTTTCGCGACCCGGATGGCCATTGGACTGGATTCGCAGCTCGCGCCAGGGTGGTCCTGTACCGCACCGACCGCAAGGGAGCGGTCCCGGATAAGCTCGATGACTTCCTGGACCCCGGCTACGCACAGTTCGGCGCCATGGCGCAACCACTCACTGGCACGACCTTGACTAACGCCACTGTCCTTTCCCTGCAGCGTGGCAACCAGGACATGCTCGATTGGTTCGCCGCTGCCCAGGCAGCTGGGCTGTCCTTCGGCTCCGGCAACGCCGACGTCATGCGCCGCACCTGCAATGGCGATTTCCACTGGTGCTTCACCGACACCGACGATGCCGCCAAGGCGATCGCGCAAGGACACCCGGTGGCAGTACGTTACCTGGAACAGGGCGATGGCGAACTTGGCGCACTTCTTATCCCGAACAGCATCTGCATCCTCGATAGCGGCAAGAATCAGACCGCCGCGCAGCAGTTCGTGGACTACGTCTTATCGGCCGACGTGGAAGCGCGACTGGCATTCAGCGTCTCGCAACAGATCCCCCTCCACGAAGGTGTAGCGATGCCCAGTGGAGTTCAGGTTCCAGGCAAGGACTATCAAGTCATGGATGTCGATTGGGCTGCTGTCGCTGCCGCGATTTCAGATCGTTCAAAAGCCTTCCAGGAGGCGTTCGTTAAGTGAGTGTCGTCTTGGGGGGACGCAGCCCGCGCCCTTGGTGGAGCTTGGCCTTGATCGTCACTTTGTTGGCGGCGTGGGTTCCGTTGTTGCCGATCCTCGAACCCCTAGTACGGTTCGATCGCTTGGCGACGATGCTCGATTCACGCACCTCGGGATTGCTTTGGCGCTCGACCTGGATTTCCTCGATGGCTGCCATGTTGGCGATGCTGATCGGCTGGCCGTACGCGTTGATCCGCACCCGCTTCAAGTTCCCCGGTGCCGGGATCTTCCGCCTGCTGATGCCGCTGCCACTGCTGATGCCGCCGTTGATGGTCGCCCAAGCCTGGTTCGGCTTGACCGGGATGACCGGTCCTGCCGCTACCGTGTTCACCTTCGGGGTTTGCTATGCACCGTTGCCAGCACTGTTAGCCGCACGCAGCCTCTCCAGACAAGCGGCCTCCTCTTTCGAGAGCGCCATGTTGGTGTCACCACGGATGGCGGTGATCTCGATGCTGCGCGCCTCCTTCCTGCCTGCATGCATCGGTGCCGGCTTCGCATTCCTGTTCGCGGCCTCTGATTTCGCGGTGCCTGATTACTTCGCCACCGTTGGCGACCTGTTCCATGTGTATGCGGCCGAGATCTTCGGCCATTCGCGCAACTCCGACTTCACTGCCGGCGCCACGGCTAGCCTGCCGCTGGTCCTTATTGGCTTGGCTGTGCTCCTCGCCAACGCCGGCATGCTCAAACGCCAACTCGGCTACGAGAAGAACAATGGTCGCTTCGCGAAAGCTATCCCAGCTGGCAAGCTGAAGGGCTGGTTGTTGGTCCTTATGCTGGCCCTGATCGCGGTTCTCCTGATCGCGCCATTGGCACGCGTCTGGTTCGAGACCGGCAAGCAGGGCCCCAACAGTGAGCGCGCTTGGCTAGACGTCAGCAAAGCCGCCTTCAGCGACGGCGTCGAAAGGGGCCGTGGCGACATTCTCCGAACCCTCAACTTCTCCGGCATGGCAGGCGCCCTGTGTCTGCTGTTGGCGCCGTTATGGGCTCACATGATGCTGCACTGCAAGGACCGCCTGCGACCGATACTCATGGTGTTGGTATGCATGCCGCTCTTGGTTCCTTCAGTCGCATTGGGCTTTGGCTCGATCCTGATGTTCAATCGACCTTGGCTGGACCAGTTCTATTCGAGCCAACTACTCCCGGCGTTGTTGATCGCCGGACGCTTCCTTCCCATCGCGGTATTCATCCTGCTCGAGCGGATGAGCCGAGTCCCTGACTCTCAGGAGGAAAGCGCTGCCTTGGCCGGTTGCAGCTACCCTCTGCGTTTGTTTCGATACCGACTCGGCACCCAGCGCGCCTCATTGTGGCTGGCTGCTGGTCTAGTGGTGGCTTTCGGCGTTCGTGAGCTCGATTTCGCGATCCTGCTTCCTGCTGCCAACGCCTCAGCCGCTGTGCGTTACTACAACGCATTACACTTCTCGCGTGACAACTTCGTCGCCGCTTATGGCTTGATCCTGATCATGCTGTTGTTCCTGCCGGTCATGTTGCATGGCTGGTGGCAAAGCCTGCGCTCCTCTGACAAATGACCGAATCATTGCTTGAAATCTCCGCGCTGACGAAAGCCTTCGATGACCGCAAGGTCCTCGACAGCATGGGCCTTGCGGTCGCTGCTGGCGAGCGCCTTAGCATCCAAGGTCCAAGCGGCACTGGCAAGACTACCTTGCTGCGCATCATCGCTGGCCTTGATAGCGCCGATTCCGGATGCGTGACAATCGCCGGTAAACTAGCGACCGATGGCCAATCGATAAAAATGCCACCGTGGAAGCGCGGCGTGCAGCTGGTATTCCAGGATCTCGGCTTATGGCCGACTCGAACGGTGCTGCAAAATGTTACTGATGCGCGCAAGGCAGCTGGCCTCGGCGAAGTCAAGCAAGCCAGCCTCGATGCACTTGAGGCCCTGGGCCTAGCTGACCACCTTTCGCGCAAGCCTGGAACCCTATCCGGCGGCGAAGCTCGACGCCTGGCTTTTGCCCGCGCATTGGCGATGGAACCTAAGCTCCTGCTGCTTGATGAACCGTTCGCGAGTCTCGATCCTGAGGCCCGCCAAGCCGGCTTCGACCTGCTGGAATGCGTTCTTGAGCGAACCTCAGCAGCTGTCATCCTGGTGACTCACGACGACCATGAAGCTGCACTTCTAGGCGGCACTTCCAACCGCCTGCATCAAGGAGTCCTTCAGTGCGTGTAAAGACGATCTTCTCTGGCGTCCTCGCCCTACTCGGCGTCGCTGCACTTATCGCCATCTTCAAGCCACCTGCCAACTCCGAGCCGTTGCGCTTGCTGTCTTCTACGCAGTGTTTCGAATGCCACGCTGGTGTGGCGGCTGAATGGCAGGAATCGCATCACCAATTCGCGTTCGAGAACCCTGAAGTGCGCAAGCTGTCCAATGACTTCGCTAATCAGGAATGCACCGCTTGTCATGCACCACGTCCGGTCCTTTCCTTCGAACCTGGTGAACGGGTCCTGGCTCGCCAGAGTGAACGCGCGCTTGGTGTCGATTGCCTAGCCTGCCACTCGCACCCGGAAGGCGGCGTCGGCACCATGAATCAGGCCGCCAAGAACGATGCGCCTTGTCGCCCGCGCTTCTCCGAGCGTATGGCTTCGGTGGATCATTGCGCTGCCTGTCACAACCAACACAAGACCGTGGAGCAATGGCGTGCCGCACCAGCCGAACTCAAAGGCGATGGCTGCCTGGATTGTCATATGCCGGTCAGCTTTCGCGCCGGCGGACGCAAAGGCCGCAATCATTCCTTCCCGGCTTCTCACGACCTGGCTGCACTCCAGAGTGCTGTCGAGATGCAGGTCGGTGCCGATTCAGGAGGCGCCTGGGTTTCCCTGCACAACAAGGGGGCTGGGCACAACTTCCCCACCGACGAGCGCTCCCGAGCTGCTGATCTACAGGTGCGCTGGCAACTGCCGAATGACGAATGGTCAGATTGGCTTCACATCCACCGTTTCCGCGACCCTTATCGCGACGAGACCGACTTGACCAATACTCAGCTGCCCTCGGGCGCGACCGAGCAGTTCACCCTGCCGCTTGCTGATGGAATGTCCAGCAGCGAAGGTCAACGTGCCGAGGTACGCTTGCTTTACCGCACCAACCCATACCTGCCCGATGACGAGTCGGCTGAACTAACCCGCTTGACTTGGCAGTGATGATACCACTCACCACTTCGATATCGTCAGTCGCAACGCTTTGTACCGCGCTTCTCCTCGGCTCATGTGCTCGCCAAGAAGACGGCACCACGCAGGCGACTGAGACCGCACCATGGCGGCCAGTAGTAAGTGAGCAGCTTGAGGCGTTCGCTGCTGAGGGCTTGCCGGAAGTCACTCAAGACACGATTGACGACTTCATCGAAGCGATGGAGCTGGCCGAAAGCAGTGGCCAAACCGCTGTTCGCTTCCGCGCAAGACTCGAGCAAGCCGAACCGCTGGTGCTGACCTCTGCCTTGCTGGAGATCGTCGAAAGCCGTGACTACGACCTCGTCGACAAAGGCCGGGCATATGCTTGGCTACGTGCGAAGGGCTCGGAATGCATGGTTCCCCGCCTTACCCTGCGCCTCAAGTACGAGAAGGACTGGGTGGCCAACGTCGACATCGCCTTGGCCCTCCTGAAGTTCGGATCCGGTGCAGGTCTCCAGGCATTCCGCAACATCCTTGGCACGGAGGAATTCGCCAACGATGCGAACCTTGAGTACGCCCGCTTTCGCACCATGCAGGGCCTCTCCTTCTTGCCGGCCAACAACACTTGGAAGGCGGGCGATGGCTTCGCATCCGACTGGCAGCGCCTCTTGGACGTCCAGGATTTCTGGTTCAAGCACCGGGAGCTTCCCGACCACGAGAAGACTCCACCTAGCCGTGATCAACGCGCTGAGCTTTGGCGCATGATGGCGCGACTACGCTCACAACCGCTACGTCCGGTCGACGACGCCAGATTCGTCATGTCGAGGATGCCAAACTGGGTGTTCGAACCGCTCACCGAGACCATCTTGGATGAAGATCGATACGTGCGAGAGCATGCTTTGCAGACGCTGGCATGGATCGGCTACCCGGTAGGACGCTGGGCAAGACAGGATGGCATCGACTTGACCGCGCGCTACTTGATCCCGCTGGCTACCCCACGCCTACGACCTAGGGTCCTGGAAGCGATGGGCGCGAGTGGCTTAAGCAGCATGGGCACACCATTGCTCGCTTGGCTCCAAAGCGGCAACATGGAAGAGATCACCGCAGCGGCAGACGCACTCCTTCGCTGCGCCGACGAAGAGGCCTTGCCTGAAGTCGCGGCCGTCCTCACCTCGGACTCGTTGCTGAGCCCTGAAAGTCGTTACTCGCTGAAGCTGCTCCTGTCCGACGACCAGGGTCTCGAGGACGTCGAGCTGCCGGTGGGACTAGACTCGAGTGGCGGCAAGCGGCGACTGGCTTGGCGAATGGAACGTGTTGACCGCCCGCTCTAGACGTTCGCTACGCTCATCATGAACAGGAACATGAAGATACCGATCGCGATAGCAGTGCTGCGATGGATCGAACGCATGGGTGCGTGTTGCACCTGTGAGCTGTAGGCCCGGTCCCACGATGTGTTGCCGGTGTCTACAAGTTCTCGATAAGCAAGGACATTGAACAGTACCTGCAGGAAAGGTAAGCCAAGTGCCATACCACTTGCCAGCACCTTGAAGGCCCTGCCGAGCGCTTCGTTGTAGGTAAGCAGGCGGTTGTCGCGATGAACGATGCGCACCCTGAACACCCACTTTCCAGGGGTCATCCCCCAGCGTGAGATGAACCATGCCTCGAGTGGGCATAGGGCCAGCAGCATGATGGTGTGCAAGACTACAGCCACCCATCCTTCGATCATGGCAGACCCGAACATGTAGCTCACGAGGATCAGGAACAATCCATCGACCGTGCGCGCGAAGAAGCGCGACCACGCGTTGCGGCTGCGTTCCTGTGCATCGGGCATGCTGGGAGTCTGATGAGACCGTGCTTGACGTGGCTGCGAGAATGAAGGGCCAGTGTGACCGAAACCCTCGGTCTCGACAGCCGGTTGCTCGGCCGTGGGAATTAGGACAGGGTTGATCGGAGGTGGCGCCGTTGCGGTCAGCTCATCGACACGCTCGGCTT
>CAZJGH010000098.1:0-10251 GCA_964545405.1 uncultured Planctomycetales bacterium
AGCTGGCACCAGGCTGAAGACGGTAGATGTGAGCAGGGTGATGATGATCATGATGACGATCATCTGCGCATCGACGTCGACCGGAATGTGGTCGAACTTGTAGATCTCCTTGCGGAATATCTGCTCACCACCGCCAAGCCACGATTCGACCAGCGTCAGGTTGCGGGTCAACCACCAACCGAGCATCAGTCCGAGTAACACCCCGATGCTCGAGATGACCAGGCTCAGGCCGACGAAGAAGCCAGCCACACGTGATGGCGATGCTCCGAGCGCAGCAAGGATGCCGATATCCTGGCGTTTCTCAGCCACGGTCAGAAGCAATGTCGCGATCAACTGATAGGCAGCGACCAACACGATGAAACCGAACACCACCGTGAGGATGCCCTTCTGGTTTTCTGCCGCGCGCAGGAAGTTGCCGCCGACTGCGCGCCATGTCCTGGTACGCGGGTGATCGAGAGGACTCAGGCCCTTACTCTCGAACATCTTGCGGACCGTCGTCGCGAGCTGGTCAGCATCTGTGCCTTCAGCGCCACGCAGGACCCAATGGCTTACCGCTGGAGTAGTGCCGCTGATACGCGCGAGATCCTCGCGGCGGACGAAGACCCGATCGAGATCCTGGTCGAAACGGCCGGTGCTGTACTCGGCGGTGTATTGGAAGCTCTGTCGCATAGGCACCGGCTGACCACGACTCAATCGATGAGTGACGATCTCCACCACGTCGCCAACTTCCAAGCCGAGCTCCTTGGCCAAAGGAACTCCGATCTGCATAGGAGGCAAGTCGTCGGAGGTAGCCTTGAACTCGAGTTCCTTGGCGTCGACGCCGACCAACATGATTCCGCTCAGGTCGGAAGTGCGCGGATCATCGACTGCGCGGCTTCCACGTCGGCCGATCAAGCCGAACCACTGTAGTTGTGGCGTTGCACTGGCCAGCTCTGGAATCTCAGCGAACCACTCGCGGTAGTGCTGCTCGGTATGTGGCGCTTCACGCGGGACTTCGACGCTGACATCCCCCGAGACTGACCTGATGCTGCTTTCCATCTCACTGAGGAAACCGTTGAAGACGGCGAACACCGTGAACAGGACACCGATACCCAGTGCGATACCAAGACTGGCCATCGGCAGGATTATCCGCTGACAGAAGTACGACCAGGCCAGGCGCAGGAGACTCATGGATTGACGAGCACTCCGTCGCTGAGTTGGAAGGACCTCTCGCACGAATCAGCGATCGAGGAGTCGTGGGTGGCCAGCAGGATGGCACTGCCGCGTTCGCGCGCCATGCGCAACAGGAGTTCGAGGACTTCGATTCCGGTCTGACGATCGAGGTTGCCGGTCGGCTCGTCAGCGAGCAGAAGAGGAGGCGCAGAGACCAGTGCGCGCGCGATCGCCACTCGCTGTTGCTCACCACCTGACAGCTGGTTCGGACGATGGCGCAAGCGATCGCCTAGACCGACGTCAGCCAGCAACTGCTTGGCCTTCTGCTTCTCTTCACCGCGCGCCGACCACCATGACATGCCGCGGGCGATGCGGCGCGGCAGCAGCACGTTCTCGAGCGCTGAAAGCTCATGAATCAGTTGGAATTGCTGGAACACGAAACCGATCTCACTGGCGCGGATGCGTGCGGATGCACCAGCCCCGCGGCCGTTGATGCGTCGACCTCGCAACAGGATCGAGCCGCTGTCGCAACTGTCCATCAGCCCAAGCAGTTGCAATAGAGTCGACTTGCCCGAGCCGGAGGAGCCCATCAAGGCCGCGACCTCGCCGGTGTGGAGCTCCATCGAGACACCACGCAATACCTCAAGCTTGCTACTGCCGATGCGGTAACTCTTGCGCAGGTCGTCGGCCACCAGGACCGGGTGTGGGGAATCTGAAGGGTCATTCATAGCGCAATGCCTTGACGGGTGAGAACAGGGCCGCACGGATGGCGGGGATAGCGGTGAACAACACCCCAATCACGAAGGTCGCAAGAGTGAGACTCAGGGCACGAGCGGAATCCCATTGTGCCGGCAAGGAATCGACGACGTAGAGAGTCGGGTCGAAGACGCGTAAGTTGAAGTTCTCGAACACCCAGTCCTCGATGGCAACGCGATTAGCGACGAGGTAATGCGCGCCGAGATAACCGAGCACGCAACCGAATGCGCTGGCGATGGCGCCAGTGGATAGCAACAGCATGCCCCTGCGGAGTGGGCTGAAACCGATTGCCGCCAGGACACCAAGGTCGCGGATCTTCTCGCGCACCAATGCCGAGATGGTGGTGAACAAGCCGAAAGCCGCTACCACCACGATGAAGAACAGCACAAGAGTAGTTATGCGCCGTTCGTTCTCGATAGCGCTGAGCAGGGATGCCGAACGTTCTTCCCAGGTCTCGAGTGAGCCGCCTTGATCACCACCTACGCTAGGCAAGTCGGCAGCTGCCAATGCTGCTGCCACGGCTGCTTTCCCTGCTTCAAAGTCGACGTCAGGCTTCAGGCGAATCAGTACCTCGGTGAAGTCAGCAGCTTTTGACCCAAGCAGGTCATAGTGCAGGCTGTCGCGCCCCGTACGTCGCATATAAACACGGTCGAGAGCGGAGCGGAAATCACGACCTGCGTAGGTGGCTGCGACCTGCACCTCGGTGTTGTGCGGGCGCAGCTCCTCACCGGCATCAGGCAGGATGGCAGGCAAGGCGCCGAGCTTCAATTTCGGCATTCGTTTGCCACCCCATGCTGGGCCCAGGAGTCGCATGAAGTCATCGCTTACCAATGCGCCTGGTGGGGCGAAGATGTCGCCGTCGATATTGAATGGGTCGGTAAAGTCTGAAGCACGGTGGCGCAAGGCATCGGCGAGGTTGGATGCGAAGTCATTCACCTGCCCTTCGAGGTGCGGGTCGATTCCGATCACCTGGATCCCGCTGTATTGGTTGCTGACCTGGCTATACGGCTGCGAGAACATCGCATAGGCGACAAGATGTGGTGCGAACGCGGCGATTTCAGGGACACCGCTGAGTGCTTGCTCATAATCCTTCCACACCGGCAGCTCGGCGGTTACCGCAGGAATCAGCAGCAGATCACTGAGCGGCCCACGGATCGAAGCGCGGTTCATGTCGATCAGGCCATTCATGACCGCCAACACCGCAAGAAGCGCCATCAAGCCAATCGCCACACCTAGTACGGCCAGTAGCTGTACTGGACGCTTGAACAGGTAGGTGAGGGCGAGGCGCGCCACGCTAGAAGTCTAGTCCGCCAGCGTGGTCGATGCGATGCCTAGCTGCCTGCACCTGTGCCCGTCGCAGGGTCAGTGACTGGCGCCGAGTCCTGGTCAGCGGCTGCTGATTCGGTGCCATCCTGCTCACCAAGGGCCTTTTCAGGTCGCATGTGAGGGAACAGCAGCACATCACGGATGGTGTCCTTGCCGAGCAGAACCATGATCAGGCGATCCACACCGATGCCGCAACCACCAGCTGGTGGCAAGCCATAAGCCAAGGCGCGGACGTAATCCAGGTCGACTTGGTTCGGTGATTCCGGGTCCTTGTCTACGACCTGCTCCTCGAACTTCGCCAACTGCAGCTGCGGGTCGTTCAACTCGCTGAATGCATTCGCCAGTTCCATGCCGCCCAAGAAGAACTCGAAGCGTCCGGCCCAAGTCGGGTCGTCGGCGAGGGGCTTGGCCAATGGACAGATAGCTGCCGGGTAATCGTGCACGAAGATCGGGCCACGCAGGTGCGGCTCGACAAGTTCCTCGAACAAGTCGTTGACCGCTTTCCACCAGGCGTAGTCGGAATCGTCGGCGACTTCTACACCGTTTTCCTTCATCTTTGCTGGCAGGGCTTCGCGATCGGTAGCGGCGCACCCCACGTGCTCCATGAAGGCATCCGCATAGGAGATGCGTGCGAACGGGGGAGTCAGGTTGAACTCTTCCTCACGGAAGGTAGCCTTAAGGCTGCCGTCTTCCTGTTCACAGTCGGCGGCTTTTGCTCCGGCCACTACCAGCTGTTCAGTCAGCTCCATCATGCCGTAGACATCCGAGTAGGCCTCGTAGAACTCGACCATCGTGAACTCAGGATTGTGGCGCATCGAAAGGCCTTCATTCCTGAACACGCGCGCGAATTCGAATACCCGCTCCATGCCACCGACGACCAGACGCTTCAGGTAGAGCTCTGGAGCGATACGCAGGAACAGCTCCATATCCAAGGCATTGTGGTGGGTGGTGAAGGGCTTGGCGTTGGCGCCGCCATAGATCGAGTGCAACACCGGAGTATCGACCTCCGTGTATGCACGCTCAAGGAACACGCTGCGCATCGCCTGGATGATTGCCGAGCGCTTGAAGAAACTCTCGCGGACTTCCTGGTTGGCGAACAAGTCGACATAGCGACGTCGTGCGCGCAGTTCAGAATCGGCCAAGCCATGGAACTTCTCCGGCGGGTTCTCGAGTGCCTTGGTCAGGATCCTGAAGCGGGTGCCGAATACCGTCGGCTCACCAACTTTGGTCTTCGACAACTCGCCTTCGACGGCGACGATGTCGCCGAGGTTCATCTGCTTAAGGTGGGCGAATTCCTCGGGCTGAACCAAGTCCTTCTGTAGGCAGGCTTGGATACGACCACTTTGGTCACACACATCCAGGAAGGCCAGTTTGCCGTACCCGCGGCGACCAAGCACACGGCCATAGATCAGCACGGTTTCGCCTTGGCGCGCCTCGGAATCGGCGAGGATGTCCAGCGCCAGCTCGCGCTTGGGGCCATCAGCGGTAGGGGCGCCGTCGATAGGCGCGAAATCGGCCTGGGCCGGGTATGGGTCGGCGCCGGAGGCCTTTAGATCCTCCAGTTTCTGCAGCCGGTCGGGATGGAAGAATTCAGCCATCTACACAACGGATTTGGAGGAGAGTGGATGGTGGAGCTAAGGGGGTTCGAACCCCTGACCTCTACACTGCCAGTGTAGCGCTCTCCCAACTGAGCTATAGCCCCACGTACATCCGATTTGGGTGTTATCGGCACGCCGACACACCCGGGGCGGAAAAGTGTAACGGCGCTAGGCATATCGTCCAACCCAAAATCGCGGATAGAATCTCCCTTCCGCCACTCGGCCCATGACGGCCTTGGGGCGGTTGAACCGATGTCCGAATACGATTTCACCACAATCGAAGCTCGCTGGCAGGCTGCCTGGCGGGAAAACAACACTTTCGCCACTCCAGGCCCAGGTGACGAGGGTTTTGATGCCTCCAAGCCCAAGTACTACGTCCTGGATATGTTCCCGTACCCTTCAGGGGCCGGGCTTCACGTGGGGCATCCAAAGGGTTACACCGCCACCGACATCACTGCTCGCTATAAGCGCCACCAGGGCTTTAACGTCCTGCACCCTATGGGGTGGGATGCTTTCGGGCTGCCGGCTGAACAGTACGCGATCCAGACCGGCACTCATCCAGCGGTCACCACCGAAGCCAATGTCGATAACTTCCGCAGTCAGCTGCAGGCCTTGGGCTTCAGCTATGACTGGAGTCGGGAGGTCAACACTACCGACCCGAACTACTACCGCTGGACCCAATGGATCTTCAAGCAGCTCTACAACAAGGGTTTGGCTTATCAGTCAGAGGTGCCGGTGTGGTGGTGCGAGGCGCTCGGAACCGTGCTCGCGAATGAAGAGGTAATCGATGGGCGCTCCGAACGCGGCAGTCACCCATGTGTGAAGAAACCGCTGCGCCAATGGATGTTCAAGATCACTGAGTACGCGGATCGCCTGCTCGAGGACCTGGAAGGTTTGGATTGGCCCGATTCGGTCAAGGCAATGCAGCGCGAGTGGATCGGGCGCTCCGAAGGCGCAGAGCTGCAGTTCCAGCCGGCATCTGAAGATGGCAAGCAGGTAGGAGCTCCGTTCACGGTATTCACCACGCGCCCTGACACCTTGTTCGGCGCGACCTTCTGCGTGTTGTCGCCTGAGCACCCGTTGGTCGATGAGATCACTGCTCCCGAACAACGTGAGGCGATCGCCAGCTACCGCGAAGCCGCGATGCGCAAGTCCGAACTCGAGCGTGCTGAGTTGCAGAAGGACAAGACCGGGGTGTTCACCGGCGCCTACGCGCTTAATCCGATCTTCCCTGAGGGCGACCCGCGCCGCTTGATTCCCATCTGGACAGCTGATTACGTGCTGATGAGCTACGGCACTGGTGCGATCATGTGCGTGCCTGATGGTGATGAGCGCGATCATGAGTTCGCCACCAAGTACGGGTTGGAGATCCGCCAGATTCTCGAAGACGGCAAGATGGTCAACTCGGATTTCCTGGATGGAATGTCCAAGGAGGAGTCCATCCCGGCGATGATCGCTTGGCTCGAGGAACGTCAACTCGGTGTCGGCAAGGTCAACTTCCGATTACGTGATTGGCTGTTCAGTCGTCAACGCTATTGGGGCGAACCATTCCCGATCATGCACGAGCTTGATGCCGCTGGTGAACGTACTGGTACCATTCGCTTGGCTGCCGACGAGGACTTGCCGGTGTCATTGCCGGAACTCGACGACTTCACGCCGTCGTCGGATGGTGAGCCGCCGTTGTCGCGGGCTACCGATTGGGTGACCGTCGTCGACAAGGATGGCAAGACCTGGAAACGTGAAGTCAACTCGATGCCGCAATGGGCAGGCTCCTGCTGGTACTACCTACGCTTCCTCGATCCGCATAACACTGGTGCAGCCTGGGACCCAGCCAAGGAGGATTACTGGATGCCTGTCGACCTGTATGTCGGCGGTGCCGAGCACGCAGTACTGCACTTGCTGTACGCGCGCTTCTGGCACAAGGTCCTGTTCGACTGTGGCCTGGTTTCCCACGGCGAACCGTTCCAGAAGTTGGTCAATCAAGGCATGGTGCAGAGTTATGCATTCAAGAACTCCGTCGGCGTGCTTGTGCCGGTCGATGAAGTCACTGAGCAGGAGGATGGCACCTTCATAGCTAATGACGGCGGCGAGACGGTTGAACGTTTGACCGCGAAGATGTCGAAGTCGCTGCGCAATGTGATCAACCCTGATGACGTCATCACTCAATATGGTGCCGACACCATGCGCCTGTATGAAGCCTTCATGGGGCCGGTCACGGCAAGTGCACCTTGGAACCCACGCGACCTGCCAGGCGTGTTCCGCTTCCTGCAGCGCACTTGGCGCGTATTCGACATGGGGATTGGCGAACAGACCAACACTGAGGTCGAGCGTGGTTTGCATCAAGCGATCAAGAAGGTCGGGACCGATCTCGAGCAGATGGGCTACAACACCGCTATCGCCGGCATGATGGAGTTCATCAATGTTGCAACCAAGGCGAAGCAGCCGCTGACCGCTGAACAGGCAGCTTCATTCTGTGTGTTGCTCGAACCATTCGCTCCGCACCTGGCTGAGGAACTGTGGTCGAACACCGGCCAGGAAGGAGACTTGGCCTATGCCGCTTGGCCGTCCTTCGACGAGTCGAAGTTGGTGGCTGACACCATCGAAGTACCAGTACAGATCAATGGCAAGTTGCGCGCGCGTGCGGTCGTCGCGCCGGATGTCGATCGAGATGGACTCGAGGCTGCTGCGCGAGAGGTCCTGGCAGATCAGCTTGAGGGCGAGGTTCGCAAGGTGATCGTGGTACCGGGAAGGATGGTCAACTTCGTAGTCGGTTAACCTGCCGGAACCTCGAGCACACACATCAATTCGGCACGCAACCTCTCGAGGTTGTAGGGCTTTTGGATGAAACCAGCCAGACCATGATCCGGGAAGCGCTGGATGGCGTCCTGCATCGTGTAGCCGCTGCTTAAGATGACTTTCGCGTCATTCTTGATCTTGCGGATCTCTTCGAACGCCTGTTCGCCATCCATTCTCGGCATGATCAGATCCAGGATAATGCAGGTGATCTCATCCGAGCGCTGCTTGAAGATTTCTACGGCTTCAAGGCCGTCATGAGCCTGGAGTACCTCGAAACCACAGGCATTCAGCATCAGGGATCCTACCTCACAGACAGCCTCTTCGTCGTCAGCCAGCAATACCGTGCCCTTGCCTTGCCATGTGTCGTCCTTGTCGGCGCTTGCTTTATTGCGGCGCTCGCCGCCGATCTTGGCCTGATCTTCACAGGCGGGGAACAGGAGTTGGAACGAAGTGCCTGCACCAACTTCGGTCGAGATATTGATCGCGCCAGAATGTCCTCGGACGATGCCGAGGACAGCAGACATTCCTAGCCCTCGGCCGGTGAATTTAGTCGAGAAGAACGGGTCGAAGATCCTCTCGGTCGTCGCTTCATCCATTCCGCAGCCATCGTCAGTCACCTTGAGATAGGTGAATAAGCCCGACTCCAATGGTTTGAAGTGTCCTTCGTGCAATGCGTTGTCGAATGTGGACAGGAACTGCTTGTCGCACTCCATTGAGCCTGTTGACAGCGATATTGCGCCCGACTCTCCCTCCAAGGCTTCAGAGGCGTTGGTGATCAGGTTGAGGACGACTTGGCGGACCTGAGTAGCATCGCCATAGAAGCATGGAAGGTCGGCAGCGAAATCAAGGGTAAGTTCAGCTTTCTTGGAGATCGAAACCTCAAGCAAGTGGAACATGTCCTCGACCAGGGCGTTCAAGTCGATCGATTCGATGACGAATTTACCGCGACCAGAGTAGGCCAACATCTGCTTGGCCAGTTCTGCTGCTCGGCGTGAAGCGTTCTCGATCTCCTCGAGATTGTGGCGCACCGGAGAATGTGGTGAAAGGTCATTCAGGGCGAGATCGGCATTGCCCAACACCGACATGATTATGTTGTTGAAGTCGTGCGCGATGCCACCTGAGAGTATCCCAAGGCTCTCGAGTTTCTGCGCATGTTGGACTTGTCGTTCCATTTCCACGCGCTGCGCCTCAGCACGTCGCCGTTCAGTCACGTCGACGGAAACGATCATGATGTAGTTCAACTCACCACAGTCGTCGTTGACCGGGACCAAGGTTGAGTGGAACCACAACTCATCGCCATTGGTGTTCAAGACCACTCCCTCTTGATCAACGATTTTGCGCGTACTCATTACTTGATGCAGCGACTTGAGCATTGAGGCACGGAAATCAGGAGGATAGAACTCAAGGGGGTAAGGCATGCCATAGAAGGCACTGATGTCTTCGATGTTGAGGCTCTTGACCCCAACATTGCTCATGTAGCGAAGCTTGAAATCGAGATCAACGATCTTGGTGCATACTGGCGAATGTTCCAACCACGCACTGCATTTACGTTCAGACTCACCCAGGAGCTCCTTGGCCTGCTCGAACTCGCAAGAGGATTCCTGCAATCTATTGACGGTCTTCTGAATCTCCTTCAGGAGCTCCTCACGTGTTGGAGTTGCTTTGGACGGCATGGCCACTTTCCCTTTTCCTGATAGCGACCATACCACACAATGTGGTAGTTATTTCACTGAATCACTACCATATGCCAATCGGTGGTGTGACCGTTTTCAGCGGCTTGAACCCACACTGTCACTCCGGAATAGCCTGCTGGAATACCCTGAACGAGAGTCGCATTTCCTGCAGCATCAGCCAAGCGTGAGCCTGCAAGCACCGGGTTTTCGATGCTCAAGGTAGTGCTGATGGCAGCCGCTTCGTGGATGGCGGTACCGGTTGTGCTGTAAGCGAAATACACACGCCCGTTTGGGCTCGCGCCGGAAACAGAGATGCTGTTCGAGCCGCCTGCTGTCAGGGTCAGCGGAGCCATCACAAAGGGGGCAGGTCGCATTACGAACTTTGCCACCCAAGTTCGCCATGAGCTGGTGCCTCCGATGTTGAACTCGTGATGCCCCCAGAAGGTGCCTGGAATTCCAGGGTCATTCTGCGTGCCACTGTAGTCGCCCCAGCGACCTGAAGTGTGGGAGTTCGTCGAGGTCTTGACGACTTGGGAAGGTCGCATGGTTCCAGGTGCATCGGTGGCTGCACGAGTCGCGCGTCCCATCGAGATGTATTCGTTGGCAGCGGAGCGAGCGAACGTGATCGCTACGTTGGAGGCTGAATCGACGTGGATACTGGGGAAGAACGTGTAGATCCCTGAGCCTAGATCGATTTCACCATCCTGAGTCAGTGAAGGAGTGCCCACTGTCGGCCAACCGTTGAGGTTGATCTCGTACCAGCGAACCCGCGAACGACTCGAGTTGACGTGATGTACTGCCCAGAGGGACCCGTTGCGTTGCGCCATGCTCCAGAACCGTGGTTCGAACAGGTAGGGGCGAGAAGTCGTACCTTTCTGTGCAGGATGCCCAGGGTAGGAATAGGACGGCACGCTCAAGGTGGTGGTCGTACGGTTGTAGGCAGTAAATGG
>CAZJGH010000099.1:0-10249 GCA_964545405.1 uncultured Planctomycetales bacterium
GTCGTGCGCGAGAGGCACGGCCACCAGGTCATCGACACCATCAGGGAAGTGCACTTCTGCCAACTCGGCGAAGGACTTGGAGATCTCACCGAAGATGTCCCAGTCGGACTTGGACTCCCAGCAAGGAGGAACGGCTTCACTCAGTGGATGCACGTAAGCGTGCATGTCGGTGGTGTTGATGTCGTCCTTCTCGTACCAGGTCGCAGCCGGCAGCACGATGTCGGAGTACAACGCTGAAGTATCCATGCGGAAGTTCAGGTCGACGACCAGGTCCATCTTGCCCTTAGGAGCTTGCTTCAGGTATTCCACCGACTTGGTGTGACCTTCAGCGATCTCGGTGGCGATCTTGTTGTGGTGGGTTCCAAGGTAGTGATCGAGGAAGTACTCGTGTCCCTTGGAGGAGGACATCAGCGCGTTACCCCGCCAGATGAACCACAGACGAGGCCAGCACTCGGAAGCGTCAGGCTTCTCGATAGCGAACTTCATCGACTTGTCCTTGAGACTGTCGATGGCGTACTTGACTACGCCGGCTTCGTCGGAAGCGCCAGCAGCGCGGGCGTCATCCACGAGCTTGATCGAGGAACGATCGAACTGTGGGTAGAACGGCAACCAGCCGTTCTTGACTGCACGGATGTTGGCATCGATGGTGTGACCGACCGCCAGACTGTTCTCTGGCTGGTTCGGCGGCACGGTGTGGTAATCAGCGAAGGTACGCTCGTAGCGCCACTGATCGGTGTTGACGTAGTGCCATGACGGTGCGTTCTGCAGACGTGATGCAGGGATCCAGTCCTTGCCGAATGCGATGTTGCCCCATGGCTCTCCTGGTGCCAGTTTCTCCTGACCCACGTAGTGAGCTAGGCCACCACCGTTGACACCGACACAACCGCACAACATCAGCGATTGGATGGCGGCGCGGTACATCAGGTTGCCGTGGTACCAGTGGTTGATACCGGCGCCGATGATCACGGTGCACTTACCGTTGGTGTGTTCGGCGGTCGATGCCCACTCACGAGCGAACTTGATGATGTTCTTACGGGCGATACCGGTGTAACGCTCGCCCCAAGCTGGGGTGTAGACCATGTCGTCGTCGTAGCTGGTCGGGTAATCACCGGCCAGACCACGGTTGACGCCGAACTGGGCCATCAGCAGGTCATAGACAGTCGTGACCTTGACGGTCTTGCCGTCGGCGGTCTCGATCGAACGTACTGGCACGCCGCGGTAGCGCGACTCGCCTTCAGCGAAGTCGTCGAGGCGCACGCTTACTTCGCCTTCGTTACTGTCCAGGAAGGACATCTCGGCATCGATGTCGGAGCCATCCTTGCCGTCCTTCTGCAGCAGGTTCCACTTACCAGGAGTACCCCAACGGTGGCCGGAAGCACCCATAGGCATCTTCGGGCGGTTGTCGTTCTTGTCCCAGTGGAGGAACTTCCACTCACCGTTCTCCTCGTCAGCGTAACCGGCAAGGCGACCTGCACGCAGCATCTGGCCGGCTTCCCAGCCACCTTCACCTTCGGTCAACTCGACCAGGTAAGGAGCATCGGTGTACTTCTTGCCGTACTCCATGAAGTAAGGCACCTGACGCTGGTGGTGGAACTCGGTCATGATGACGTGCGTCACCGCCATCCACCAAGCGCCATCCTGTCCGGCGTTGAGTGATACCCACTCATCCGCGTACTTCGCGACCTGGTTGAAGTCAGGCGCGAACACCACCATCTTGGTGCCGTTGTGACGCGCTTCAGCAGCGAAGTGGACGTCAGGAGTACGGGTCATGTTGAGGTTCGCACCCATGACCGCCAGCATCTTGGCGTTGTACCAGTCAGCTGACTCGTTCACGTCGGTCTGCTCACCCCAGATCTCTGGAGATGCGCAAGGCAGGTCGCAGTACCAGTCGTAGAACGACAAGGCCAAGCCACCCATCAACTGCAACATACGTGCACCAGATGCGTAGCTGATCTGCGACATCGCAGGGATCGGAGAGAATCCGGCGATACGGTCAGGACCGTAGTCCTGGATAGTGTGGATCGCCGAAGCCGCGATGATCTCTTTCGAGGTATCCCAGCTGGTGCGGCGGAAGCCACCCTTACCGCGAGCTTGCTGATAGCGCTCACGCTTGATCGGATCGGCCTGGATAGCTTTCCATGCCGCGACAGGATCATTGTCGTTCTGGGACTTGGCGTCGTTCCACAAGTCGAGCAGGGCGCCGCGTACGTATGGGTACTTGACGCGCAGTGGACTGTAGAGATACCAGCTGTAGGAGATACCACGCTGACAGCCGCGAGGCTCGTGTGGCGGGATCTCCTTGTCGATCAACGGGTAGTCGACCGCCTGCATCTCCCAAGTGACGATGCCGTCTTTGACGTGAATCTGCCAGGAGCATGAGCCGGTGCAGTTGACACCGTGAGTGGAGCGTACGACCTTGTCGTACTGCCAACGGTTCCGGTAGAACTCCTCCCAAGCCCGAGTTTCGGGCTCAGCGGAATCTTGGATCCAGGTAAGGGAATTTTCAGTATTCATCGCTTGGATTTCTCCACCATCGGGATGCGGGTGGCGGTGTAACGGCCTTTCCAGAGGAGGCCGAACAAGGCGAGCAGGGCGATCGCAGCAATCACACCCACGCCGAAGAAGGAAGCTGTGATGGATGGAGCAGCATCGGCACCGGTCTTGCTTTCCTTCTCAAGGAAAGCGACGAGTGCGCTGATCTCATCCTTAGTCAGCTTCTGGTTGGTGAACAGGGGCTGCATCGTTGCCGACGCTGGCATCCCCAACCAACCGGTAAGGGCGATACGACCGCCGAGGCGCTCATATGCCTGAGTCAAGTCTGGGCCGAGTGAGCCTCCGCCCCAACCACCGAGCTCTACGGTGGTGTGGCAAGAAACACACGACGGGGCGCCATTCTTGAAAGACTTGGCGCCAGTGAAGTACTCCTGACCCTGCTCGATATCCAAGGCCGTGAAAGGCTCGAGGACCGGAGGGGGTGCAGTCGCACCGCCAGCAGCGGAAGACTTGGACTCAATGTAATCGAGCAAAGAGTTGGCGATCAATGGAGTGATTCCAATCGCAGGTGCCATCCGCACTGCGCCACCAGGAGTCGCTGCGAGCAACTTCTGGGCGTAGGGGTCGGAACCTAGCTTGGACTCGGGATCGACAATGAACTCGACTAACCACTCGCGGCTTTGACGCTCCATGACCCCATTGAGGTCTGGACCGACGATGGTGCCGCCGCCGATGGTGTGACATGCGGCGCAGTTGGTGTTGAAGTATTGCTCGGCGTCCTGTTCTTGAGCAACCGCAGTGGCTCCCAGAAGCAGGGCAGGGACAAGGAAGAAGGTGGGTAAACGCAAATTTCTATCTCCGCCCGCGCATAAGCAATAAACGTGCCAACTCAAGATAAACGAGCCTGAAAACCTTTAAACACCTAAACTCTTTATCATCAAAGACTTGCGAAGTTGGGGCTAGTTTTCCACAAAAACCGACACTGCATCCAGGGCTATGCACCGTGTATACTCCACGTCATAAACCTCTTGGTTAAAAACACTTAAGAGTGCTTCCTGGAGTTACCATCAGCCTAATCCGCCTGCATCTACAACATGGCATACATCGAACAAACCCCTCCAGAAGCAGCTGAAGGCCTGCTGAAGAAGATCTACAGCGACGCAATCGCCCGCGCCGGCAAGGTCTGGAACATCGTCAAGATCTCTGGCATCAACCCGCGAATCACTCGCGCCCATCTCGGTTTTTACGCCTCAATCATGAAGCGTGACAACTCATTGACTCCACGCCTGCGCGAAACCCTGGCGGTCGTCGTGAGTCGCGCCAACGACTGCTTCTACTGAACCAGAGCTCATGCTGGCGACCTCCGTGATGAGGTCGGTGAAGTAGAGCTTGCTGACTACCTTGAAGCATCAGGCTGGGAAGGCGCACCGCTATCCTCCGCCGAGTCGGCGATGTGTGGCTGGGCCGAGAAACTGACTCGTACTCCCGGTGCCATGGCCGAGGATGACGTCAAGGGCCTGCGCGAAGCTGGATGGTCTGACCTCGAGATCCATGATGCCGCCCAAGTGATCTCCTACTTCAACTACATCAACCGCATCGCCGACGGCCTTGGTGTCGACCTCGAGAACTGAGCTCGAGGTAAGCCTTACGAGAAGGAACCGCGATCCACACCAAGCTGTCGCAGGATCTTCTGGAAAGCTGCGCGGGTGAGCCCACAATCGATCGCGGCTTGCGAGACGTTGCCCTGTGAATTCTGCAGGGCGCGCTCGACGAACTCGCGTTGGAAACGTTCGACGGTCTGGCGCTTGGCTTCAGCGTAATCGTCACTCCCTACTTCGGCCGCACTGCCGACTGCTTTTCCAAGTGGCACATCACCTGGATGGTCATCCGCGGCGCGCCAGCGTCTTTCATCCAATCCCAAGTGATGAGCAAGGATGCGTTCCCCACCGCAAACGATCATGGCGCGCATGATGCAGTTCTCCAGTTCACGGACGTTGCCGGGCCATGAGTGCGAAGACATGCGTTGGATGGTCTCGGCGGCGAACTCTGGCGGCTGCGCATCGGGGCCGAGACAGACCTGGCTTTCACGTAACAGGAAGTGCAGGGCCAACGGCAAGACGTCGTGCGGGCGCTCGCGCAGTGGTGGGATGAACACCGGGACGACGCGGAGGCGGAAGTAAAGGTCTTCGCGGAACTTGCCCTCCTCGACGCGCTTCTCGAGATCGCGATTGGTAGCTGCGATCAAGCGGAAGTCGACCGGGATATCGCGATCGGAGCCGACCGGCCTGACGACCTTTTCCTGCAACACGCGCAGCAGCTTGCCTTGGAATGCCGGTGACATCGAAGCCACCTCATCGAGGAATACGGTGCCGCCTTGGACTTCGGCGAACACACCAGCGCGATCACGGTCAGCGCCGGTGAAGGAGCCGCGCACATGCCCGAACAACTCGCTCTCGAGCAAGGTGTCGGATACGGCTGCACAGTTGACCGCCAAGAACTTGCCTTCCGAGACCGAGCTCCAGCGGTGCAAGGCACGCGCCACTACCTCCTTGCCCGTGCCACTTTCACCTTCGACCAATACCGGCACTTGGCGCGGCGCGACTTGGCGAACCAACTCCAGCATCCGCTGGGTTGCCGGGTCCTCTGCCACCATCGCGACTCCGACCTCACGCGGTTGACGTCGTGCCAGTAGCTGACAGCCCAAGCGCTGGATGATGCTGAGCACATCCTGGTTATCGAACGGCTTGGTGAGGAAGTGGGCGGCGCCGTCCTGCAGGCACTGCACTGCGGTCTGCACCGAACCGAACCCCGTGAGCAGGACCACCGCCGTCTGCGGGAATTCCTTCTTGATCTCGACCAACAACTCGGCGCCGGTCATGCCTGGCATCATCAAGTCAGTCAGTACCAGATCCCATTCCGAATCCTGAAAGGCGTCGAGGGCTTCGCGTCCGTCAGCTGCCTGCTTCGCGTATACGCCCAAGGTCTCGAGCAATCGAGTCAGGCCGAGGCGGATGTCCGCTTCATCATCGACGACAAGGACTCGCAGCTCGGAGATGTCCATCTGGTTGACGGCCGCGTTCATGCCTGTGGGACCTCCATGATCGGTCTCAAGCGAACCTGGAAGCGCGTGCCGTTCTCATCGCTTTCCATCAACTCGATTCCGCCGCCATGTGCCTCAGCGATCCGCAGGGCAGTAGGCAAGCCGAGACCAGTGCCTTCACCACGAGCCTTGGTAGTGAAGAAGGCGCGGAATACGTCGCACTGCTTCTCAGCGGGAATACCACTACCCGTATCGCATACGTCAATGAGAAGACTGCCTCCTTGATCCATGGTCCTTAGGGTAACAACGCCGCCACCTTCGACCGCTTGGATGGCATTGATCACGAGGTTGACGAAGATCTGACGCAGCTGCACCTCGTCGCCGCGGACATCGATCGCGGTTGCATCGAGTTGCCACTCGAAACTCACACTGCTCCGCTCGGCCAGTGGTCGCAGGAATCGCGCCACGTCTTCCAGCGTGCCATGCATATCCACTAAGCCACTCTCTGGAGCGGCGCCGGTCGCGTAGTTGAGCAACTCGGAGATGACGCTCTTACAGGTCTGGGTGTTGCGGTCGATGACATCGACGTTCTCATGCAGATCGGAATCAGCCGGTAGCTTGGCACCCATCATCTGGTTGAACATGCTGATCGAAGCGAGAGGATTGTTGAGCTCGTGCGCCATGGTGGCAGCGACCTCACCCAACACCACCAAGCGCTCCTGGTGGATCTCGCTTTCATCCCGAGCTATGCGCAAGGTGATGTCACGCGCGACCAGGATCCGTCCGCTCAAGCCGGTATCTCCCAACGGCAGCGGCGTAGCATGTACCTCCAACACCAGGTTCCCTTGCTCAAGAGTGCATGAATGCGAACCCGACTGGGTATCGGCCAGGCAATCAGCGCAATCACTATGGCCAGACGTATCGACCTTGCCGCATTGGCGGCGCACGATGTTCGGCACTTGATCAGGGTGACTCAGCAGAGCCAGCAGCGGACCGGCAGCATGGTTGGACAGCAACACCTTGCCATGGTTATCCAATACCACGAGGCCGTCACGCATGGTGGAGATGACCCGATCGAGGCGGTCACGTTGCGCCAAGACCTCGGCCTGACGCTCCTTCAATCGAGTTGCCGCCAACTCCATCTCGGAAGTGTGGTTCTCGACCGCTTCAGCCATCAGGTTGAAGGAGCGGCCGAGGTCACCGACCTCGTCCTCGGTGTCGACCTCGACGCGTGCCGAAAAATCACCCTCACGAATCCTCTGAGCTGCCAGGCGCAACATCATGATCGGGCGCGCCAGGAAGTGCATCGGGAAATACAGGAGCAGCAAGGAGAACAGGCACAGCAGCAGGCCGATAAGGAGGAACTCGCTCTGCAATCCGGAGACCGGTGCGAGCGCACGACTGGCGCGGATGCGAACCTCAGTCTCCCAACCACTGGCGCCGATCGGGAAATGCTGACTGTAGATCTGGCCATCATCATCGACCCGATCCTCTATCACCTCCTCATCGCCTGGAGCCAATACCAACAGGCCACGACCTTCGACGATCGGCTGAGTGGTCTCAGCGGGGCCGGTGTAGTTGAGGAATGTAGTCGGCACCAACAGGCTGCCACCGGATGCATCGACAAGACGCAGGCGCACGTCCTCTACAGCGCGGTTGCGGCCAAGTCGATCGGTCTGCATCGCGCGGGATATCCAGATGCCAGCGCGCACCGTGGCCATCAGGTGTCCGATCGGCTCCCCGGATTGGAGTCCATAGACCGGAGTCGCGATCACCAAGCCGGGCGAACCTCCACCTGGGCCTGGAAATACATCGCTCGAACAGGACTCGAGTTGGTCCTTGGCCCAAGCCGCTAACGCGGTGAGATTGGTGCTGCGGTCGTCGAACACCGCGACCACGACTTCACCGACATCATTGACCACAGCCAAGTCCATGAAGGCCGGCTCCAACGGCAACTTGTTGACCTGCAGGTGACGATGCAGCTCCTTGCGTTTGATGGCGATCGATGCTGCGCTCGCATCGACCTCCTCGATCTCGGCTAGATGCCCGCGAATATAACCATCCTCGGTGCGGCGCGTGAGCATCTCGAGGCTCGCATGCAGATCGGTGGCGTAAGCTTGGCTCTGAAATTCCAAGCGCTTGATGATCTCATCCTTGAGCGTGTCCTGGGCGGTGCGTGAGATGAAATAGCCACCGACACCGAATGCCGTCAGGCACAGGCCGACGAAGCCAAATGCCAGCTTGTAGCGAATCGACAGCCAATGCAGAGGATCACGCATAGGGCCGATCAGCCCCCGCGTGTGTGCATTTCAAGTCGCGGATCGGCTAGCAGTTCGTCCAGGTCGATGGCCGGTCCACGCTGCTCCTGGGCCTTGCGCTCTTCGGCGCCGCGGTCAGCACGAGCGCGCCATAAGTCAGCGATCGCTTCAGCGAGCTGTTCATCGGTCAGGCCATCACGCAACAGCTGGCGCAAGCTGACGCCGTGTTGGGCATACAAGCATGAATACCAAGTTCCGTCGGCGGCCACGCGACTGCGGTCACACTCGCCACAGAATGGAGTGGAGGTCGAAGCGATGATGCCGAACTCCAAGCCGCTCTTGAGTTGATAGATTCGTGCAGGTGCTGATGGATCGATCGGATCCAAGGAAGTGACTTCACCGTAGTGATCCTCGATGCGCGCCAGGATCCCGTCACGGTCGAGCACCTGACTCTCGGACCACTGGGTGGCGCCACCGACATCCATGTATTCGATGAAGCGCAGCTTCAGGTCATTCGCGGCGGAGAAGTCGAGTAGGTCGATGATCTCGTCATCGTTTTGCCCGCGCATCATCACGGTATCGATCTTGGTGCCGCGGAATCCGACCTCGTGAGCCACGCGAATACCTTCCAACACTTCCGGCAACGCATCGCGGTTGGTGAGCTTGTGGAAGCGCTCGCGCTTCAAGGTATCCAGGCTGATGTTCAAACGTTGCAAGCCAGCGGCACGCAGGTCTGCTGCTTGCGCTGCGAGCAGTCGCGCATTGGTGGTAAGCGCGACATCTTCGACCTCGACGATCGCCGAGACCATGCGAATCAGTTCATGCAGTTCGCGCCGCAGCAGCGGTTCGCCGCCAGTGAAGCGAACCCGACGAACGCCAGCTCGCGCGAAGGTCTGCACCAGCCGGGCCATCTCCTCGAGGCTGAGGATGTCAGATTTGGGTAGCCATCGGTATTCCTGCTCCGGCATGCAGTAAGTGCAGCGGAAGTTGCAGCGATCAGTCACTGAAAGTCGCAGGCTACGCAAAGGTCGGCCATGGCGGTCGGTGAAGGCATCCACAGGACGTATTGTAGAGAAGTTGGTCGTTTAGGGAAAACCTGTCTTGGCAGGCAATTCGCCTGCCGCTTACTTGGCTCCGACTGACCGCTTGATGTTGGACAAGACTCCAGGCAGCTCAGCCCGTGCCTCGGGGACGGCTCCATCCGCAGCCATGCTCCAGGACCGAGCCAGCAACCGCTCGCTGACGGCGAATCCATCCCAGTAACGGGTGTACACCGAGTTGCCGAGAACTCGAATGTAATCCTCATTGCGACTGCCGACATCGAAGAAGGACCCCTTGAGGATGTCATCTATCCGGTTGCAGAGATGCTTGCCATCGAGACCGTCGGCATCGCTGATCAGCTGCTGGACTTCAGTGGTGATCTTCTCGATAGCCGCCACTAGGCCTTCCTCACTGATGCCGTCAACGGCCTGTTCATGAGCTTCGGCGTGAGCTGCGCGACGCAGGTACAGGCCTCCGATCAGGCAAAGTGCCAAGCCGACGCCGAACATCATCATGGCACTGGGTTCGATCGGGTCCGCGAAACCGGCACCCCCGACGGTCGCCAAGCAGAAGCCGCCGATGAAAAGGATTTGTGCGATGTACTTCATTTCATTCTCCTTTACAGCGATTGCGCCACATCCTTGATGGCGTAGAGGATGTTGACGAGAGCGTCACCGACGATGAGGCCGGCCGCGACCGGCACACCCTTATCTTCAGTCCAATGGGCGCCTTTCCAGCGCGCCAGAAGCAGGGCGATGATGCCACCGATGCCGAATACCGCCATGTATTCGAAGGGCAGGTACAGGGACAAGCCGACCATCACACCGATACCTGGCGAGATGAGCAACGAGGCCAGGATTCCGACGATCGCGCCAGCGATGTATTTGCCTAGCGGCACATCTCCTGACTGCACGATCTTGATGGCTGACTCAAGCGCGCCAGCTTGCGGCGCCCCGAGCTCAGGGACTCCATCCGGCAGCTTGTCGGCGGTACCGCCGGCCTCTTGGTATGCCTCGAGGGCAGTGCCGCCGGCGAGTTGCGCGCGCTCGAACAACACACCTGATTGATCTGGGCCGAAGGCGTATGCCTTCCACAGCAAGACCACGGTCGCGACGGCGATCGCTGGACCAATCCAGCAGGTGAGGATCTGCGCGACCTGTTGCTTCGCCGGTCGACTGCCGACCAGGTAACCGGTCTTCAAGTCCGCCATCATGTCGGCGCACATGGAAGTAGCTACGCAGATCGCAGCACCGACGGTCACCGCCGGAACGATCGATGAACTGTCGGTGCCGAGGATCCCCATCATGATGGCGATGGCGATCAATGCTAAACCACTGAGCGGCGACCAGTCGGTGCGGCCGGTTGTCTGCGCTACGACTAGCCCAGCGACCCACAACCACACTCCACCAGCGATCAT
>CAZJGH010000100.1:0-10248 GCA_964545405.1 uncultured Planctomycetales bacterium
CAGGCACCTGAGGGATTCACCGGCTCTACCTATCCAGATGGCAAGGTCAATCCCGAGGCCATGACCTACTACCCGAGCAGTCATGGGCATGACAATTCGGTGATCAACGGTATCGGTCGTATCGGTTTCCAGTGGGGCGGCCAGTCGGCACTTTGGGATGACGAGACCATGGCGGACATGTTCGTCGAGCGCGCCAAGGCTTGGTTGGGCGAGCGTGACCGGGACCAGCCGTTCTTCCTGTACTTCTCTTCCCAGGACATCCATGTCCCGCGAACGCCTCACCCTCGGTTCCAGGGCACAACCGGTCGCGGTTATCGCGGCGACGCGATGGCACAACTCGACTGGAGTACCGGTGCGATCCTGGAAGCCTTGGATGAACTTGGCCTGGCCGACGACACGATCGTCATCTTCTCCAGCGACAATGGCCCGGTCTACGACGATGGTTATGTCGACGGCACCACCGTCCGGACCTCGACCAAGGAAGTCGATCGTGGACATGATGCCTCAGGCCCCTACCGTGGCGGCAAGTATCAGATCTATGAGGGCGGCACCCGCGTGCCATTGATCGTCCGCTGGCCAGAGCAGGTGCAGCCTGGGGTTTCCGGGGCTCTCGTCAATCAGATCGACTTCACTGCCTCCTTCGCGAACCTACTGGGTATCGAGCTGAGCCCTGACCAAGCGATCGACAGTCGCGACAACCTCGCTGCGATATTGGGAACTGATCCGGTCGGACTGCAGGTCACCATCGAGGAGGCCGGACCGATCGCCATGCGTGAAGGCGAATGGAAGTTCATCGAAGGGCGCGGCAAGAAAGCTAAGAACCAGCTGTACGACCTGAGCGTCGACCCCGGTGAGCAGAGCGACATCATCGCCGAGCATCCGCAGAGGGCCGCACGCATGGCATCTACCTTGCGAAACCTGAAGAAGAGCAAGCGCGGCGTTCGTGCTGAGCTGCAGACTCGGGCCAAGGCCGAGGACGAGTCCCCGACCAACATCGTGTTCATCGTCGCCGACGAACTCGGCTACTACGAACTGTCGAGCATGGGGCACCCGAATATCCAGACGCCGAACATCGATGCACTCGCATCCGAAGGTGTGCGCTTCACCCAACTGCTCGCAGGCTCCCCACTTTGCGCCCCCACCCGCGGCAGCCTGCTGACCGGCAAGCACTCCGGCCATACCTCGGTGCGAAGCAACGGCGGCGGCACTCCATTACGCGCCGAGGAGGAGACTATCGCCTCGGTGTTGAAGCAAGCCGGCTATGCGACCGGCGGCTTCGGCAAATGGGGATGCGGCGGACGTGGTTCAAGTGGCGTCCCTGAGAAGCATGGGTTCGATACCTTCGTCGGATACTACGATCAGGTTCATGCCCACACCTATTACCCCGAGTACATCCTGCACAACAGTGAGGAGATAGTCTTGCCGGGCAACAGTGGCGGACGTGAAGGCCAGACTTACGCCCATTACGAGATCTTCGACGCCGCCAAGAGGTTCATCCGCGACAACCAAGAGCAGCCGTTCTTCTGCTATCTGCCGGTGACTCCGCCGCACGGCATGTTCGACATTCCCGATGCGGATCCGGCGTGGCCGCTCTACCGCGATAAGGACTGGCCAGAACCAGCGCGACGCTATGCGGCGATGGTGACCATGCTCGATCGCCAGGTCGGCGAGTTGCGCAGTCTGCTTAAGGAACTCGGCTTGAGCGACAACACCCTTATCGTCTTCACTGGCGATAACGGAGGACAGGATTACTTCCGTGATCCGGAGCATCCACGCGGATTTCATGGGCCCAACGTGAACCCGTTGACAGGTGTCGCCTTCCGAGGACAAAAGGGCAAGGTCTATGAGGGTGGTCTACGCATCCCAGCCATCGCCTACATGCCTGGCAAGGTCGAAGGCGGTCGGGTGAGCGACCACCTTGGCTACTTCCCCGACATCCTGCCGACTTTCGCGGACTTCGCCGGAGTCGTTCCTCCAGCTGATATCGATGGGATCTCGATGATGCCGGAGATGCTCGGAACAAACAGTCAAACCGCGCAAGCGCAGCACCAGTACTTGTATTGGGAATTGGGCTACCAGGTGGCCGTTCGGCAGCGCGACTGGAAGGCCGTGCGGCCGAAGAAGAACGCCGCTTGGGAACTGTACGACTTGAGCACCGACATCGCCGAGACCACCGACCTGGCCGCCACTCAGGCTGAAGTCCTTGAGAGGTTGATCGGATACGCGGAAGAGGCGCATGAACCTGTGCGAGTCGGGAATTGGGGCGACCGCACCTTGCACGAGAAGGACCGCGCCGCGAAACACGGCAAGAAGAAATCCGACGCCAAGTGACTGCCCTCGACTAGTCGCCGGCGGCAAGCAGTTGCTGCTCCCATTCCTCGAGCAGCTGTTGCCATTCATCCAAGGTCCTGGTCGGATAGTTCGCCGGCCAGCCACCGCCGCGGAATTCGGGACTGACTCCCTGGTCGTTGATCCGTTCGCGCCACCGCTGCAGCTCCAACCTCAACTCTTCCTCGACCTCCGCGACCTGCGGTTGACCAGCCAAGTTGTTGGTCTCGAAAGGATCGGAACGTAGGTCGTAAAGCTCGACCGCGGGCTTGGAGGAAGCCATGAACGCGGCTTGGACCGGATTCAACTCCCCCTTAATGTTCATCACGTTGAGCAAGGCCAACACCGGATAGGAATTTTCCTTGTAGCGGTTGAGTTGACAATACGCGCGCTCCGGCATCAGGTTGAGGATGTACTTGTGGGTGTCGCTGCGCACTGCACGCATGGCGTCATGAGTGTCATCCATCTTGTCGCGCGCGGCGAAGATGAACTCACGTGGAGCCAAGCCCTGATCAAGCAAGTCGCGACCATGCAGATAAGACGGCTGCTCCACTCCGGCCGCTGCGAGAATCGCGGCGCTGACGTCTATCGCTGAGACCAGGTCATCACGCACTTGCCCAGGGGATATCCTGCCCGGCCAACTGAGCAGCAACGGAACATGCAGGCCTGAATCGTAGAGGAACTGCTTGCCACGCACTTGGCAGCGACCATGGTCACCGATGAAGATCACCAATGTATTCTCGAGCAGCTCCTGGTCCTCGAGACGCTGCAGGACCTTGCCAGCCAAACGATCCATCTTCTGGATCTCCTCGAGGCCGTTGGCTATGTCCCTCCTCACCAAGGGCAGGTCCGGATAGTACGGTGGCACCTCGACTGCGCTTCCGGGGATCGGGCGCTCAGGGTCGCGTTTCCATTTGCGGTGGGTGTTGGAAAAGCTGAGCTGCATGAAGAACGGGACACCGTCAGGCCGCTCCTTCCACTTCCGAGTATGGAAGAACTTCTCCGCTGGCACGGTGAAGTTCAAGTCGGTCTTCGCTCCCCCCAATCCGCCGAGAATGGTGAAGTAACCGGCCTCGCGCAGCTGGGTCACGATGGTCTTCACCCCGTCGGGCAGCCCGACCTTGTCCTCGGTGCGGTGTTGGTGTGCACCGATCGAGTTCTGATGAACTCCACACATGATGGCGGAGCGTGACGGTGAGCAGACCGGCGACGTCGTGAAGGCGCGCGAGAAGAGAACCCCTTGTGATGCCAACCTGTCGAGGTGCGGGGTGTGAACTGCCTGGTTGCCGTAACAACTCAAGTCTGGACACATGTCTTCCGCCATCATCAGCACGATGTTGGGCCGTCGGTCGCTGGCACCAGCTGCCTTCTGCAGTGCCTCCTGTACATCTGGAACTCGCGAATAGATGTCATCTTGAAGGGTTCCGTACTCGATCAGCTCCTTGGCCAACCGCGCTACTGCCGCTTGGCTTGCCGGATCGGTGAAGTAGTTGGTCAACTCATCGGGATCCTGCTGCAGGTCGAAGAGCCACGGCTGTTCCGCCGGTGCGACCACCAGCTTGTAACGCTGATCCACCGCCGCAAGCCAACCTTCACTGTTGCGACCGGCTTGGCGCAGGATCGCGACATCCCGCCAATCGGTGGAGGTGACGTCGGCGCGGAATAAATCTCCGGCATCACGGCCATCCTCGAGGCCAGCGGTCGGCACCCCCATCAAGCCCAGCACCGTAGGCAGGAAATCCACCATCCCCAATGCTTCGGGTACCTTCCTTCCTGCCGGGATCAAACCAGGAGCACGGATCACGAACGGCACCTTGGCCGATCCTTCATATGGGACACCCTTGTTCTGGCGGTGATGCTCGCCACGCAAGTCACCGTGATCAGAGGTGAAGACGATGATGGTTCGATCGAGGATGCCCTGTTCCTCGAGGGCCGCAACTATCCTGCCGACGTTGTCATCGATGCACTTCACCATGCCGAAGTAACGCGCCATATCCTGGAACCTACCCTGTGGCTTCGCCCATGAAGGAGCATTGTCCTTGGTGACGTCGAAGGTGCGCGGAAGCTCATACGACTGCCCTTCGAACATGGTGTCGTAAGGAGGCCGCACCGTGTCCGGGCCGTGCGGATCGGGCAAGCTCAACATGAAACAGAACGCCTCATCCTTGTTGGCGTTGATGAATTCGATCGTGCGGTCGGTCAGGAAATCGGTAGAGAATGAGACATGGTCAGCACCATCGATCGAATAAGTCGGCTTACCCTTGTCATCGATGGCCTTGACCGCAGGCCCATCAGTGCTGTTGATGAACTGCTTCCAGTGACCGCGATTGAACATGTAACGGTTGTCCGAAAATCCGAAGTCTCGCGACGGCTCCCACCCAGGCTTGGCCTTGCCATCCAGATGCCACTTGCCAGCGAAGCCGGTCTGCCAACCTTGGCGGCGCAGGAGTTCGGCGAAAGTCACCACTTCATCGGACAGTGGGATGTCGTTGGCGACGACATCAGTGTTCTGCGGATAACGACCGGAGACCATTGCTGCTCGAGATGGTGAACAGACCGGCGATGTCGCATAGAAGCTGGTGCACAGTGCCCCTTCCGCGGCGAGGCGGTCGATGTTGGGCGTGGTGACCACGGCATCTGGCCCCCACATGAACGCCTGTTCAGGTGCCAAGGACTCGCGGTAGCAACCTAGAGTGCGGAAGTTGTGCTCATCCGTCTGGATGATGAGCAGGCTCAGCTTGGCCTCATCCGGCTCCTGCGCCCCATCGGCAACACCGCAAAAAAGGAGAGAGAACAGCAGAGCGATGCGAATCATGGTGCGGCGGATAGGGTCAAACGCGATGGTCGGCGGTCTGCACGATCAGTTCGGTGCGGTAGCGGTCGAACAAGGTGGACTTCGACAAGGTACCGAGGAACCGGCCTTCGGCATCGATGACCGGAAGCACCCAAGCCCCCGATTCCTCGAACACTTCCATGGCGCCAAGCAGGTCTTGATTGTCCTTGATGGCAGTGACGTCGTCATCCATGACCGTATCCACCGGTGTTACTCGGCGCAGCGCCTCGTCGAAGATCACGCCACGCAGCGCGGTGAGGTCGAGCATGCCGACCAGCTTCTGTTGTTCGTCGATCACGGCGAAGTGGTTACGCACCGTAGTCGGCAGCATACGCGCCAAGTCATCGAGGCTTTGCCCAGTGTTGATGGTGACGGCTTCACTGTCCATCATCTCACCGGCACTCATCTCAGCCAAGATGCGACTGTCAGACCCGGGGCGCATCAGCTCGCCACGCTCGGCAAGTTCCCAGGTGTAGAAGCTGTGACGCAGGAATGTGCGCGAGACCAACACCGACACGACCGAGACCATGATCAGCGGCAGGGTTCCGTTCCAACCGTTGGTAGTCTCCAACGCCAGCATGATGCCCGTGAACGGCGCTTGCATGGAACCGGCGATCAGGCCGGACATCGCGGCCAAGGCGAAGAAGGATGGAGAGGCGAAGCCGGTTTCAGGGAACAGCCACTGCAGGAACCCACCGAAGCCGTAACCCAACAGTGCACCGAGCACCAATGAAGGGGCGAAGATGCCGCCTGGAGAATTGCTGCCGAGGGTGATCGTGGTGGCGAGAAGCTTGATGAACAGGAACAGCAGCAGTGCGCCGCCGGCGACCAACTCGCCGCTTAGGGCCGAAGTCACCGCTTCATAGCCCTCACCGATCGCGCCTGGTTCGATCCAACCGAGCATGCCGACGCAAAGTCCGCCAAGCCCAGCGACCACTCCGAGCTTGGCGGTCATGAACCCGACCTTGAGGCGCCGGGTAAAGCGCTCCGCGCTGAAGATCATCACCACCAGCGCGACCGACAGCAATCCAGCGCAGCCGCCGAGCACTGCCGATGCCGCAAGATCGATGCCTCCCCATTCCATCAGGGTAGAGACCTGGAACGCACCTTCCGACCCCATCACCAAGCGGCCCAACTCAGTGGCCACCGTCGCAGAGACCGCGATCGGCAAAAGTGCACCCAAGGTCCATTCCGCCAACACGACTTCCATCGCGAAGATCATGCCGGTCAGTGGCGCATTGAAGATCGCGCCGATGCCACCGGCAACTCCACAAGCCAACAACAGCACACGTTGACGTTCCGCGACCCGCATCGAACCCGCCACTGAACTTCCGACTGCTGCGGCGCTGTATACGATCGGACCCTCGAGTCCGGCTGAACCACCGGATGCGATGTTGACCAGGCTGCCTAACAGGCGGCTGATTATCGAGCGACTGCGCATATGGCCAGCCTTGCGCGTGACGGCTTCCAACACCGCCGGCACTCCATGGCCGCCAGGTTCATTGAATATCACGCGAATGATGAAGACGCCGAGCATCGCGCCGGCGGCTGGCAACAGCAACATGCCCCACCACACCTGGCGCAAGGGTTCCAGGGCATCGAACAACCAATGCACTCCACTGCGCAATGCAACAGCTACGCCGGCACTTGCGATACCTACAGCGACTGCTGCCGCAGCTAACTGCCAAGGTTCACGTCGAGCACCGCGGGTGCGGAAAACGGTGTCGCGTTTCATTCGACTGTCTTGCCCTCAAGACGATTTACCAATCGGCGCAAGGTCTCGGGGTCGACCCGGCCGACCAGCGCACGCGGGAAGGTCGGTTCGCGCATCACGAATGCCAAACGCGACAAGACCTGCAGATGCTCTTGCGGAGATGGGTTCAGCAACAAGACTGCGGTATGCACTGGCTTGTTGTCGAGCGCGTGCCAATCGACTTCCTGTTCGAGCATCGCGATCACCAGCATCGGCTCGGTGACGAATGCGGTGCTTGGAGTACGCGGGTGCGGCAAGGCGACACCATCGGTCAACGCGGTCGAAGCCAGAGCTTCACGCGCTTGCAACTGCTCAAGTAAGGCCAATCGATCGCTGGCCTCCGGCAGCGGGGCCAACTCGACCAGGTTCGACAACACCTCCCCCGGCGAAACACCTGGCACCTGATGCAGGATCGCACCGCGATCTAGCGCCGTACTGAGGGGGAAGGAATCAGGATCGACTACTGCAGGACGTCGGCGTGATGACCCTTTGGTCGGTAATCGCAATCCTTGGTTACGGGCCCATTTGAGCAATTCCTTCTCTTGGAAACGGAACTCACCGCTGGGGCGCATCACGCCTAGGCGTCCTTGACGAGCCCAGCGCTGCACGGTGCTGGAGCTAACTCCAAGCATGGTGGCGGCCGCGTCGAGGTCTAGAGGCATGACGAGGGGAATTCTAACGTGGAATGACCGTTTTCTCGATGCAACAACCCCATTAGCGAGGGAATACAATGAAGCCATGGACCTACCTCTCGAAGCCCTTGAAAAACGCGCCGCCGCTACGGGCTTGCAGGGCATTCCCACCAAGGTGCTGGACAAGGAGCGCCTGACCACGGCAGATTGCCTGGCGATGTACAAAAGCGATGACGTAGCCCTGCTCGGCCTGCTGGCGAATGAGGTCCGCGAGCGCAAACACGGCAATGTGGCGTTCTACAACGTCAATATCCACGTCAACTACACCAACTGGTGCAATCAGTTCTGTGGATTCTGCGCCTTCCAGCGCCGCCCGGGCGATGATGGAGCCTATTGCATGTCGCCTGAACAAGTCGGCGAGGCACTCAGTGCAGCCAACCCGGAGGCCACTGAAGTGCACATGGTGGCTGGCGTGTGGCCAGCGCTGAAGTACGACTACTTCCTTGAGATCCTGCGCGCGGCCAAGGCGGCGAGGCCGGATATCCATGTGAAGGCCTACACCATGGTCGAGATCGACGAGATCGAGCGCCTCGCCAACAAGCCGCTGCCGGAGGTCCTTGACGAGCTGAAGGAAGCCGGCTTGGACTCGATGCCTGGCGGTGGAGCTGAGGTCTTCAGTGAGCGAGTTCGTCAGCAGCTTTATCCCAAGAAGATGTCGGCCGACCGCTGGCTCGAGTTGGCGCGCGGCATTCATGAGTATGGTTTCAAGACCAACTGCACGATGCTCTACGGCATGACCGAGACCTTGGAAGAGAGGGTCGATCACCTTGACCGACTGCGCGCACTGCAGGATGACACGGGCGGATTCCAGACCTACATCCCGCTGGCATTCCACCCGGATAACACCCCGCAACTGAGCCATCTACCGATTCCAAGTCCGATCGAACGCTTGCGCTCCATCGCGATCGGGCGTCTGTTCCTCGACAACATCCCGCATATCAAGGCCTACTGGATCATGACCGGCTTGGCCGTGGCCCAGACCGCCTTGTCGATGGGCGCCGATGACCTGGATGGCACCGTTTCCCAGGAGAAGGTCTACCACGATGCTGGTGCCAGCACCCCTGAAGTCCTTACTCGCGCTGATATCCACCGCCTTATTCGCCAAGCCGGGCGCGTGCCGGTGGAACGCAATACAGTCTATGAAGTCATCAACGATTTCTCCGACGGCGACCCGGTCGAGGAGCTCTGCGTATAGATGAGTATCGGACGCAGATGGCGCGTCGGTACGGTCCCCTATCTGGTAGCGCAGCCGTTGACTGATGGCTTGCTCGACCACGATCAAATAGATTTAGTCGTCGCTCCGCCCGCGGAGTTGGCGGAGGGCCTTCGCTGCGGCTATCTCGATGTCGCTTTGGCCAGTTCTGCCATCACGCTTGGCGCAAGTGAATTGAGTTTCTGGCACGAGGGACCTGTCATCGCCTCCGACGGCCCGATCCGTTCCGTGCTCTTGTTCCTGCGTCCGGGAATCGATGACTTGTCCGGGGTCAACTCCTGGTATGCCGATCCGCATTCACGCACCGGTCGAGCCTTAGCTGGAATCGTCCTGGCCGGGAATGGTGCCATCAACGCGGTGCGCCACGAAGTTCCTGGAGACGACCCCTTCGGTGATGCACTTGCATTTGGCGTCGATGCCGTGCAGTTGATCGGCGATCCAGCCATACTTGCGACTTCAGTGCAGCCCGACTGGAAAGTCATTGATTTAGGCGTGTCGTGGCAGCAACTTACCCGTCTCCCCTTCGTGTTCGCTGGCTGGATTCTTCGCCCTGAATTCGAATTGGGTGGCCTGGAATCTTGCCTTACTGATGCCGCCACGCGGGGAATGGCCACGCGTGAGGCGATGGCCGCTGCTGCTGCAGGCAGCTTCGGCAAGGATGAGGAATTCTTCCGTCGCTACCTTCTCGATGACCTTTGCTATCAACTCCCTACAGCCACCATTCGCGAAAGCCTCGATGCCTTCGCCCAGAACATGGTGGTCGTGTGAGTTGCCAGTTGCCTCTCTTCCCGCTGCCTAACTTGTTGCTGTACCCAAATGCGATGATCCCATTGCATTTGTTCGAGCCTCGCTATGTGCAACTGATGGTCGACTTGCTCGCCAGCGAGAAGCGCGAGATGGCCCTGGGCGCCCTGCTGCCAGGATGGGAGGATGAATACTTCGAGAACCCACCGGTCGCTAACGTGGTTGGCATCGGCGAGATCCTGCAACACCACCAGGATGACCAAGGCAACTTCAACATTGTCTTGCGCGGCAAGTGTCGTGCGGTTGTGGTTGATGAACAACCAAGCGAGAAGCCATATCGGATCGTACAACTCGAGCCGCAGACAGAGCATACCATCGCTCCAGGCGATGCCGAAGCTGCGCATTCTGGCCTGCTTGCAGCCATCTCAAGCTTGGCCGACACCACACCGCAAGGAGCCGAAGAGCTAAGCGTCAACTACCTGGCTGATGTGTTGCTGGTTCACTTACCGATCAGCATCGAGCGTAAACTGGCAGTCTATTGCGAACTGAATCCACTTGAGCGCGTCAAACTGGTGTTGGCCGAGTTCGAGAAGCAGCACTCCGTCGGGCGCAGCTGGCCAAACGCTGATCAAACTCCTGAAGATCCATCATGGAACTAGTCCTCGTCCTTCCTGAGATCCCTCAC
>CAZJGH010000101.1:0-10231 GCA_964545405.1 uncultured Planctomycetales bacterium
GAAATCGCCGATGCCAGCTACGCCTGATCCGACTTCGGCGAAGAACTCGTCGCCATCGAAGTGATGCAGCGTATTCATGGACTGGCCGGAGTAGATGGTGGCGCCACCATAGTTGAGGTCGTGGATTGGCCCCAGACCCGGTTGCCCGACGATGAAATCAGCGATGCCATCACTGTCGATGTCGCCGACTCCAGATACCGAGGCTCCGAAATGCTCGCGCACCATGCTGCCATCCAATTGGGTGGCGAGGTTGCCGTTGACACCGGAGAAGATCATCACCGCACCGCTTTCACTCAAGCCGCCGCTGGTGATGTTGGGGGCACCGACCAGGATGTCAGGTACGCCATCGCCGGTAATGTCACCTGGTCCGGATAGCGAAGATCCGAACTTGGAGCCAGACTGTGGGCCATCGATGCTCAAGAGCAGGTTGCCGCTGGCACCCGACCACACATAGACAGCACCATTGCCGGATGACCCGTTCTCGCTTGAGGCCATGATGTCAGCGAAGCCATCGCCATCGATGTCGCCGACCGAGGTGACCACCGCGCCGAGGGCCATGAACGAGGAGCTGCCATCGAAGCGATGCAGTTGGGTTCCGGTGGCTCCTGAGTAGACATAGACCGCACCGGCTTGCGGGAAACTGAGCGCGGCTCGCAGCGCACTGATGGCGAAATCACTGACGCCGTCGCCATCGACGTCGCCGAGGTCGCAAACGCTATGCCCGTACTGGGCGTTGTTGGCCGGTCCGATGAAGCTATAGATGATCGAGCCCGTCGCACCCGAGTAGACGCCGGCTGCACCACCCCAGATCGCACCTTGGTTACTGGTGTTCTCGGCGCCGACGATGAAATCGTCACAACCATCGCCATCGAGGTCGCCGACGATCGCGACCGCATTACCCAGGTGATCACCCGGCGCTCCGTCGAGGTCATAGCTGGTACTCCAGCCACCTCCGATCTCTTGAGCGAATAAGGGGCCAGCGAGCAATGCTGTCGCTGAAGCGAAGATGGCGTAGATAGTTCTCATGGCAATATCCTCAATGAGACTGCTGACGATGAGGCCAGGCCGGTCGACGGCAGCTGGAAAGCGAGGGCGGCGAAATGAATGTCGGTGTCGATCAGGGCGCTGGCGACACCAGCAGGCAAGCTCAGTAGGGAACTTGCATTGCCGTCGGCGTTCAACATGCCGCTGGCATTGGTGAAGACCGGTGGCGGTGAGTTGGATGCGAGTGAATCCCAAACGAGGCCGCCCGGAGTGAGCGGCACATCGATGCCGCCGATTGATGTCGAGCCGGTGCCACTGCTGGTGCCGAGCAGCTTGTACGGGTTGTTGCCGACCGTAGTTGGGAAGTCGATCGAGAACAGGACAGTGCCGCCGACGCTATCCGATAACTCACTGCGGTCGCTGGTCAGGTATGGATTGAACCCATAGACATAGACGTAACTGTCGGCGAGTGCGGTCGGCGTGACGTACGGAGCCGTGGCCAGTACCTCGCTGCGACCGTCATTGTTCAGGTCGCCCAAGCCACAGACCGCGAATCCGAGTTGTGATGGCCAAGGGGAATCGTCGCGAATGTTCATCAGCGAACCATCAGAGCCGGAGAAGATTGCGACATATCCACCATGGAAATTGGCCTCAGGCGCACCGGCAACGATGTCATTAACCGTGTCGCCATCTACGTCACCAGCATTGGCGACAGTCGTACCTAGGCCATCACTGGCTGCCAGGCCATCAAGTTGGAACATCAGGCTGCCGTCAGAGCCGGAGAAGACCAGAGTCGTACCGGCGAACGCCAAGTTATGGGGGTCTGCGCCTGGGGCTCCGACGATGATGTCGGCATGGCCGTCGCGATTAAGGTCGCCGGCAGCCGCGACCGAATGACCGAAATAATCATCCGTGGCTTGGCCGTTGGCGCGCCAAAGTACTCCGCCATCCTGGCCTGAGAACACGATCGCCGATCCGCAGTTGGAGCGGAAGTTCACGTCAGTGGTCGCGGCACCGACCAGGACATCGAAGAAGAGGTCGTGGTTGACGTCGCCAGCGCCGGCAACGGATATGCCGAATGAATCGCCAGCCGCCTCACCGGAATAGCTGGCCAGAAGGCTTCCAGTAGCACCAGAGTAGGCGAAGACTTGGCCTGCGCCGTTAAGGCCGTTCGGGGAGTTGCCGGGTGCGCCAACCAGAAAGTCATCGCTCAGATCCCTGTCCAAGTCACCTGCATTAGCGACCGCGAAGCCGAATAGGCCGTTGGCATGGCTGCCATCAATCCGCAGAATCTGACTGCCGTCAGCGCCTGAGAACAGGAACACGGAGCCGGCTTGCAGCAAGCCGCCGACTTCACCTTCTGGGGCGCCAACCAGGTAATCGCCAACTCCATCATTGTTGACGTCGCCGAGTCCGACGATTGCTTGGCCAAAGTGTTCGAAGTTGCTGGCTCCGTAGGTGGTCCGAATTAGGGTTCCTGTAGCGCCGGAGTAGAACCGCACGGCTCCGGCCTCGGTGCCATTGATGGTGGTGAAGAACGGCAGGCCAACGGCGAAGTCGGCAACCATGTCGGCATCAAGGTCCTCCACTCGGCAAGCTGCTCGCGCGTAGCCAGCCGCATCACTTTGAAGCTGGTGGAAGGTCGGCCAGCCGCCTCCCACGGTCTGACAGAAAGTGGGGGGGCTCAAAGTAACGCTACTAATTAATAGCGCGAGGGGGAGAAGCCGTGGGAGCATGGCTTAGGAGATTAGCACAGTAAAAAGCAATCTCCCAGAGGACATAATTTCATCTTCAGGAGGTTCGGCAATATTGCCGAATTGATTTAAGGCGGCCTTGTCTTAGGCGTAGCTATAATCTTTGATTCATGTTTTCTCTCTGAGCACTGTGCAAGAACCAAAACCATCCTGGCTGAAGATGAAACTGCCCACCGGCAGCGCCGTGGCTGGATTGCGTAAGTCTTTGAGAGAAAGGAGCTTGTACACTGTTTGCGAAGAGGCTCGCTGCCCCAATCAGGGTGAGTGTTGGGCTGACGGCACCGCCACAGTGATGCTTCTGGGCGACACCTGCACACGTGGCTGCCGTTTCTGCGCGGTCAAGACGGGCAATCCTCGAGGTTGGATCGATAGCGAAGAGCCCGCGAAAGTCGCCTCTGGTGCTGATATTCCAGATCTGCGCTACATCGTGCTCACTAGCGTTGACCGCGACGACTTGCCGGACTTTGGTGCGGGTCATTACGCGGCCACCATTTCCGCTCTCAAGGAGAGGCGGCCGGATTTGCTGGTTGAGGCGCTGACTCCTGATTTTCAAGGTCGAGCTGACTGCATCCAGACGGTGTGCGATGCGCAGCTCGATGTCTTCGCCCACAACATCGAGACCGTCGAACGTCTGCATCGCCGCGTACGCGATGTCCGTGCGACCTACGCTCAAACCTTGGATGTGCTGCGTGAAGCCAAGCGTTACCGCCCGCAAGTCGTTACCAAGTCGTCGATCATGCTCGGCCTTGGAGAGACTGATTCTGAGATCCACCAGACCATGGTGGACCTGCGCGAGGTTGGGGTCGAGATCCTCACTCTTGGGCAATACCTTCAACCTACCAAGCGGCATCTCGCCGTCGAGGAGTTCGTCACCCCTGAGAAGTTCGAGCAGTGGAAGGTCGTGGCTGAGCAGGAGCTCGGCTTCGCCTACTGCGCCTCAGGCCCGTTGGTGCGTTCCTCTTACAAGGCGGCCGAGCATTTCATGCTGAGCCGCGAAGCAATGCATGTCTGAACTCTTCCAGATCATCGATGAGACCGGCACCAAAGTCGGCAAGGCCCCGCGTCTTAAGCGCGAGGTGTTGCTGCAGATGTACCGATCCATCGTCCAGACCCGTGCGTTCGACGATCGCTGCATGAAATTGCAGCGGACCGGGCGAATCGGGTTCTCCATCCCGAACCTTGGCATCGAAGCCGTTTCGGCCGGCGCTGCCGCGGCGATGGATCCCAAGCGCGACATCTTCGCTCCTTACTATCGCGATTTCGCGATGCTCTTCTACCACGACATTTCGGTGGAGAAGATGTTCGACAACATGTTCGGCAATTGTGAAGACAACGCCATCGGCCGTCAGATGCCGGTGCACTTCACCTTCACCGACCCTATCCAGTTCCTGTCGATATCCTCGCCGCTAGGTACCCAGATACCACAGGCCGTCGGCATGGCGATGGCGATGAAGAAGCGCGGTGAAGATGGCGTTGTCCTGACCACCTTCGGTGAGGGCACCACCAGCTCCAGTGGTTTCCACTCTGGCTTGAACTTCGCTGGCGTGATGAACGCTCCGGTAGTGTTCCTTTGTCAGAACAACCAGTTCGCGATCAGCTGCTTCACCGACAAGCAGACCGCCTCCGAGACCTATGCGATCAAGGGGCAGGCCTACGGGATTCCCAGCATTCGGGTCGACGGTAACGACGCGCTAGCGGTCTACAAGGCAGTGAAGGATGCGACCAAGCGCGCACGTGAGGGCAAGGGCCCGACGCTGATCGAGGCATACACCTTCCGCTTAGGCGGGCACTCGACTTCGGATGATCCGACTCGTTACGTCGATCCGAAACTGGTCGAGAAATGGACGAAGCGCTGCCCCTTGAAGCGGCTGCGCAAATGGTTGATCGCGGAAGGTCATCTGACTGATGAAGCCGCGGAAGCAATGGAGATTGAAGTGGCTGACGAGATCAAGCTCGCTGCCGAGACCGCCAATGCGAAGTCGCGCCCCGTGCTAGGCACGATCTTCACGGATGTATTCGAGAACATGCCGCCTCACCTGGAAAGCCAGATGGAGATGTGCATCAAACACCACGCTGAACGCGACGAAGCCGTTAACGAGAAAGGAGAATTCCCACTGTGACCGAACTCACCCTAGTACAAGCCGTCAACGACGGCCTGCGCTCGATCATGAAGGAAGATGATTCCGTTCTCGTGATGGGCGAAGACGTCGGGCCGAAAGGCGGCGTGTTCCTGGCCACCGAGAAGCTCACTGCCGAATTCGGCGAGGATCGTTGCTTCGATACTCCACTGAGTGAGGACGGCATCATCGGTGCAGGCATCGGCATGGCCATGAATGGCCTCAAGCCGGTGTGCGAGATCCAGTTCCAGGATTTCATCTTCCCAGCCTTCGACCAGATCGTCTCCGAAGCCGCCAAGATCCGCTACCGCTCCGGCGGTCAGTTCACGGTTCCGATGGTGATCCGCACCCCTTACGGCGGCGGCATCAAGGGTGGCCTTTATCACTCGCAATCCGGCGAGGCATACTTCGCCCATACACCTGGGCTCAAGGTCGTGGTGCCAAGTACTCCTTACGATGCCAAGGGCCTGCTGATCGCTTCGATCAACGACCCTGATCCAGTGTTGTTCATGGAGCCGAAAGCTTTGTACCGCGCCTTCCGCGAGGAAGTTCCGAGCGGGGTTTACGAAGTAGAGCTTTCGAAGACGCGTAACGTCACTGAAGGCGGCGATGTCGCTGTGTTCTGCTACGGCGCGATGGTTCCGGTCTGCACCGAAGCCGCGAAGCGCGTCAAGGAATCACGCAACAAGGATGTCCGGGTCGTAGACTTGCGCACCTTGATGCCTTTGGATGAGGAAGGGGTCCTGCAGGCCGCACGTGATTGCGGTCGCGTGGTGATCGTGCATGAAGCCCCGCGTTTCTGTGGTTATGGCGCTGAACTTTCGGCGTTGATCGCGGAGCGGGCCATCGAGACCATCGAGGCTCCGATCAAGCGCGTCGCAGGCTTCGACACCCCATTCCCGAACACCCTCGAGAACTACTACATGCCGGATGCCCGGCGCGTTCTCGACGCCATCGAAGAAGTCCTCGATTTTTAGAGGTTGTTGTCATGAGTACTCTCGAATTTCCATTACCTGACATCGGCGAAGGTGTCCACGAAGGTGAGATCGTCCAATGGATCGTCGCCGAAGGAGCCAGCGTCCAAGAGGATGAACCAGTCGTCGAGGTGATGACCGACAAGGCGACGGTGGAGATCCCCGCGCCATGTTCAGGGGTCGTCAGCTCACATCGGTTCGCCGAAGGTGATGTCGCCAATGTCGGCGACGTGATCTTCGTGATCGAACAAGGTGGCGACGCTGATGCCGCAGCTGCGCCGGCACCTGCTGCTCCCGCTGTCCCTGCCGCACCACCAGCGGAGGCCAGTCCGGCCGCTGCACCTGCAGCCGGCGGCGGCATGTTCGAGTTCCCGTTGCCTGACATCGGCGAAGGCGTACATGAAGGCGAGATCGTGCGCTGGATCGTTGAAGAGGGAGGTGAGGTCACCGAAGACCAACCGGTCGTCGAGGTGATGACTGATAAGGCGACGGTCGAGATCCCTGCTCCTGTTTCAGGTGTACTGGCCAAAGTGAACATCGCTGAAGGTGAGACCGCCAATGTCGGCGACATCATTTTCGTGATCGCAACCGGTGCTCGCGGCGCTCCGGCTCCAGTGGCTGACGCGCCTGCAGCTAGTGCTGCCCCAGCTGTTGAAGCACCGGTCGCAGCACCTGCAGCTAGCCCAGCTCCATCAGCTGCTGTCGTCCCCGCCGACCCCAACCGTAAGGTTCTTGCCGCACCGGCAACGCGTCGTTTGGCACGCGAGATGGGGGTGGGCTTGACCACAGTCATCGGCTCCGGACCTAACGGACGGGTGAAGCCGGAAGATGTGCGTGCAGCACAAGGTGCACCCGTTGCTCCAGCTGTACCGACTGCTCCGGCAGCGTCAGCCATTCCTGCACCATCAGCACCGGTCGCTCCCGCGCCTTCTGCTCACAAACCACTGCCGAGCTACCCACAGGTTGCCGGGGCGCGCGAGACCGAGGAGATTCCTTTCCGCGGCATCCGCAGGAAGACCGCAGAAGCCATGTCGCGTTCCAAGTTCACCGCGACGCACTTCTCGCTGGTCGAGGAAGTCGATTGCACTGAGATGGTGGCCGCACGTTCGCGCGCGAAACTCGTCGGCGAACGTCATGGCGTGAAGATCACCTACATGGGTTACATCATGAAGGCGACCGCCCTTGCGCTGATGGAGTTCCCGCAGCTCAACTCCGAGTTGGATGAGGAGCGCGGCGTGATCGTGCAGAAGAAGTACGTGAACCTTGGTATTGCCGTCGACACCCCGAACGGTTTGGTGGTTCCAGTGGTGCACGATGCCCATCAGAAGAGCATCATGCAGCTTTCCATTGACCTGATGGAGATCGCTGGTCGCGCTCGTGAAGGCAAGTTGAAGCCTGCTGATTTCGCCGATAGCACCTTCAGTATCTCCAACGCCGGCAACATCGGTGGCATCCTGGCCACGCCGATCATCAACTTTCCGGAAGTGGCGATCATGGGCGTGCACACGATGCGCAAGATGCCACGCTGCAAGGGCGATGACATCGTCGCTGCACAGGTGATGAACTTGTCGATCAGCATCGACCATCGCATCGTCGATGGCGCAGATGGTGCGCGGTTCATGGTTCGCGTTCGCGAGTTGCTCGAGGACCCAAGCCTGATGCTGCTCTAAGGTCATGCGCGTTCTAGAGCCCGAAGGCGTAAGTGTCGAAAAAGCCATGCGTGAGGATGGCAGTGCACTCCTGAAGTCATTCAAGGGTGTGCATCCTGACGATGAAGCCTTGATGGGCATCCACCGTGCGATGCTGACTACCCGACTGATGGACGATCGCATGATGAAGCTGCAGCGCCAAGGGCGCGTGGGCTTCGTCGGTTCCTCGATGGGACAGGAAGGTGCTATCCATGCATCAGCCGCCGCCTTCAGTGCGGAGGATTGGATCTTCTCGGCGTTGCGCGAAGGTGGTGTCACCTTGCAGCGCGGCATGTCGATGGACGACTATGTCGCGCACATGTTCGGCAATGCCGAGGACACTGCCAAAGGGCGGCAGATGCCCAATCACTTCCAATGCAAGGAAGCGAACTTCCCGACTTGGTCGAGCGTGTTGGGAACCCAGATGCCGCATGCAGTCGGTGCCGCGATGGCGATGCAGCGCCGTGGCGAGAACAAGGTCGTGGCTGCGTATACAGGCGACGGTGCGACAAGCACTTCCGGTTTTCATTCGGCGATGAACTTCGCAGGCGTCTTCAAGGCACCGGTCGTGTTCATGGTGATCGATAACGGTTGGGCGATCTCGCTGCCGAGCTCGAAGCAGACTGCGGCGCGTTCGTATGGCGATAAGGCTGCCGCTTATGGCATGCCCGGCATAAACGTCGATGGCATGGATGTGTTCGCGGTCTTCTCAGCGGTCGAGGAAGCGCGCCAGCGCGCACTCTCAGGTGGGGGACCGAGCCTGATCAACTTGCGTTGCTATCGGCAAGGCGGTCACTCCAGCTCGGATGATCCCACTCGTTACCGCAACGAGAAGGAAGTCGAATACTGGGCCAAGCGTGATCCACTCGCGCGGATCGAGAACTATCTCTACAAGCACGAGCTGCTTTCGAACGGCGATCTCGAGCAACTCAACGACGATCTCACTGCGCAGATAAATAGTTCCGTGAAACGTGCCGAAGCGACTGGCGATCCACCGCTGGAATCACTGGTCGAAGATGTCTACGCGACCCCACCGCAGCACTTGCGCAAACAAGTGGCTGAAGCGTTGCGCATCGTCGCCGAGAAGGGCGACGTCGACAAGCTACTCGGTAAGTTCCCGCTGTAGGGCTGCCGCGGTGGCTTCACGCAGTACGACCAAGGCCTTCGATTTCTGTAGGTGTTCGTTGGCGGCGGCGTAATCGATTGCCCGCTTGCCATCGTCTGATTCAGCAAGCGGATTGGCGCCGGCTCCCAGGACAGCAAGAAGGACTTGGCTGCTTTGCGAACGCTCTGCCGCCCAAATCAACGGGGTGAAGCCAAACTCACCCCTGGCCTCCAGGTCCGCGCCAGCTTCGATAAGCGCCAGTGCTATCGAGGCTTCTGGATTGATGGCCGCCGCGTACATGAGTGCGGTGCCTTCGTCGTCGGCGCGTTGTTCCAGGTTTGCTCCGAAGCGGACCAAGACATCAATCACTTTCGGGTTCGATTGGGACCAGGCAGCTGCAATGAGGGCGCTCACGCCATCCACGTCTTTGGTGTTGACCTTCGCCTTGGCCTTTAGCAGGGTAACCAGGACATCTGGATTGGTGTTCTCAAAGGCAGCCATCATCAGGGCAGTAACACCATGCTCAGTCGTTGCCTCGATATCAGCCCCTGCCTCCAGGAGTAACTCCAACACCATCGGTTCCGGATTGCGCCTAGCTGCCATAATCAACGGCGACCATTGATGGTCTTCAAAGGCGTTCACATCGGAACCTCCAGCGATCAACTCAGCAGTCACATCCGGGTTGGCATTGCGCTCCGCTCCTAGCATCAACGGTGTATGTCCACTGGTGCTTCGCGCATCGACCGCCGCCCCGGCTTCGATAAGGAACCTAATCGTGGCTCCGTCCGGGCTCTTGCGTGCGGCATGGAATAGCGCGGTCCATCCCAAGTCGTTGGTAGCTTCAAGTCGTGCGCCAGCCTTGACCAGAGCTTCAATTACAGCCTGCTCAGGGTTCAAGGCCGCCGCCCTCATCAGCGGCGTATTGCCCTTGTTGTCCGTGGCTTCCAGGTTTGCGCCGGCTGCAACGAGAACGGTAATGACCTCAGCATGGCTGGTGAACTGCGACGCGCAACTCAGCGGAGTCCGGAAATCGTGGTCCTGTTCCTCGAGCGGGGAGCCAGCCTCGATCAACGCCTCCACTACCTCAGCAGTATTGCTCGCGGCTGCGAATGCTAAGGCCGTAAAACCTTGATTGCTCTTGATGTTCGGGTCAGCACCTGCCGCCAAGATGGCCAGAGTCGCTCCCAGGTTCGGATTGCGACTTGCGGCATTCATCAATGGGGTCGTGCCATTTTCTGAAACAGTGTTCACGCCGGTCTCATCAGGAAGAAACTTCAATGCCTCGACCACTTGCTCCGCGGTTCCGGATTGAAACGTCTCCCAGGCCTTTTCTTCGAGACAGTTGGGCAGCGAGATGCCGAACAATAAGGTCAGGAGAATCTTGGGATACATCATCGGCTAGTTGATTCTTCGGAAGATGACCCGGCCGCCACCACGGAGGTATAGGCGGAACGAAGAGTGCTTGTCGCCATCCAGCGCTTCGAAGGACAAGCTGCTGAAGATGCCGAAGCCCTTTTCGAAGAGGGCGTTCAGGTTCTTCGACACCTCGAGATACGATTGGATCTCATCTCCATCGGTGATGATGAGTTCACCATCCTCGATAGCGATC
>CAZJGH010000102.1:0-10114 GCA_964545405.1 uncultured Planctomycetales bacterium
GAAGACTTGGCCAAGCGCGCCAACTACTGGGTCTGCGTATCCGAGCACACCCGCACCGATCTGGTGAAACACTTCGGGGTGCCACATGGGCGAACTTGTGTGGTCTACCACGGCATCGACGAGAGCTTTCGCGGCGCAGGACAAGACGAAGCGGCTGTAAACCGTGTTCGTTCCAAGTTCGGCCTCGATAAGCGCCCCTATTTCTTGTTCGTGGGATCAGTCGAACCGAAGAAGAACCTGCCGATGCTGCTGCGGGCCTTTGGTCAAGCTCTTGAAGCAGGGCTCAAGGCTGATTTGGCCGTCGCTGGTCGTGCCGGCTGGCAAGCTGATGATGTCCGTGAAGTTGCTGAAAGCCTGCCCATATTGCGTGACCACCTGCACTTCCTGGGCTTCGTCGATCAAGAAGACTTACCACCACTACTTGGTGGAGCGCAAGCCATGGTCACGCCATCGCGCTACGAGGGATTCGGCATGCCCCTCATCGAGGCGATGGCTGCCGGCACGGTCGTACTGAGCTCGAACCGCGGCGCCCTTCCTGAAGTCGGCGCCGACGCGGCCAAGTTCTTCGACCCCGACGACGTCGATGGACTGACTGAACTCCTGCAACGCGTCGACGGCGATACTGCGCTCTGCGAAAATCTCCGTAGCCGCGGGCTTGAACGCGCCGCCCAATTCTCTTGGCAGAGTTGTGCGCAGCAAACACTTGCCGCCTACCGCACCGCCGCCACCCTCAACCGATGAAGATCCTTTTCGATGCGACCGCCATGGCCCTCTCGGGTTATCACAAGGGTGGTGCCTACCGTTACGGCATGGAAACACTATGGGGTATTCCAGAGGTCGCGCCCGCCGATTGGGAATTAACTCTCTATTTCAACTTCTTCCGCGGCCACCATCTCGACAAGATGCGTGAGACCTGCGAGTTGGCCCGTATCCCGCGGCACAAGGTGTCGCGCATCCCGCCTCAGATCCTGCGCAAGTTGAAGGTCCCGGCGGAGTGGACAGCCGGCAAGCATGACCTCTTCCATGGTGGCTTCGACCTGATCCCACCGACTCGCAACTCCGCCCGGGTCGTGACTATCCAGGACCTGGCATTCCTGCGTGCACCTGAAGGTCTGCCCGCCGAGTGGGTGAAGGAACGCGCAGCCACTGTCCCCCAATCAGCCCGCCGCGCCCACAGCATCATCACCGGTTCCGAGTTCTCGAAGACCGACATGGTCAACATGCTCGGCGTCGACCCGGATCGGATCCATGTCACCCGTTACGGGATCTTCGAAGCCTTGGTACCCAGTGTCGACCGCGACAAGGATCTTGCACGCCTGAAGGAACGGTATGGCATCGATGATGGCTTCGTGCTTTACCTCGGCACCCAGCAACCGAACAAGAACATCGAAGGCCTGTGCGCGGCATTTCAATTGATGCGAAAGCGTGGATTTGAAGGTCAGCTGGTTCTCGCTGGTGCGAAGGGATGGCTATACGACGAGATGTGGCAACGCATTGTCGACCGTGGTCACGACGCCGGCGTTCTTCAGACTGGCTTCGTCGATGAAGAGGATATTCCGCGTCTATACGGCTGTTGCGCTGCTTTCGCACTGGTCTCGTTCCTTGAAGGATTCGGGATTCCGGTGATCGAGGCGATGGCTTGCGGCGCTCCAGTAGTGGCTGCCGACGCATGTTCGCTGACCGAAGTGACCGCCGACGCCGGGTTGCTGGTCGACCCCAACGATCACGAGAATATCGCCGATGCATTGATGCGCGCCACGACTCCGGGACCCGAGCGTGATGACCTGATCCAAAGAGGTTTCGCCCACGCGTCCAACTTCACTTGGGCCAACTCGGCACGTGGTCACGTCGCTGCCTACAAGGCTGGCTTGGAGGTGTTCCGATCATGACCAGTGACAAGCGGCTGCGATTCTCGATTTTCGTGCCGACGTTGAAGCGTCCCGACCTGTTGCGCCGCAACCTCGAGGCCTTGGCGATGCAATCTCGCCTGCCGGACGAGATCCTCGTATCGCTGCGCGGCGACATCGATCAGGAAGGTGTCGAAACTGTGGATTCCTTCATCGAACGTAACCCGAAGTTGAACGTGGTCAAGGTCATGCTCACTGAGCCTGGCATCGTGGTCGCAGAGAATGCCATCCTCGATGCCGCCACTGGCGATGTCGGCTGCCTGCTCGACGACGACGCTATCGCTCGCCCGTTCTGGTTGGAGAACCTTGCGCGACACTACGAACGTGACGCACGCGTCGGTGGTGTAGCCGGCCCAGCTATTGATGTAATTGACGGTGAGCCTCGACAGCGCCGCGCGCGCTTCCGGAATAGGGTGATATTTCCTGGGGTCGTGCTCGACCAAAGCACTCGCCACACCGACCGGGTCCTCAAGGTCGATCATTACCGCGGTGCGAACATGAGCCTCAGGCTTGAGCCACTGCGCAAGCACGGCGGCTTCGATGGTGGCTTACGCGGTGATTGTTTTCGCTTCGAGATGGATGCCTGCCTGGGTGTCGGTCGGCAAGGCTTCCGGCTCCTGTTCGACCCCGAAGTCGAAGCTGACCATCACGAAGCACCACGGGTATTGAATACCGGCCGCTTCAACCCGGAAGCCATCTTCAACAACGCCGCCAACGAGACATACGTCATGCTCAAGGGCTACGGCGTGGTCGGCCGCTGGTGCCATGTCCTGTACGCATTCCTGGTCGGGAACTTCCCCAACCCCGGGCTTGTCTGGGGAGTAGGTGGCGGCGTCTTGCGGTTGTTCTGGAAGAACCGCAATCTCTTCGGCGTGGGTGCGATCTTGCCGGCTTGGCGCGGGCGTCTTGAAGGGCTCAGGATGGCCCGACGCTGGCGCAAGCTACTGTGAGCGGATCTCGTCCGACAGGTCGCTCGGTTGGATCACTCCATCCTCGGCGAATGTCGCTGACCTCACCAACTCGTTCTGCAGTTGGCGAATGTTGCCAGGCCATTGGTAGTTGCTGAGCATTTCCATCGCGGCATCACTTACCGATGCGGTGGGCATCCCTTCCTCGCTCTGGCGCACCAGAAGGAAACGCACCAAGTGTGGAATATCCTCAGGGCGTGCACGTAACCCGGGCAGCTCGAGGGTCATTACCGCCAGGCGATAGTAAAGATCCTCGCGGAACTTACCTTGCTGCACCCGCTCGAGAAGGTTGCGGTTGGTCGCGGCGACGATGCGGACGTTGACCTTGTGCGTGTTGTTGGCACCGACCGGGCGAATCTCGCCATCCTGCAGGAAACGCAGCAGCTTGGCCTGCAAGTCGAATTCGATCTCACCGATCTCATCGAGGAACAAGGTACCGCCATCGGCAGCATCAGCGAAACCCTTGCGATCCTTGTGCGCACCCGTGAAGGAGCCTTTCACATGACCGAAGATCTCCGACTCCAGCAGGTTCGCGGGAATCGCCGCGCAGTTGACCGAGATCAAGGCCTTACGTCGACGTGCGCCATAGTTGTGAAGCGCCGAGGCGATCAACTCCTTGCCGGTTCCGCTCTCACCCAAGACCAATACCGGGATATCGGTGCGCATGATTCGACCTAGCAACTTGAACACCAGCTGCATCGGTTGCGAAGAGCCGATCATTCCGAACTCACTCGGCACCGCATCGTCGGCTAGGGGTTCAGCCTCTACTTGGGTGACCAACCAGCCGCGCAACAGTTGCACTGCGGCAGCGCGCTCTGATGCCGGGAGGGTATCCAGCTTATCGAGGGCGAGCTGTAGGTCGTCGAAGGCGGCGGTCATCCCTTGTGGTTAGCCATCAGGCGCACGCCCTTAACACAATAGTTCAGGCCGGAGAACACCGTCAGGACCACCATCGCCCAGAAGGTGATTGCGAACAACCAAGGGTGCCTGGTGAAATCCAGCCACGGCATGAACAGGAAATCGGGGATCCCGCCGAGGACGCCGAGTGCGACCGAGATGTAGTAGGTCTGAAGGATCAGCTTGATCTTGCCGAACCAATCGGCGCCGAACTGCAGGCCATGGCTCTCGACCAGGCCGCGCAATGCCGTCACCAGGAACTCGCGACCGATCATCAATACGACTACCCAAACCGGCATCACCGAGGTCAAGTCGCCTTCCATCGCGTAGAGGTCGTCGTTGACAGCCAGGTAGATCATGGCACCCAAGGTAAGCACCTTGTCGACCACCGGATCGGCGACGCGTCCGAGTGCGGTGACCCAGTTGTATTTTCGCGCCAGGTAGCCATCGATGAAATCGGTGACTGAGGCCACGAAGAAGAACCAGAAGGCCCAGAAGGATTCGCGTTGTATCGCCTCGGACCCCGGCTCCGCCTCCAAGACCCTTGCCATGAAGATGAACGCACCGACCGCCAAGATCAGGCGGGCGCCGGTTACCAGGTTAGGGACTTGACGAGCGAGCATGCTTAAGGGTTCGGGAGGACTTCAGCTTCTAAATCGTAGCCGTCCGCAGCCGTTACGAGTACCTCTGGCATGGCTCCTGTGCTCAGATTATGTGCCGGGTCATGGATTCGTACCATCCCATCGACCTCCGGAGCATCCGCCCAGGTCCGCGCAATCGCCCAATCACCTTCGGATTCATCGACCAGGACAGTCAATTTGCGCCCCACCAAGGTCTGCTGGAAATCAGCGTGTACTTGGGCCTGCAGCTGCATGACGCGGCCTTGGCGTTCAAGCGCCTCCTCGTGCGAGCAGCGATCCTCGTCTGTTCCGCTTGGAGCCGTGGCTTCTGGCGAGAACGCGAACGCCCCTAGGCGCTCGAACTTGAACTCCTCGAGCCATTCGAGAAGCTCGGAGAACTCCTGCTCACCTTCACCCGGGTGCCCGACCAAGACCGTGGTGCGCAGGACGATATCCGGCACCTCGTCACGCAGACGCTGCATGATGCGACGCACGCTATCCGAACTACCGCCACGGCGCATTGTCTTGAGGACCTTGGTCGCAACATGCTGAGTCGGAATATCCAGATAAGGAACGATGTTGGCGTGGCGGTTCATGACCTCGGTCAACTGCCACGGGAAGTTGTTCGGGTAGGCGTACATGACCCGCAACCACTTCAAGCCGTCGACCGACGCCATCGCATCGACCAGCTCAGGTAGGCGCGCTTCATGCTTGCCGAAGTCGCGTCCATAACCTGTACTGTCTTCCGCCACCATCACTACTTCGCGAACGCCCTTCGCGACCAAGGCTTCGACTTCGGCTACGACCGCCTCGACAGGTTTGCTTACTTGCTTGCCGCGAATCTGAGGAATGATGCAGAAGCCACACTCATGATCGCAACCATGACTCGGACGCAAGTAGGCATAACTACGTGGAGTCTGCAGCAGGCGCAAGAACTCGCCTTGGCCTTGCGGTGCACGTCCGCCAGAATCCTCTCGAACCTTACGCCCCTTCAGGACTTCCTCGACAATCCGTGCGACGTTCGAGTAATCACTCAAACCAAGGAAGGCATCGACCTGAGGAAACTTGGCTTCGATCTCGGGGCGGAACTTCTCCGGCAAGCAACCAGCCACGATCACGCCGCGCAGACCACCTTCTGCCTTAGCCGCCAGCAGATCAAGGATTACGTTCTCGGATTCCTCGCGCGCAGGACCGATGAAGCTGCAAGTGTTAAGGATGGCGACATCCGCCTCCTCCACCGCACCGGTCAGCGAAAAACCTTCCGCACCGAGATGCCCAAGGATGTTCTCCGAGTCGATCAAGTTGCGCGCGCAACCTAAATGGACAAGGGCCACTCGGATGCTCCGAGTGGCCTGATGGGTGGTGGTTTGTTGTTCCTGTCTGTCCACGATTCAACAGCAACAAGGCTGCGGCGGTTTACTGAATCTCGCGCACCAGCATACGAGAAACCTCAAGACTATGCCCAGGGTTGGAGACTGCCTGCAGCCAGACCGTGTAGCCGCTCAGTCCACCCGGAACCAAGGTGGCGTATGAAACTTGACTGGTCGGCGAAACGACCGTGGCAAGGCGATGCGGATTCGCCAACCCGACCCAACTCTGGGTGTGGCCGATCTGGTGATGCGCAGGGCCCGCCAACGAAGCCAAGAATGTGGTGCTGGAGCCTGGCTGCACACCATCTACGGTGAGGGTAGCACTCTGACCGGCGACCAATGGAGTACAAGTCAACAGGCGAGACATGCCAGACGAGATGCACACGACATAGCCGTTATCGACCAGCCCGCCGACGTTCGCCAATGGCGTTCCAGCAAGCACATCATTGTGACCATCGCCATCAACGTCGAAAGCAATGATGGTGCCGCGCGCGTTACCGAAGTATTCATCATGCGCTCCACCAGCGTGCATCCACAGGGCAGCTCCATCTGCGCCACCGAAGGCGAAGATCGAACCATTGTTGGTATAACTGCCGACATCGCTGTAACGGCTGGCGGACAGCAGATCGACGACGCCGTCGCCATCCAAATCATCTTCCACATCAAGGATGTCACCCAAGCGAACGTCGCTGGCGTTACCACTTGCCGACCATAGGGTGGTGCCACTTTGACCAAGCATCACTTCGAGCTCGCCGTTGTTGGTGAGACCACCGACGTCCGCGAACGGAGTGCCGAGGATCACATCGGCGACCCCATCGCCATTCATGTCGCGGCGAATCTCGTCATCAGGAAGTGCGACATTGAAACCGAGTTGATGACCGGAGCTGGCACCTTCGCGACGCCAAATGATGGTGCCGCTGGCACTCGAAATCATGGCAACCGAACCGTTCTCGTTCTTGCCGCCGACGCTCGCTTTAGGAGTGGAGGTGAGAACATCTGCGTAGCCATCGTTGTTGACGTCGCCGACAATCTTCAAGGAAGTGCCGAAACGGTCACCGGTGACGGTGCCGGAGCGGGTCCAGAGGACAGCACCAGTCTCGCCGTCCACCGCCTGAACGCTACCGTTGTTGGTCAGGCCGTTGATCGAATCATCGGGGCTGCCGAGCAGGAGGTCATCAATGCCGTCGCCGCTGATGTCATGCGAGAACTCCACGGCCGCGCCATAACGCTGCAGGAAGTTGGCGCCACTGTTCTCCCACAAGGAAGTGCCGCTGGCGCCACCGAATGCGGAAACCGCGCCATTCTCGAAGAACACGCCAGTGGAACCGATCGGGTCCGTCACGACCAGGTCCTTGAAGCCATCGCCATCGAGGTCATTGATACCATGGAGGCCTTGCCCCAACTGACGATTATTGTTGGCGCCATCAACACGCCACATCTGACTGCCATCATTTCCAGAAAGCACCATGACATAACCGTTGTGGAAAAGGCCGTTGGTATCGGCGATGGAGTTGGAGACCACGACATCGCGATAACCATTGCCATCCATATGACGCGCGTAGAGGAATCCGTAGCCGACACGATCGCCGGTCAACGCTCCATCGACACGCCAGATGGTCGAGCCGTCGACGACATCGATCGCGGCGACATAACCGTTGGCCGACAAGCCATTACTCGAGGCTTCGGGGCTCGCGATCAAGAAATCGCCGACGCCGTCGCCATTGATGTCTTCCATCATGTCATTGCGGAAGCCGTACCACTCGTAATCGGAGGTTCCATCGCGTTGCCAAAGCACGTTGCCGTTGGCGCCATTCAGCGCGCGCACGAAACCGTTCTCGATGTGGCCATTGGTGGAAGCATCGAAGTTGACGATGAATATATCGTTGACGCCATCCGAGTTGACATCGCCTGGCAGACGCAGAAGGCGACCGAGGCCGTCGCCGTTCTGGGTGCCTGCGTGGCTCCAGATGACCGAGCCATCCAATCCGGAGCGAGCCTGGATCAAGCCGTTATTGTTCAAGCCGTTGGTGTCGGCCCATGCATTAATCGAGAAGAAGTCTCGTGCAGCGTCGCCGTTCAGGTCTTGCGTGGATTGCAGCTTGTGGCCGATGGCATCGTGACTGCTCTCGCCGTTGGCGGTCCAAAGTAAATTCGCATCGGCTTGTGCGCGCAATGCAGATGTCAACAAAACGGCCGAAGCCGCCAAGGCTAGAAAAGGTTTCATTCTGATTAGGAGGGGGCTTATTGAGGTTGGTTGTTGCGCTCTTCCCACTCCTCAATGGTGAGCAGGACCTCGCGCGCCTTCGAACCGACGAATGGACCGAGCACACCTTGTTCGGTCATAATGTCGATTAGACGACTAGCACGAGTATACCCTACGCTCAAGGCTCGTTGGATTAAAGATGCGGAACCGCGGCCACTTTGCAGGATGACGCGAACGGCATCTTCGTAGAGCGGATCATCCACCGAGGTACCACATGTTGTGGCACTGCCCTTCATCTGCACAAGGTCTTCGAGGAATTCCGGCTTGCCGTGCTCGCGCAGGTGATCACAGATCTCGGTGACCTCTTTGGTGCTGACGAAGGCGCCCTGGCCCCTGGTCAACGTGCCGCTACCAGGTGAACGGTAGAGGAAGTCACCATTACCGAGCAGGCTTTCGGCACCCATCTCATCTAGGATCACGCGGCTATCGATGCCGGTGTTGACTCGGAACGAGACGCGGACCGGCAGGTTCGCCTTGATCAGGCCAGTTACGCCATCCGTGCTCGGACGCTGGGTCGCGACCAACAAGTGGATTCCAGCGGCACGTGCCTTGGCCGCGATTCGGGAGATTGAAGTCTCGACTTCCTTCTTGGCCGTCATCATCAAGTCAGCGAGTTCATCGATGACCACCACGAAGTATGGCATGGAGCTCGGGTATTCCTCAGCATCGTAAGCGTCGCCGAGATGCTTCTTCAGGCCTGCTTCTCCGAGCGCGTTGTAATCCGAGATGTTGCGCACCCCAGTCATCTTGAACAGATGTAGGCGATCCTCCATCTGGCGCACCGACCATTCCAGCACGAACGGCGCGCGCTTCATGTCGGTCACCACTGGACACAACAGGTGCGGGATGTCGGCGAAGACCTGTAGTTCGACCTGCTTCGGGTCGATCAACACGAACCGGACCTGCTCCGGTGTGCGGTTCAGCAACATGGTGACGAGGATGCTGTTCAAGCAGACTGATTTACCTGAACCAGTGGTACCGGCAATCAACATGTGCGGCATCTTGGCGAGATCCTCGACCGCCTTGTTGCCGAGGGTATCGCAACCCAGCACCATCGGTAGACGGTTCTCGTTGTACTCGAAGTTCTGGCCCTCGTATACATCCTTCAGGCGCACCGAGTCGCGCACAAGGTTAGGTACTTCGATGCCGACAGTCGAACGTCCGGGCAGCGGGAACACGATCCGAACTCCATGCGTTCCTAAGGCGATGCCCAAGTCCTCACGCTGGCTCTTCAACTTCTTGACCGAGACGCCCGCGGCCAGCTTGACCTCGAACATGGTCAACGTCGGTCCGCGCTCGGCACCGATGACCTTGCCGTTCAGCTGGAAGGCATCGAACACGCCTTGCAGCTTGCGGCCGAGCTCATTGATCTCGCCACGCTGGTTGTCGTAGTTGTTCTTCTCGCTGGCAGTCAGGATGTCAGCGGGAGGCAGGGAATCGAGACGCGGCTGCTTGGTCTTGCGCTTGCGCTTGGCCTTCACCGCCTCTTCGTTCTCTAAGCGAGCTGAACGCATCTCCGGCGATTCGGAAATACCCGGCAAGGAGAAGTCTCCGTCAGCGACCGGGTCTTCTGGAATGACGGCTGCTGGAACAGGTGCGGGCGCGGGCTCAGTCTTGGAGGCGGCTGGTTTATCGCTGTCGGCCTTGGCTCCGGCTGCTTCGACTTCCTCGAGCGGCTTGCCGCCGAAGCGCAACTCCATCTGCGGTTCTTCCTCAGCAGCAGCCTGCTGTTCGGCTGCAGCAGTCGCGCCGGCTGGATCAGCCTTATGTTCGAAGCTGCTGAACTGGCGCGTGAACATCTGCCAGAAACGCTTCAAGCCGGTCGCCGCTTTGGCACGGTTCTCGACCGCTTCTTCAAGAATCGGCTTACGCTCCTTGCTCCCCCACGGCAGGTCCTGTTGGCGCATCGAACCGGCACTGCGCTTCAGCAGGTCCCTGACGAGTGGCACGAAGGCCCACTCGGTCGCCATGATGGTCGACAGGGCTCCGAGCAAAGTAAGGACCACGATCATGCCGAACGGGCCGAGGGCATCAGACAGCGGTGGATAGATGGTGGAGCCGATGAAGCCACCGTGACCATCACGGAAGG
>CAZJGH010000103.1:0-10037 GCA_964545405.1 uncultured Planctomycetales bacterium
GCCATCCGCGCAATGAGGCAACCAATAGCGTTTATCACTTCTATTACCAACAGGGCGCCTTCTTCCGCATGGACGGCACTCGAATCGCCACCATCGACACCTTGCCGGTGCGACCGATTGATTGTGATGTCGTCTACGACGGCAAGACTGAGGGCGTACGCGCTTGGGTGTGGGACCTGGCCTTGGATGAGAGCGGTTCGCCAGTCGCTGTGTACACACGATTGCCTGCCGTGGACAAGCACACTTACCGATACGCCTCCTGGGATGGCAAGCGCTGGGTCGATCGTCATATCAGCGCTGCCGGAGGTTGGTTTCCACAGACTCCTGAGGGCAAGAAGGAATCTGAACCACACTACTCTGGCGGCGTGGCGCTGAACCAAGCCGATCCAAGCCAGGTTGCCCTATCAAGGCCGGTCGGTGGCACTTTCCAGATCGAGGTGTGGTCGACGACCGATGGCGGTGACAGCTGGTCATCGCGCCGCGTCACCCGCGATGACCAAGACAGCGTGCGACCGGTATTCGCGCGTGGCCAAATCGATGGAGCGAGCCTGCTCTTGTGGATGAACAACGAGCACTATCGCCACTACCAGGACTTCAAGACTCGGTTGCACATGGCAGTTCTTGATGATCAGCCGTACTCCTCGGACTTGACTACGCAAGACGTGAAGCGGGTGGCGCGCGACGTGGGACGATGGCAAGTGGACAAGGGCCTTGGCTATCCGGTCACCCATTGGCCTTCCGCGCCATTTCTTGTCGGCTTGTTGGCTGCTTCGAGAGCAGGCATCGCTGACTTCACCCCGACAGTGAAACAATATGCCGAGTCGGCACAGTGGAAGTTAGGTTCTCGCCGCTTGATGGCTGATGACCATGCCGTCGGCCAAGCCTACTTGGAGCTGTATCTCCAGGAGAAGGATGAGAAGATGATGCAAGCCTGTCGCGAGCTCGGCGAAGAAATGCTTGCCCTACCGTTCGACGAACCCCTGTTGTGGGAGAACGGCATCCATAATCGTGAGTGGGCCTGGTGTGACGCGCTGTTCATGGCACCACCGATGTTGGCGCGGCTCGCCGAAGCGACCGGAGATGAACGCTACCTGCAGCTGCTTGAACGCCTGTGGTGGAAGACCACTGACTACCTCTACAGTGCTGAGCATGGCTTGTATTTCCGTGACAGCCGCTTCTTCGATAACCGTGAGGCCAATGGTATGCCGGTGTTCTGGAGTCGCGGCAACGGTTGGGTAATCGCGGGGCTCGCGCGAGTCCTGCAGTACATGCCGCCGGATTACGCCGGCCGCCCCCGCCTTGAATCGCTGTTCAAGGACATGGCATCCAGGCTGAAGCATATCCAGCGTGAGGATGGTTACTGGAGCGGCAGCCTGCTCGATGCCGAGACCTACCCCCTGCCGGAGACCAGCGGCACCGCCTTCTTCTGCTTCGCGATCGCCTACGGGATCAATGAGGGCCTCCTGGCTAAAGATGAATACATGCCGACACTCAAGAGCGGCTGGACTGCATTGGTCAAGGCGGTCGACTCGTCAGGAAGGATAGGCTGGGTCCAGCCGGTCTCTGACCGCCCCAAACAGATCAAGGCCAGTGACACCAACGTCTATGCCAGTGGAGGCTTCCTGCTGACGGCCAGCGAAATGCTGCGCTTGGTTGCTGACTAACGGTTGGGTATGCTGGAAGCGTCATGGACATCAACAACCTCACGCCACGCCCTTTGAAGATCTCCCTACCCGGTGGCAAGGTGTTGCGCTTGGGGCCACGCATGACCGGACAGATCACGGCGAAGGCCGCCGAACATGCACCGGTCAGGAAACTGATCGAGGAAGGCGTGATCGAGATCGTCGGCGACGGCAGCACCCAAGGCCCATCCGGCACCAGCACCGACAGTGGCCCGTCCTCCAATCAAGGCGGGCACTCTGGCGGTGGCGCGATGCGCCGCAGTGGCGATCGCTGATCAGGCAGAAACCTGGTTAGCCGAAGCGAGCTGCTCCAGCACCATGTCTCCCCATTCGGAGGTGGAGTGCAGGCCTGCCTTCAAGCCCTTCACTTGCGGTGATTGCAGCAAGCTCTTGACCGCAGCCTCGACCGCGTTGGCAGCCTCGTTCTCACCCAGGTGATCGAGCATCATCGCGACGGCGTTGACCGTGGCGATCGGGTTTGCAGTGTTCTTGCCGGTAGCTTTCGGCATCGAGCCATGGATCGGCTCGAACAAGGAGAACTTACCAGGGTTGATGTTGCCGGACGCGGCGACACCCATGCCACCTTGGACCATCGCACCCAAGTCGGTGATGATGTCACCGAACAGGTTGGTGGTCACTGCCACATCGAACCACTCTGGGTTCTTGACCATCCACATGCAAGCGGCATCGATGTAGGCGTGGTCGGTCTTTACCTCTGGGTATTCCTTCGCGACCTCTTCGAAGACGCGCGTGTAGATATCCTGCGCGCGAACCGCGTTGGCCTTGTCGATCAACATCAGTTCCTTGCGTGGGCGAGTCATCGCCAACTCGAAGGCATAGCGAATGACGCGTTCGGTACCGGCGCGGGTGTAGCGCATCGGCTGCGAAGCCACTTCGTTGGGGCCGCCGAGGTCTTCGAACTCTGGCGGGTGCACGTAGGCATCTTCGGTGTTCTCGCGAACGATGACCATATCGACATCATTCGGTGACTTATCCTTCAATGGGCACCAGCGCTCGTCGTACAACTTGATTGGGCGCAGGTTGATATACAGGCCACCTTCCCAACGCAGCTTGCCGATGACGCCGCGTTCGATCAGGCCGACCGGAGCACGTGGGTCACCGATGGCACCCAACAGCAGGGCATCGTGTTGCTGAGCCTCAGCAAAGGCCTCATCCGGGAAGATCTCGCCACCGTCTTCGCCACCCGTGGCGAGCCAGTGATCGGTACCGTACGGGTACTCAGTCAACTGGTAATCGAAGTTCCAGCGTTCACCGGCGTATGCAAGCACACGCAGGCCTTCGCGGACGACTTCGGGGCCGATTCCATCACCGGCTAGGACAGCTATTTTGTGAGTTTTGCTCATGATTACGGGGTTTCCAAGCCGCATATTGTAGCCGCATTACCCCGCTCAAGCATGGCGCTTTAGTCTTCCTCCTTCGGGATCCTCCGCGGCTCGCGGATCTCACTGCCTTGGACATCGGTGAGCTTGTCGCCGAGTCGGAGGCGCATCTCATCAGCCAAACCACTTAGATATGCAACGACTTCGGGATTTTCCGCCGCAACGTCGGTGGCCTCGAAGGGGTCGTCCAGAAGGTCGTATAGCTCCAGCCCGGTCTTGGCGCTGTAATCGTAGCTACCGGGTTTGCCGCCGCTGCCCACCTCACGCCCGATCATGGTGCGATAGCCATGCGGGAAGTGCAGCTTGAAGCGACCTGAACGCATCGCATGAAGCTCGTTGGTGCGATACCAATAGTAGTACACATGGTCAGGATCGAGGCTATCGGTGGAGCCGGTCAGCAGAGGGCTGATGTCGCGCCCATCGATGCTGCGCTCAGGCAATCCTGCGCCGGTGAAGGTGGCGATAGTAGGCAACAGGTCGATCGACATCGCGGCCTCCTTGATCTTCAGGCCGGCAGGGATAGCGGCTGGCCAACGCATCAAGAATGGCTCGCGTACCCCACCTTCAAACACGGTGCCTTTGCCCTCGCGGTACCCGCCGGTGGTGCCGGCATGATCGCCGTAGCTTAGCCACGGTCCGTTATCGCTGGCGAAGATGACTATGGTGTTGTCGGCTACATCGAGGTCCTCGAGGACCTGCAGGACCATGCCGACACCGGCATCGATCTCCTCGATGACATCGCCGTACAGTCCCTTGCCACTGTGGCCATCGAACTCGTCTGAGACGAACAAGGGCACATGCGGCATCGGTTGCGGCAGGTACAGGAAGAATGGCTTATCAGCGGCCACGCTTTGTTCGATGAACTCGACACCACGCTGCGCGAAGCCACGAGTGAACTTGCGCTGGTCAGGATCGCTTTCGACGATCTCCTCCTGCTCGAACAACGGCAAGGGTGGATAGTTGGCGCTCTGTGGGTGGTGAGGCCACATGTCGTTGGAGTAAGGGATGCCAGCGAAGTAATCGAACCCCTGTCGGGTCGGCAGCAACTCCGGCAGCACTCCCAAGTGCCACTTGCCGTAGATGGCAGTCGCGTAGCCTATATCGCGCAACATCTCGGCCATGGTGGTCTCGTCTGGATCGAGACCGTGGCGAGCTAATGGTCCGAGGGCGCCATGGATGCCAAGGCGGTTCGGATAGCAACCAGTAAGCAGGGCAGCACGAGATGCAGAGCAGACCGGCTGGGCGACGCTGAAGTCGGTGAAGAACGCACCTTCATCGGCGAGGCGATCGATGTTGGGGGTCTTGTACTCCCCACCGGTGCAGCCAAGGTCGCCGAAGCCTAGGTCATCGACGAACACCAAGACGATGTTCGGAGGGCCTACTGCCTCCTCGGCCCGATCAGCACGATGTTGCGGTTTGGTGCAGGCAACCGCCAGCAGTACGAGCAGCAACGCAGGGAAGGGTTCGATTCGACGCATGCAAGAGTTTAGGACCCAGGCCGGACCATGCGGGCAGACCAGGTGGTTAATCCTGCTTCACGCGAGCCTCATTAAACGGCGGCGGTACCTGGTCGGGCGAAACTTGAGATCAGGTCGAACAATACCGCCGGCCGGAATGGCTTCGAGAGATAAGCATCCATCCCAGCGGCGATGCACATCTCCTGATGCTCCTTCATGGCCGAAGCGGTCATCGCGATGATCGGCAGGTGGCTGCCGTTGCCATCTTGTTCTTCAAGCCGACGCACTTCGCGCGTGGCTTCGAAACCGTCCATCACTGGCATCTGGCAATCCATCAGCACCACTGAGTAATCATTGGCAGCAATCGCTTCCAGCGCTGCCTTGCCGTTGGCGGCGACATCGACGATGACGCCAGCCTTCTCGAGCATCTTCACGGACACCTTGAGGTTCACGGGGTTGTCATCGACGACCAGGAATCGTTTCCCTTGTAGGCTGGACTCCTTCAAGCTTGATGTGACTAATGGTTGCCGAACCTTGCCGCTCACCACGTCGTCATCCAAGGCCATCAACAAGGTCCGCCACAAGCGCGATTCCTTGATCGGTTTGGGAATCCTGGCGGAGACCATGGCTTTTTGGCCTTCATCCATATCGAGGTCGGTGACCGAAGTCATCAATAGGATCGGCACATCTGGTGACATCGCCTTCGACTCGCGCAATCGCTTCGCCAGCTCCAGGCCGTCGAGCTCGGGCATGTGATAGTCGACCAACACCGCTGCGAAGTCATCTGCCCGTGCGGTGAACAGGTCTACCGCCAATTGTGGGTCTTGAGTGCAAATCGGGTTGAACGATTTCTGGCTCAGCCGATAGGCCAGCGCATCAAGACTGGTCCTGTTGTCGTCGACGACAAGGATCGAACCCCGCTTCTTCTGGATCGCCTGCAAGGCCGCGTCGATTCTCGTTGAACTTGCCTGCTCCTTGCTTGGACTGCCGCAGGCCGGCTTGGTTGCTGGCGTAGTCAGAGGCACCTTGAACCAGAAGTCGCTGCCCTTTCCAAGCTCACTGTCGACCTTCAGTTCCCCACCCATCAGGTGAGTCAGGTTGGTGCAGATGGTCAATCCAAGTCCAGTGCCGCCGAAGTTTCGTGACGTGCTGTCCTTCTCTTGGGTGAAGGCTTCGAAGATCGCATCGATACGATCAGGCGCGATGCCTGCTCAGGTATCACGGACACTGCATCGCAACCATTGGTCATCGCCGCAACCTTCTTGGGTGACAGCCATTACGACCTCGCCCTTAGCGGTGAACTTGATCGCATTGGTGGCCAAGTTCAGCAATACCTGCCGTAGCCGTAATGGATCGCCGACGATGATGTCAGGCACATCCTGTTTGATGAGGACAACGAACTCCAACCCCTTAGATTGGGCTGGGCGCGACAGGATCTCTGCAACCGCTTCGACTTCCGACTCCATCATCAGCAACAACCGCATGCGCGGTGCGCGCGACATGGTCATCTGGTATTCCAACGACAACCGCATCGAATACAACGAGGTGCGTGGTTGCCGCTACGGGACCCACCTCATGTACAGTCACGACAACCACATCCGTGGCAACAAGTACGTCGGTAACGTGGTCGGGTTGTTCTCGATGTACTCACGCAAACTCCTGCTCGAGGATAATGTCTTCGCAGCCTCGAGTGGCAGCGCCGGAATCGGTCTTGGAATGAAGGAATCGAGTGACCTGAGGATCATCGACAATCGTTTCATCGGCAATGAACGCGGCATGTACTTCGACAATTCACCGTTTGGGGAGGACACCAGCATCGAGGTCATCGGTAATGAGTTCTACTTCTCCTCCTTGGCGATCGACTTCCATGAATCGCCGAAGCGAGTCACCTTGCAGGACAACCTGTTTCGTTCCAACTGGTCGCTGGTATCGGTCTCCGGCCGAGGTGACGCCCTAGGTGTCAATACCGGCGGCAATGATTTCGATAGTTATCAGGGCTACGACCTCGACGAGGATGGCTTCGGTGACATCCCCTTCGAGGAACGCTCGATGGCCGAACAGTTGATCTCCGCCCACGAGAGTCTCGCGCTGTTTCGAGGCACACCAGCTTCAGGCATGCTTGAAGCCATCGGACAACTGCTGCCGCTTTACCGCCCCAAAGCCTTACTCCGCGATGAGACTCCGGCGATGAGGTCGCTGGCTCGACAAGGGAGCACACGATGAAGATTCAGTTCAAGGACCTGGCCAAGAGCTTCGGCAAGCAGGTCGCGCTTCGAGGCGTGAACCTCAGCTTCGAGGACGGTAGCCGCACCGCCTTGGTCGGTCCCAACGGTTCCGGCAAGTCGACCTTGATCCGCGCCTTGATGGGCACGATCCAATGTAAGGGCACCATCATGATCAACGACCAACCGCTGCTGCGTCCTGCGGCACTCGGTTTCTCGTTGGCATATATCCCGCAGTTCGCTCCGCAGACCCGCGCCCCGGTGCGGGATCTAGTCAACGCGGTGTGCCTGTTACGTGGCCTCAAGCACGAGGCGGTCGCTGCCTGCGCCGAAGAGCTGTCGTTCGACCTCAAGGCCAACCTCAGCAAGGAGGTCGGGGCGCTCTCCGGCGGCATGCGCCAGAAACTGATGATCGCCCTCGCCTTGGCTGCACCGGTGAAGTTGCTGGTCATGGATGAGCCGACCGCTAGTCTCGACGCCGAAGCGCGCGCTGCATTCCTGCAGATGTTCGATCGGGTGGCAGGTGACACCACCGTGATCCTGGCTAGCCACCGCCCAGACGAACTCCGCAGCTTGGTAGATCACATCGCACTGTTGCGCGATGGTGAGGTCGCCTTCCACGGTGACGCCCGCAGTTTCCTGGCCCAGAGCTCGCAGACAGTGGTCGAGCTTCGTTGTGAGTTGGATGTCGATCAGGAGTGGCTGCGTGGCCTTGGCTTCAAGCATGTCCACCCGCAGCAATGGATCGGTATTTTCGCTGCCGCCGAGAAGGAGGAAGTACTTGCTTCCTTGGGCTGGAAAGGGCAAGAGTCGGTCCTAGATTTGATTGTCCACGACGTCGATAACGTCGACCTCGATACCCTACGTGAGGACAGCAATGTCTGCTGATAACCAACTTCGGGTTTCTCCCGCTCACCAATCAGGCGCTGCTGCCACACCATTGTTGGCGCTGGTCCTGTTGGTCGTCGCAGTGATCGTGTTCGTGATAAGTTCGCAAGACAATGCTGTCGATGGTCCCAAGGAAGTGATCTGGGACAAGACTCCCTGTGCTTTCTGTGCGATGCACATTGGTGACCAGAATTTCGCAGCACAACTTTCCACGACCAAGGGCATCACCTACTTCTACGACGATCCGGGGTGCCTCTTTCTGCATGAACGGACCCTCGACCCTGTAACTGAAACGATCCACCAGCGTTGGTTCCGTCACATGAGCCAACCCACCTGGCTGGAGGCGTCCGAGGTCGCGTTCCAACGCTGCGAAAACACTCCGATGGATTTCGGTTTCGGCGCCGTGCCGCTTGGCACCCCCACCGCCGTCGGACTGGCAGAAGCCACAGCTGAGGTGATAGCCAAATGAGCTCGGCCGGATTTGCCCGTCAGTTTCGCGCGACTGCTGCACTCGAGATAGCCGACGGCTTGCGCTCGCGCTGGCTGGTGTTCGCCACCGTAGTCGACCTCGTATTGGTCGGCGTGTTCGTGTTCGCCGGCATGAACGAGTCGCAAGTGTTCGGTTTCACTGGCATGAGCCGGGTGCTGTTCTCGTTCTCGCACGCGCTAGTGGTGGTGATCCCCCTGCTCGCCCTTGCGGCCACCGGACAAGTCATCGGCCAAGCACGCAGCAGCGGCACCTTGGAGTTCCTGTTCAGCAATCCGCTGGCCCGCCCGACCTACTTCCTGGCCGTGACATCAGTGCGCCTACTGTTGCTGATCGGGCCGCTGTTCGTGGTCTTCGGGTTCTGTGCCTTGCTGTCGCGCTTCTACTTTCATGAAGCCTTGGATGTGGCATTCCTTTCACGGACCTTGGCAGTATGCACTGCAGAGCTGATCGCCTTCACCGGCATCGGCATGCTGATTTCCGCGACCGTGCGACACCCAGCGCGGACCCTGATCTGGATTCTCCTGGTGTGGGCCACTTCGGTCGCCTTGCTTGATCTCGCGCTCATCGGCCTGCTCCTGCAGTGGCGTCTCGACCCTGAATCGGTGTTCCTGCTCGCCGCACTCAATCCTGTCCAGGATGCGCGCTTGGCACTTCTCGCCGGCGGCGACCCCGAGCTCGCCACCCTCGGCCCAGTTGGCTTCTACATAGTCAACCGCCTTGGCAACGGCGCATTACTTGCGATTGGTCTTGTGTGGCCAATCGTCGTTGGCATCATATGCTGGTGGACTGGCCTGCGCTCGTTCCGACGCCACGATCTCCTTTAGCCTTTAATCTCAAACGAGAAACTCCACTGCCATGAAAGCAGCTCTCGAGAAGTTCGAAATCTACCTGGATCGCCCTATCGCTTATGGGTCTAGATTCATCCTCTTGCTGCTGGTGATACCGCTCGTCGCGTCATTCTTCGCGCCGCTCTGGAACATCAGCATGGAGGCCCCTCAATACCCTGAGGGCCTGGAAGTCGACGTGTACTCCTACAAGGTCGTCGGCGGCAACGACGGCAATGACGTCCCCGAGATCAACACGCTCAATCACTACATCGGCATGGCGCCGATCGAGGGCGAGTTGCTGAAGGACCTCGACTGGATTCCCTTCCTGCTTGGCCTCCTGTTCATCCTGACGCTGCGCGCTGCTGCGATCGGCAATATCCGCACATTGGTCGATTTGGCGGTAATATATGGGTTCATTTGTTCCTTCCTGGCCTTCCGCTTCTGGTTCCATCTGTACTCGCTGGGGCATAATCTCGACCCCCGCGCGCCGGTGAATGTCGAACCTTTCATGCCAGCCATCTTCGGCTCCAAGCAGATCGCCAACTTCTACATCACCAGCCTGCCTCGGGCTGGCGCCATCGGCGTAATGGTTACGGTCGCTGGCATCTTCACCATCACGCTATGGCATTTGGGCGGCGGCTTTCTGGAGAACAGAAGGAACGCCGCGCAAGCTAAGGCAAACTCCAAGGCCTCATGAGGCCAGCTTCCACGTGAAACTCAAGACACTACTTCTTCTCGCCCTCCCCATCGCCTTCGCTTCCTGTGGCTCCGAGGAGCCTGCGACAACTGATGGTGGCGGCACTGCCGCGAACAACACCCCTGAAGTGCCGACGGACATCGCCGCTGGCGCCGAGTTCTTCGCCACTACTTGCACCCCATGCCACGGCCCGACCGGCAAAGGCGATGGCGCAGCTTCTGCAGCCTTGGTACCGAAGCCACGTGACCTCACCGACGTAGCTTGGCAGGACAGCGTGGACGACGCCTATATCGCCAAGATCATCCAGTACGGTGGAGCCGCCGTCGGCAAGCAGCCAACCATGCCAGCTAACCCGGTTCTTGGAAGCCAGCCAC
>CAZJGH010000104.1:0-4710 GCA_964545405.1 uncultured Planctomycetales bacterium
GATGGCCCCTACGCCTCAGAAGAGGAAGAGAGTTCGGCGTTGCATCGCCGCGACCTGTTGCGCCAGATGCCAGCCAATGCGATCGAGCCAGGCCTGCCGGTGGGCTCCGACGGCATCCTGTTGGCCGACTTCCAAACGCGTAGGTCCGCCTTGTACATCGACGCTGAAGTCGCGAGTGTCCTGCGGGTTCGTTTGCTGAGCATGATCGCACACCAGCCTCTCTTCACCTTGGTAGGCCTCGCTGAACTGAATGGAGATGTCGGTGCGGATGAGTTGACTGCCGCCATCCTGCCGAGTGCGCTGTTGGATACCTCCTCGTTGTTGATGCCCGGCTGGCAACTGCAACTGACCGACTTGGAGGGCTATGCATCACCGTTGCGACGCAAGAACACCTTGTTGCTGGTGGTGGTGACGATATTCGCGATGGCCTTATTGGCGTTGGCTTGGTTCGGTCGGCGCATGCTGCAGCGTGAAGCCGCTCTTCAGCGCACGCGCACCGAATTCCTGGCCGGCGTCAGTCATGAGTTGCGCACCCCGGCGGCATCATTGTCGTTGCTGTCCGACAATCTCCTGCATGGGCGAGTCAAGGGCAAGGAACGCGTCGAGGAATATTACCGCTCCATGCGCCGTGACGCGCGCCGCTTGGAGCGCCTGGTCGCCGACGTGCTTGATGTCTCGCGCATGGATCGCAACTCATTCACCATCGAGCGTCAACCTTGCGACATCAGGCCGGTGTTGGTGGCGTTGGTAGAGGAACAGGCGCCGCGTTTGGCGGACGGCGGCATCCATCTCGAGTACATGATAGAGGATGACTTGCCGACCTTGCGCCTCGATTCCTTCGCGGTCGAGCGAGCGTGCGCGAACCTGCTTGAGAACGCGCGACGTTACGCCGCGGATGGTGCTTGGGCCGAACTGCGCGCGACCAAGGCCGGCTGTGGGGGTATTGAGATCCGCGTGTCCGACCGTGGTCCCGGCATCCCAGCGGCTTGGCGAGAACGAATCTTCGAATCCTTCGAACGCTTGCCTCAAGATGAACAACTTGCAGCCGGCGCTGGGCTTGGCTTGGCTTTGGTGAAGGCGGTTCTGCTTGCTCACGGTGGTACCGTGCGCGTAGAACAAGGCCGCGCCGACATCGGCGCCATCTTCATCATGGAGTTCCCTGCAGATGACTAACGAAACACCCACCATCCTGCTGGTCGAGGACGAACCGTCCTTGCGCCTTGGCCTCGTCGATGGCTTGACCAGCGAGGGTTTCGAGGTAGTCGAAGCAGCGGACGGCGAAGCTGCTCTTGAACAGGTGCACGATGGTTCGTCGTTCGACGCCATCCTGCTCGACTTGATGTTGCCAGGCATCGATGGCCTAGAGGTCTTGCGCCGGGTACGTAGCCAATCGATTGCAGTACCTATTTTGATCCTGTCGGCGCGCGGTGAAGATGCCGATCGCATCCTCGGATTCGAATATGGCGCCGCCGACTTCATGGTCAAGCCTGCCCCACTGCGAGAAGTGGCGCTGCGCTTACGTGCGGTGTTGCGGCGCAATCAGCCTGCAGGACCGCCTTCCCGGGCCACGTTCGGCAATGTAAAGGCAGATCTCGATGCCTACAGCCTGGTTAGAGGTGATCAGCGTTTCGGCCTGAATCGCAAGGAGCGCGACCTGTTGGCATTCTTCCTGCAGCATGTAGGCGAGCCGATCGAGCGCCAGCGACTGCTCCATGAAGTGTGGGGGCAGCGTCATCCAGCGGCGACACGGACCGTCGACACGCACATCTTTCGCCTCCGCAAGAAGATCGAGAACGACTCGGATGACCCCCAGCACCTGTTGACCGTGCATGGGGTCGGCTATCGCTTCGAGACTGATGTCACAAAGATTTGACATAAGCTTGGCATAGCTTTGACGCGCGCGAAGCGACAACATGGAAACCTTTCAACTAAGGACAAACCATGATCTTCACTTCACTCCTGCTTCTGTTAGCTCAAGGCCCGGCGAGTACCGTTGGCTTGATAGCAATCCCGTCGACCCAAGAGCCCACCTCGGTCCAAGAACCGGCTATGGGGCTCGACCCACAGACCGCTTCCGATTATCGACTTGCCAAACATCTGATCGACGTTCGCGGACGTTGCGAAGAGGGCGCCAACCTGTTGCTGAAACTGGTCGATAAGCCTGAGGTCATCGCCGTCCCAGGGCAGGCCTCGTGGATGCTTGCTCATGCCGCGCGCGCATTGACCCTAGCCGGAAAGCCCGAGGAGGCAGCCCTGTATATTCCCGGCGCGCGGAACGGCGGGCGCGGCACTGCATTCGAACCTTACATCGAGGATCTACTCGCATCCTTCGCTCCTCAAGGAGCTGGTCTCGACCCTGATTTCCTTGATTACGTCAAGCGTCAGCTTCGTGCATCCGACGGCTTGCTGAATCTCTTCGAGGCCTATGGCCACGACCTCACTCCCTATCTTCGCTTCATCGTCGGCAACGAGCAGGGTGACTATTCACTCACCGAGCGACAACGTGCACTCAACTTGTTGTTCACAGTGCTTGACGCCCCATCAGCCGACGGGCTAGTCGAACAGCTGTTGAGCGAGGGCCCTCTCGAGATGAAGGGCTTGATGCAGGTATTTCAGGATGGAAATGCCGGAGAGACCAGGTTCCGTGATTCGGAGTCGCGCAACCTCGGTGCCGATGTCGTCATCCGACTGGCCCAAGAGACCCCGCAGGAGTTGAAGGACCTGGCACTCGACGCGTTGATCAACATGTATGGATGGACGGTCTATGGAGAAGGGCACAAGGTAGATGATCCTGTCGCGCTGAAGATCAGTGGTGCTGCGCTGGAGTTGCTTGAGGCTGGTTATAGGGGAGACAAGAACATCGCCCTCGAACTGATCGCAACCCAACAACGAGGTGCCGAAGACTCGACCGGGTCTTTGGCTGAACATGTCGGCAACAGCAAGGATGCGGCACTGGCGGACGAGATGCGCTGGACCCTGGCGCGACGCAAGCTAGGTCGTGACCTGACTCGGAAATGGGCCATGCAGGGGGAGCCGATCGATCAACTACGTCTGGCTCTGATGTCGAACCGAGAGATTGGCGACATCATTCTCAATCCGACACTTCCTTCTCATGTCGATACCATCGCGTGGCTTGAGAATCTGGAGTTCCAAGGCCAACCAGCCATCGAGGTGCTTGAGATGCGGAGGAACCACAGGGCTGACTCCGAGGACTACAAGGTTCTTGCGAGCATGACCTCCTCCAATGAGCCGCTGGTCAAGTACCTCGCAGCTTCAACCCTGCTCAGGCAAAGGCTCTTGGGTGATGTCGTGGCGCTGTTGCAGGATCCGACTGATCAACCCGAATGGGCTTCACTGATTTTCGCCAAGTGGCTCGAGGTCAATCAAGAGGGCTATGACATTCCCGAGGAACTGCTCGAGCCGTTGTTGGCGATGGCAACTAGTGGTCCACTTCAGGATGACGCACGTGCTTTGCTGAACCACAGGGGCAAGAATGTGATCACGGTCGGCATCTGGCGCGAGCTTGGCTTGAACCCGGGCAGAAAGGTCAGCCTCGAGGCCACGATTCGTGCTTTCGAGGAGAATGGCGACGGGAATGCCGCCAACGACCTGGCATGGGTGATGACCAACAATGATGCGAACCATGCCTGCATTAACTATGCGAGCGACAAGTTGTCTAGGAGCTGGCCACGCACCTACCTTGAGAATGTCGACAAGCTGGATGCGCTTGGCCGACGTTGGGCGTTCTTCGGTCACGAACAGAACGCTTGGCAAACCATCATCAAGGAAGAGGGCATTCCGGTCCTGCAGGAGTTCGAAGCCGCTGCCGAAGCTGCAATCTTCCATGGCAAAGGAGGTGAGTGGAGCTTTGAGATGGTCCGTTTCGTGGGCGACCTCGATGCAGACATGGCCATCCGTATCTTGCTGCGCAACATGGAAGGCAATGAAGAGTTCCTGCTGTGGGTATTCGAGCAGGCGCAGCTTGGTTCCTACATGTATGGGGTCAAGGACAAGCAAGCCGCCACCGAGTTGGTCCTTGGAATGCTGGACATGGGAGTCCTACGCCCGTTCGAGCGCCCGGAAACCAATGTCTTCAAGCAGTTGATCGACCCGACCCTCGACAGCTACCCGCAAGTCCTGACCAAGTTCTGGCAACTTGCACAAGAGCGACAGTCCGGGCCTTTGCTGCGATTCCTCATCGAAGAATCCGTGCAAGCACCAGCCTTGCGCGAGAAGTTCGAAATCGAGATTAGGGCTCACCTGAGTCTTCCGAGGTGGACCAATGCTGTAATCGACGCCTGCCTCAAGGAAGGGAAACTGCAGTGGGTGTTCGACGACATGCTGGCGATCCTTGAGGGCGATCCGAGCAGCGACCTGCGCCATGACCTGTTGATCAGCTTCGGCTCCATCGACGATGAACGCGCTGACCAAGTACTGCTCAATCACGTCAACGACCCGCGCCCGAAGATTCGAGATGCTGCAGCATCTTCCTTGCGCCAGATCAAGCAACGCCGCAGTGAACAGGCGATGTGGGAATCATGGGGCGAAGAGGATGAACAGAGTGCGACCAGCGCATTGTTGAAGAACCTCAAGGATCCAGACCTGGAGATTCGCTTGGTCTCGATCGAATCACTCGGCACCCTGGGGGACAAGGATGCATTGCCGGCCTTGATCAACCTGCTGCGCGATGAGAACCAGCAGATCAAGGAT
>CAZJGH010000104.1:4720-10033 GCA_964545405.1 uncultured Planctomycetales bacterium
CTGGTGGAAAGCGAGCAGACCATGAAGGTCGAGCTTTCGAAGCGCCTTATCGAGCTGGAGGATGAGCTGGCTGCCTTACGTGAGAAGTTCGCGGACAGTCACCCTGAAGTGGTGAGTACCTTGAGCAAGATCGAAGCTACCAAGGCAAGACTGCAGGAACTCGAGGGCAACTAGATCCAGTCTTGATCGTTGACCGTGCGATCACAGACGACGTCACCGGTATGCGCGGTGCCAGCAGGCTCGAAAAGCAGCAAGCTGGCGCCGCCATCGGAGACCGGCATATGCTCCACTCCGCGGGGCACGATGATCATCTCACCGACGCTTAGCTTCACTTCACGGTCACGGAACTTCATCACCAGTGACCCTTCAAGCACCAGGAACAGTTCATCCTCGTCGGCATGTGAGTGCCACACGAAATCGCCCTCGATCTTGGCGAGCTTGACCTGTTGACCGTTCAGGGCGCCGATGATCTTGGGAGTCCATTTGTCCTCGAACAGGCTCAGTTTCTGCAATAGGTTGATGTTGTCCATGGTCAGCTGGCGATGGTCCCTTCAGCGCGCAGCTCGAGGATCGCTTCCCAGGCTGCACGGCGCTCGGCTTCCTTCTTGCTCGCACCCCAAGCAGGCGGGAAGGCGCGGTTGCCGACTTCGGCACTGACCTGGAAGGCCTGCGTCTCTGGGTGTTCATGGAAGTCGGTCAGGCGGAAGACCGGCACCGAGCCACGCTTGGTCTGCGCCCAGTTCTGCAAGGTCTGCTTGGCTTGCATCCGTGCGTGGTTCTCCGGCAGGGCAGCAAGCTCATGGTGAAGCCAATGGACCACCATGGTGCGGCACACTGCCAGCACGCATTCCGGAGCACAGTCGAGATATACCGCGCCAAGCAGTGCTTCGACCGTGTTGCCGTATACCGAGCGTGGCAGGCTACGCCTTCCCTGCAGGTTGCCACCGCTACGGATCCAACGGTCCAAGCCAAGCCGCTCACCGAGTCGCGACAAGGTCGCGCGCGAAACCAGCAGGGCCTTCCACTCGGTCAGCCGACCTTCACGCTCTTCCGGATACTCGGAGAACAACAGTGCACTGACGATGAGGTCAAGGACCGCATCGCCAAGGAATTCCAGCCGCTCGTTGTGTTGCTCATCCACGCTGGCATGGGTCAAGGCCCGTTCCAGCAAGCTGCGATCACGAAAATCGTAGCCGATGAGGTCTTCAAGGTGGCGTAGGGCAAGTGGAATGCCAGCCATACGGCCTTGATTCTATCCTCTCTTCCCTTAAGGGCACCAATCCGCCACAATACCCCTTCGTCTGTGCGCGGCTCCCCCCGCCCCTCAACCCAAACCAGTCATACCGCATGTTGCTCGAAGGAAAAAAGGGACTCATTTTCGGAGTCGCCAACCAATACAGTCTGGCCTGGCATATCGCCAAGTCCGCGCGCGAGCAGGGGGCAGAAGTGCTCCTGTCGGTAAGTGGGGAACGCTTCCTGCGCAAGGTCGCCCCATTGGCAGAGGAACTCGATTCGCCGACCCCGATCATCTGCGATGTCTCGACCGACGAGAACATCAAGGTGGCCTTCGACGAGATCGAGAAGATCATGCCGGAAGTCGATTTCGTGGTGCACTCGATCGCCACAGCCAAGCGCGAGGAACTTCAAGGCCGGTATCTCGATACCAGCCGTGATGGCTTCAGCTTGGCCAACGACGTCTCCACCTATTCATTGGTGGCGATCTGTCGCGAAGCAGAACGTCTGCTTGCTCCGAATGCCTCGATCCTCACGCTCAGCTACCTAGGTGCGATCCGTGCGGTGCCGGCTTACAACGTGATGGGAGTAGCGAAGGCAGGTCTTGAAGCTAGTGTGCGTTACCTGGCAAACGATTTCGGTCCGTCTGGTGTGCGCGTCAACGCCATCAGTGCAGGTCCGGTGAAGACCATGTCCGCTTCAGCGGTGAAGGGCTTCAAGGACAAGGTCGACATCCAGCAGGTCGCCGCGCCATTGCGTCGCAACGTGACTGGCGAAGACGTCGGCAAGGCCGGGATGTTCCTGCTGAGCGATTGGGCCTCTGGTGTCACCGGTGAGGTCCTTTACGTCGACTGCGGCTACAACATCATGGCCGACTTCATTACCAAAGAGGTCTAACCTTGGCTGGGGTCCTTTGTCTAGGTGGCAGCGACCCTCAACAAGGTGCCGGAGTGCAGATGGATGCTGCGGTGTGCCAGGCCTTAGGCCAGGAACCACAGCTGGTCGTCTGCGTGGATACCGTCCAGGGACTATCCGGTCTCGAGTCAGCTACGCCTCGACCACAGACCGAAGTGGCTAACCGCATCATGTTCGCGCTCGATGCCGGTGTCGAAGCGATCAAGATCGGCGCGCTCGGCAATGAGCATGTCGTCGCCGGGGTGTGTGCCGCCTTGGAGCCATGGCACAAGGATGTACCGATCGTGTTGGATCCGGTTTGTGCAGCCACCCGCACCCTCGGTGATGAGCGTCTCAATACGGTCATCGGTTCGCGCTTGATGGAGACCGACCTGTTCCCGCTGTGTCGCTTGGTGACGCCGAACGCATTCGAATACGGAACCGGCGAGCGCTATCAGGATTGTCGCGCGGTACTGCTGAAGGGTGGGCATGCCACTGACTTCTCCGAGCTGGAGGGCGGAGAGCCTTCTCCGTGGATTACCGATGTCCTCAAGGACCTGCTCGAGGATCCGGTCAATTTCAGGCATCCGAAAATCGAAGGCGGTCAGGATCTGCACGGCACAGGTTGTGCATTGTCGACTGCCATCGCCTGTTTCCTGGCGATGGGATACGAACCATGGGCCGCGTGTCAGTGCGCGATCGAGGTCATGCACCAATGGATGCAGACGGCGATAGATAACGGTACCGGCCTACTGCCGTTCACTCCGACCACGATGCCGGAGCCTAGGCCTCTGCCGCCGCTGGACAGCGGGCAGCGCACGGTTTGGCTGTGCGGCGCTGAAGCCTAAGGGGCTCTATTCGTCGGTCTGGTCGAGCTGTCGGCCGATGCGGCTCAGGATTCCCTTCACGGTCGCATCCAGCAAGCTGTCCTCACTGTAGTCCCCGGAAGTCACATAGCTGACTCGATCTTCGGAGATGAGCTTGTGGACTTTTTCCTTCGCTTCCGGTTGAGTCCACTTCGCGGGGTCGAATACCGCAATCGAATAGCCGCCCTGTTCACGAGTCATCTTCATGGCGGGGATGTCGGTGTCGCCGTCGCCGAAGAAGATCATGCGCTCGAACGGCACCGGACGGCTTGGCTTCTCCATCCATCGGTTCAGTGACTGATCGTTCCAGAAGTTCTCGATTCCCTTGTTGATTCGGAACAGGAATTGAGTCTTGGTGGTGTAGTTGACCACGACACTGGGCCAGCACGCCTCGCCGTTTTCATCGAACAGGTACTTGCAGGCGAAGATGTACTTGAAGTGCTTGGCTATGTCAGTGCCACGAATCATCTCCTCGTTGCCGGAAGAGACGATGTAGTGCACCGGCTCGAGGCCGAGTTCACTGGCGAAGGCATCGATACGCTCGAACCAGCTCTCGACTCCTGGCAGCAGTGGGGTGTGGCGACCATGTTCCTCCAACAACTCGCGCGTGAGGGTCACGCCATTGCGCTTCGCCGAAGCGAGGATCTCGAACAGGTACATGAGGATCTGATCGGCATTAGCCTCCTCGGCATGTGCCTCTACCCGATCCCAAAACAGGCCGATGTCCTCTCCGAGCAGCTCCAGCAACGAGTGTTCCTGTATGTTGTCACGGGCAAGGGTGCCGTCGAAATCGTAGACAAATGCGACCTTGGGCAACATCGAATCAATAGGCTGGGAGGACACCAAGTTCCTTGGCGATGGCATCGACATAACGATCAGTCATGCCCTGGACGAAGTCGCACACCGCGCGATGCTGTGAGTCGGCGGTCTCGGTGAACTGTTCGGGGACATGCTGTGGCTTATCGAGTAGCGCATCGAAAACCTTGCCGAGCAATTCGGTCGCACGACGCACATGCCAATTGACTTTCTCCTGGAGATACATGTGTTCGTACAGGTATGCGTGAAGTTGCGCCACCATCGCGCCGAAATCCTTGGAGTGACCGATCAGGCGTTGTTCATGGCTTTGCGCCTCGACGGCTGAAGTCGCACCTGATTCGCGCATGCGCCGGTCGGATTCATTACGCACGTCGGCGATCGCCATGCCCAACAATTCGTTGGCAGCACGTCGCCAGATCAAGCGATTGTCCGATTCGTTCGGGTGCCGTTGACGTGATTCCGCGACGGCCATTTCCCACAGCGGCAGGTCCTGCTCCATCTTCACCGGATCGAGGATCCCTTCACGGATGCCGTCATCGACATCGTGATAGTGATAGGCAGTGGAATCAGCCAAGTCGACCAACTGTGCCTCCAACAAAGGGAAGCGCAACTGCAGGCCACTGGTGGCATCCATGACCTTCTCGTGTTTGCGTAGGCAATCCTTGGTCTCGAGCGTGAGGTTCAGCCCGCGGTACTCGGGGCTGCGGCGTTCCAGGATGTCGACGATGCGCAGCGACTGGCGGTTGTGCTTGAAGCCACCATGTTCGGCCATCTTCTCATTCAGCAACACTTCGCCACTGTGACCATAAGGAGGATGGCCCAAGTCGTGCGCCAGCGCGATTGCCTCGCAGAGTGGCTCGTTGAGGTTGAGGGCACTGGCCAGCGAACGAGAGACCTGCAGCACCTCGAGGGAATGGGTCAGGCGTGTGCGCTGGTTGTCGCCGACGTGATTCACGAACACCTGAGTCTTGTACATCAGGCGCCGGAATGCCGAGCAGTGGATGATGCGATCCCGGTCCCGCTCGAAGCGAGTTCGCCACTCGTCAGGAATTTCCTCGAAGCTGCGACCGGCCGAATTGGCGGACCGGCTTGCGGCGGGGTGGAGGCGTTCCTGCTCCAGGGTTTCCTTCTCGAGGCGGTTCACGCGCCACAGGATAGGCGGCGCGGGTAGAATCGTGGCAAGGATTGACCATTTTTGCGCGGAAACCTATAGTTTCCAGCCGTTTTTCGCGTCAACCTCCCTACGCAAACGGCGAAAACCGCCCACAACTACTACCAGCGACTCGACGGTTGTTCCAAATACGTCTCCAAGAGCAAGCTGACGCCGCCATGGCGTCCCTGCGTTCGCGTCTACAAGTCTGGGTAGAAGAGCGCGGCTGGGCTCTGGCTGGTTCCAAGGAAAGTCAGTATATCCTTTATCTACAGGGTGTTACGGAGTCCACTGAAGTCCACCAGCTGGCCGAGTGGGATGGCGTCGACAGTATTTTCGCGGAGAACTCACCAG
>CAZJGH010000105.1:0-9981 GCA_964545405.1 uncultured Planctomycetales bacterium
ACAACAACTTGTTGCTGGTAATCGCCTGCGTGCGGTAACCGGCATTACTGAAACGCTCGGCCAAGGACTCGGCTTCGCAGATCTCCGTCAGCACCCTACGCGATGGCCAACGCGAACGATTATTACGCATGCCGACCTTTTCGATATCGAGTGCGAACAGCAACGACAGGTGGCTAGGTAGGGTCTGATTAGCTGGTGCGACCGCCCCTTTCGACCATGCGCCCGTAGCACGTAGGGCATCGAGGTTCGGAGTAGGAACCTCAGCATTGAGGATGTCGTCGGCGCGCAAGGTGTCGCATACGATCAGCACGACATCAGGGCTGCCAGGAGAAGGCATCGGTACCGCCTCGCCCAACGCGGCTGCCTCAGGGCGGGCACCATATGGCATGAGACTATCAGTTGCGGGCATGAGCCATGCCAGCGGAGTTATCAATACTGCCGAGGCGGCTCCACCCCAACCGACCCAAGCCGGCATCGATGGCATGAACTTCCAGAGGGCCCCGACGCAAACAACGCCGACCGCGAAGGCTGGCCAAGTCCAGGGGCCAGCGCCGCAGGCCAACCCGATCAGGAAAGCGCGGCCAGTGTTGCCTTTGCCGATGAGGGCAGCAAGCAAACCCGCCAATACCGCGATCAGCATCGAATCGAGCCCCGTGACGAACAGGCGCTCACGCATCATCAGCTCAGTGCCAGTCCAGTCGAAACCGACCGAGACGCGGCCCAGGAACGCCAAGACAGCGCCGGCACCGGCAGCGGACGCCATTACCGCCCATATCTTCATAGCGGCAGCGACCTTCGCAGGGAGGGTCTTCAAGAGGGTCGGTTGGGCACTCATCAGGCGAGGGATAGGTCGAAGCCTATTGGATTCTACCCCGCCTGATGTGGTTTTGCCGAAATACAGCTAGTGGAGGCTAGTTCTTGGCAGCCGAAAAAGCCTCAAGGCGCAGCTTCTCGATGTCATCAGGATGACGCGGCACCATTTCCGAGATCAGCTCGTAGCCATCCTCGGTGATGACGACGACATCCTCGATGCGCACGCCCATGTTCTCACCCGGCAGATAGATGCCCGGCTCGACCGTAATCGCCATGCCAGGTTCGAATGAAGCGTTGCTGCGGCCGACGTCATGCGTGGACATGCCTAGCCAGTGACTGGTGCCGTGCCACATGCGGCCGAAGCCGCGCTCAGTCAGGACCTTTTGAGCTGCTTGATGAACCTTACTGAGGTTGCTGCCAGGCTTGCACTCCTTGAAAGCAGCTTCCTGAGCATCGTAGACAGCCTGGTAAACCTCACGCTGGCGCTCTGTGAACTTCTTGCCAGTAGGCCAAGTCCGTGAGATGTCGGCGACGTAATGGTTGTACTCGGCGCCATAGTCGATCATGACCAGCTCTTCCTCTTCGAGCTGACGAGTGTTCTCGTTGTAGTGCAGGGTGCAGGCATTGATGCCTGAAGTAACGATGGCCGCGTAGCCACCAAGCCCCATACCGCCAGCCATCTGGAACTCGTAGGTCATACGGGCTGCCAGTTGCCATTCGTAATCACCAGGCCTACCGGTAGACATGGCGGCCTTATGCCCCTCGCCCGACGCGGCACACGCCCGGCGCATGGCCTCGACTTCTTCTGGGGTCTTGATGACGCGCATGCCATCGATCGACACGGTCATATCCGCGACGGGCACGCCATGCACCTTCTCCAGGCGCTCAGCGAACTGTGCCTCACGGCTGAGGCGGCCGTCATAGCCGTCGCCCTTGATCGAGCGTTCCCATGAAGTCAGGTTGTCCCGACTCATCATCCAGTTCTCGGCTGGGCGCTTCTGGATATAGAACTTGCCACGGCCTTCAAGTAGCCCGTCGAGCAAAGTCTTGAGCTCCACGCTGCGAGGGCCGATGGTCATAGTGTTCTTGATGCCGGTGAGCTCAGAGGCTTCGGTCGGATCGATCAAGTTGCCCATCCAACGCTCGTCCATGTCGCCGACAGCAGGTACCAATAGATACTGCTCGCGGGTGTCGGTCGTCATAACCAACACTGCATTTGGGGTTGTAATACCGGTGTAGTACCAGAAGTTGTTGTCCTGACGGAACTCCTTGTAATCGTCGCTATTGCCCTTTCCACGCAACACCACGACGCCAGGATCTTTGTCAGCCAGGAAATCGAGCAGAGCTTCACGGCGCTGACTGTGCCAGTCGGAGTTGAATAGAGATTGGCCGCGGCCATCTTCAGGGGTTTGTTGGGGAATCGCTGCAAGAGCGAGGATGCTGGTAGTGAGAAGGGCAAGCATGTAGCCCGATTCTACGGACGTTCTGCGACAATGTTGGCGTGGAAACCCCGCTGTACTTGGATCACGCCGCCACTACGCCCCCGCTTCAGGTGGCGCTCGACGCCTTTTCTGCTTCTGTGCAAACAGCTTACGCCAATCCTGGTTCCTTACATCAGGCCGGCGCAACAGCAGCTCGGATTGTCGAACGCAGCCGCAGGACCCTGCAGCAAGCCTTCGGCGCTGCGAACTACAAAGTGGTGTGGACGGCGACTGGCACTGAGGGCAACCACCTCGGTATTCAGGGCATGGCACGTGCAATCCACTCGCAGTTCAGCGACGGCACCCCGCGCATCCTGGTCGGAGCGATTGAGCACCCGTCATCAATCGCAGCTGCTGAGGCCCTCGAGGTTGAGGGGTTCAAGGTCGAGCTAATCCCAGTCGATGCCGCAGGACTCGTGACCGCCGAGGCACTCGAGCCCTTGCTCGCAGATGATGTTGCATTGGTGAGCCTGCAATGGGCCAACAACGAGATTGGCTCCCTCAACCCCATCGCCGAACTCGTCAGCCTAGTGCGCAATCGGTCGCCGAAGGCTATCTTCCACTGCGACGCGGTCCAGGCGGTCGGCAAATGCGGCATGGCGCTCGATCAGCTTGATGCCGATTGTTACTCGGTAGCTGCCCACAAGCTCGGAGGAATCCGTGGATGTGCAGCTTTCCTCCTGCGCGAAGGGTCGCCTTCCCCCCAACCACTGTTCGTCGGTGGTGGTCATGAAGATGGCTTGCGCAGCGGTACCGAAAACACCATGGGAATCGCCGCCTTCGCTGCAGCCGCCAAGGCTCGTCGCGAGTTGATGAATGTGGAGCCTGACTTCCTGCATTCGCGGCGCAGCAAGTTGTTGGCGGGCTTACTTGAACTGTTCCCCCGACTGAGTGTGCTCGGCCCCGACCAAGCCGATCAGCAGCTTGGTGCCGTCTTGTCGGTCGCCCTGCCTGGCATCCGCGCCGAGACCTTCCTCCATCTGTTGGAGAGCAATGGGGTGTATGTCGGCAGCGGCTCGGCGTGTCACGCCCATGGCCATTCCGAATCGGCGGTCTTGAGTGCGATCAATCTCGAACCGGAATTGCGCAATTCAGTGCTGCGAATCTCGTTCAGCGGTTATGAGAATGATGCCGACCTGCAAAAGGCTATTGCCGCCTTCAACAAATCGGCATCAGAGTTCGTCAGCTGATTTCGTCTAACCCGCCGTGCTTAGCACTGCGAGTATCCGCACCCCTGGCACTTGCAGCAGCCTTCCTCGAAGATGAGGTTGGATACTTCGCAAGATGGGCACTTGATCTTGAAGGCGCCACCGGTGCCGGTGCCTGCACGACCAGACTTCTTGCTTCCTAGTGTCGGTGCATCCGAGTCTTCAGATGGGTTATTCAGATCGTCAGGAGAGATCTCACCGAGCAGGATGCTGTGCAGGCCGAAGCGCTGCTTGACATCCATGTAACGCATCAGCGACTTGGCCAAGCCATCGGCCAGCGACATGATGCGACCGTCACGACTAGGAACGGTCAACGATGAACCGATGCCCTCGAGCTGGTTGAGAGCCAGCTTCATCTCACCACCGCAACGCAGGAACAACGAGATCATGCGGCAGATCGCCTCCAAGTCGGAGTTAGCGACATCGCCACCCTTACCGAGTTGGGCGAATACCTCCATCTCACGATCTTGCTGTGGATCGACCGAGATCTTGACGTGCATGTTGCCGAACGGGGTGATCTGGCGAATACGAATACTCGGCATGATCTCCGGCAGCTTGATCGGTTTGATCGGGCCTTCGACCGGCTTGGCAACCGGAGTAGTAGGCTTCTCCTTGAGCGCCATCGGCTGCATCTCGCGGCAACCGTCGCGGTAGACGGTCACGCCCTTACAACCTTCGCGCCACGCCAACAGGTAAGCGGTGCGGACATCCTCCTGCTCGCTATCGTGAGGCAGGTTGATGGTCTTAGAGACGGCGTTGTCGATCGAACTCTGCCATGCCGCCTGCATCATGATGTGCTCGTGCGGGACGACGTCGTGAGCGGTGACATAGACCTCCTTCAACTCGGCTGACAGTTCAGCTTCGGAGATGCTGCCGTCTTCGAGGGCCACGTCGATGACCTTATCGATCGCGCCGCTACCGAGACCTGCACCTTCAAGAGCACTACGGAAATCATCGTTGATCTCCTTCATGATCACTGGCACGCCGTTCTCGTCCTTCATCACCTGGCGCTGGAACGCCAAGCTGAACAGCGGCTCGATGCCGCCACTACAAGCAGCGATCAAGATGGTGCCGGTCGGAGCGACGGTGGTGACGTGCGAGTTGCGACGCTTGGCGCGACCATCCATCTGTGGTTGCGAACCTTCCCACGCGGTGAACGGTGGGCGGCCATCCTTCTCGCACAAGGCTTCCGAAGCGATCAAGGCTTGGTCTGTCAGGCGGGCAGAGAATGCGCGCGCGATCGAGAAGCTCTGCTCGGAGCCATAGCGGACGCCAAGGCGGAACAGCAGATCGGCAAAACCCATCACGCCCAAGCCGATGCGGCGCTCTTGCTCGGCGCGGGCACGGATCTCGTCGATCGGGTAGTTGTTGATTGTGATGACGTCATCGAGGAAGCGCACGCAATCGTGCACTGCCGAATCGAAGTTCTCCCAATCGATGCGCTCTTCCCAACCTGCTGCTTCCGGAGCATCGCCGCGGAAGAAGGTGTTGAGGTTTATGGAGCCGAGGTTGCAGGAACCGTATGGAAGTAGCCACTGCTCGCCACATGGGTTGGTGGCTTCGTAGGTGCCCAGGTTCGGCACCATGTTGTCTTCGTTGGCGCGATCCAGGAACAACATGCCTGGCTCACCGTTACGCCACGCGTGCTGGATAACGTGATCCATCACCTCGCCGTAAGTCCAGTACTTGGCATCTTCCGGACCTTCGCCGGCGGCGAAAGCATCGTAATCAGCTTCCGAGCAACGGCGCCCGACAGTCTTCCGCATCCAGGCCTTCTGACCACCGTGCGGGTTGACCACCGTGAAGCGCTCTTCGGGAGTATCGACCACCTTCTGCATCCAGTCGTTGGTGACCGCGATGGAGATGTTGTAGTTGGTCCAGCGGTTGAGGTCGTCCTTGGCGCACAGGAACTCGATGACATCTGGGTGATCGCAGCGCATCACACCCATGTTGGCTCCACGGCGGAAGGCACCTTGCTGGATAGCCTCGGTGCCGGAGCTGAAAGCGTCGATGAAGGACAGCGGCCCGGAAGTCCGGCCACCGGAACTTGCGACTATGTCGCCATCAGGGCGCAGGCGGGCGAAGCTGAAGCCAGTGCCGCCACCGGCTTTCTGGATCAGGGCGACGTGCTTGAGGGTGTTGAAGATCTCCTCGATGGAATCCTCAACCGGCAGCACGAAGCAGGCCGACAACATGCCCATGTCGCGACCGGCGTTCATCAGGGTTGGCGAGTTCGGCATGAAGGTGCCGGTGGACATCAACTCGTAGAACCGCTTGGCCCACTTATCGCCAACTGGTTTTCCGAGCTCGGTGTACTCAGGTGCGGCGACTGCCGAAGCAACGCGCCAGAACAGGCCTTGGGGGGTTTCATTGACCTCGCCGGTGACTTTGTCCTTGGCGAGGTACCGATTCTCGAGCACGGTCCGAGAGTTCTCGGACAAGATTGGTTCTGGGAGGTCGTTAAAATTGACCGCTTTAAGGGGGGTTTTCTGCTCTTTTGAGCTAGGGTTCGATTTCTTCTTAGACTTGGTCATGGCTGGGAGGCGTTGTTTGGAATAGAAAAGTAACTGCTCAAAATGCTTGATGCTAGTCCAAAACCTGTCGAAATATTGGGGGTGTTAGGCGAGACAACCACAACATCTTGTGTTGCAAAAAATAAATCCTGAGTTTGAAATTGCACTCTGAATCACAGCCGATCACTGACAGCCGCCAACACCATTTGCGGAGTCGTTCTTTTTCCGCAATCGAAGTGCTGTTCGGGGCAGGTTGGGTGGCCATGAATTCCGCATGGACGGCAATCCAATCCTTCGACTTCCAAAACCACGTCGCGATCGCCACGCGGAGCAAAACCGAACGCCGGAACAGTGCTGCAGTAGACCGCAACCACCGGAATGTCTGCGGCCACGCCCATATGCATCGGCGAGGAATCGTTGGTGACTAGGCAGGCGGCACGCTCCAAGACGGCATATGACTCACGGAGGTTGGTCTTCCCGCACAAATCGAGCACCCCATCGACGCTCATCGACCTGCTCAGCTCGCGGTCATCCGGTCCGCCGATGATCACCACACGTTGGCCGCTGGAGACGAGCTCTTGGACCAACGTCGCGTAATGCTCTTGGGGCCAGCGCTTGGTTGCCCAGATGCTGCCTGGCGCTACTGCGACGAAGCCACGCTCGGGAGTCAACTCGGCGGCGCGATTACGCTCGGCATCAGTAGGGAAAATCCGCGGGCGCTGCCAATCGCCCCCGCCGATCAAGGCCAAGTTGCGCTCGACCTCATGTAGCTGCTTGGGGTACGGCACGCGATCGGTGTACAGCGAAGCCCCTGAGGCGTTGTCGAAGCAGATGCGCTGTGGAATGCCGCTGATGCGCAGCAGCATGGCGGTACGCCAAGAACGGTGAGAGCAGAACACCCGCGCATAGCGCTTGCGTCGCAAGACCTTCGCCAAACGCAACAAACCACCAACACCACGCTGCTCGCCACGTTTGTCATAGACCATCACCTCCCGCAGGTCTGGGTGACCGGCCAACATCCCGGCACCACCGACAGAAGTCAGGAAATCCAACGGGCCATCAAACTGCTGCTTGGTAGCACGTACCAACGGCTCCGCGCAAAGGACGTCGCCGAGAAAGGAGGTATCTACAAGCAGGGTGGCTTCCGACACGACGCTATTCTAAGTCCTGCCCCCCATGTTGACCCTCCACCCACTCGTATGACCAACTCCCTCCCAGGCTCACGCCGGGAGGTCATGCGTCTTGCGTGGCCAATTGGTGTCTCCATGCTGTCCTTCACCTTGAAGGGCTTCGTGGACACCCTCATGGTCGGCCAGCTCGGCACCGACGCCCTCGGCGCAGTCGGATTCGCCTCCGTGGCCACTTGGTTCGCGCTGACCTTCCCATGGGGAATCCTGCGCGGTCAACGGCCTTTGGTAAGCCAATATTTGGGTGCCGGTGACCGCAGTCTGGCCTTTTCCTTCGGTGTCCATGCCTTCGCCTTGGCATTGCTGTCCGGCGCGTTGATGCTGGCATTTGCCACTCCGCTCGCCAACGCTTTCGAGGCTTTCTCGGGTGAAACCGAGTTGACCAAGGCCGGTCAGGAGATCGGCAGCTCCTACTTCCGCATCAGGCTGCAGTGGCTGCTACCCACGCTGCTTACTTTCGCGATCGCCGAATACCTGCGCTCTGTAGGCAACACCAGAGTCCCGATGGTGGTGGATCTTGTGGTCCACCCTCTCAACGTCGCGTTGAACTACGCGTTGATCTTCGGCCATTGGGGCATGCCGCAGATGGGCGCTGACGGGGCTGCATTGGGCACTGGCCTTGCCGACCTCTTCGGCCTGCTGGTCATCCTGTTCCTGAGCAAATCGAAGCAACGCCTGACCGCCGAGAACCTGCGCCTGCGCTGGAGTCGCATGCGTGAGGTAATCAAGGTCGGCATGACCGGTGGCGTACAGTTCACCCTCGAGACCCTCTCGTTCCTGTCGATCACCTTCATCGTCGGCAAGACCGACGCCGTCGCGCTCGCTGTCCATCAAGCCGGCATCCAATTGGTGCACCTATCACTGCTGCCGGCTGTGGCGATCGGCGATGCAGGTTCGGTGTTGATCGGCAAGTTCGTCGGCGAACGTGACTGGGAAGGTGTCCGCCGCACCCTGCGCAGCACCTTGGAGATCATGATCCCGTTCATGATGTCGATGGCGCTGGTCTACTTGCTGTTCGGCCGCGAGCTTGCCGGCATCTTCCTCAAGAACGACGATCCTGAACAACTCGAGATCGCCCTCACCTTGGGCAAAGGGGTGATGGCAGCGTGCGCGCTATGGCAGCTTGGCGACGCCTTCCAGGTGGCTTTCCGTTTCGCCCTGCGTGCCGCTGGCGATCACTGGTGGGTGATGTGGATCGGAGTCTTGTGCACTTGGTTGTTGAGCATCCCGCTCGCTTACCTCGTGGTATTCGTCTTCCACGGCAACGTGGTTCATGTCTGGTTCACTTGGGCAACGGAGATCTTCGTCGGCTCAGGCATCTTCCTGTGGCGTTGGCGCACCGGCACCTGGATGAAGAAACGCCTGGTTCAGGATGAGTTGACCGAGAACGCTGAGATCAGTTCTTGATCCGCCCGAGCACTTCGCCTGGGTTGGGGTGGCGATCGCCCTCATCGAACTTGCAGTAGACGACCTCGCCGTCGACCCGAACGTCGAACACGCAGCCGCCGCCAGCGACAAGTTCAGCCTCGACACCAAGGGCTTCCTTCAACTCGGCAGCCAAACTGGCCGCACGTGGCAGGTAGTTTCAGACCTCGCAGTAAGTGATGCTGATGTGCATGAGCTTATCTTACAGGGCTTCCTTGACCCGTTTCGGGGTCATCGGCATACGCGTCAGGCGAACTCCTACTGCATCCGCGATGGCGTTGGCTACCACTGCACCCACACCTATGATCGCGGGCTCGCCACCACCATGAGGTTCCTTGATTCCGGTATCGACGAACACCGTCTCGATCTTCGGCACCGCGGAGAATTTCGGGATGCTGTAGGAATCGAAGTTGGTGTCGAGAACATCGCAACCACGGAAGCGCAGCTCTTCGGTCAACGCATAACCAAGGCCCATGGTGATGCAACCTTCGGCCTGCAAGGTAGCGCCATGTGGGTTGATGACCAGGCCCATGTCCTGCGCGCACACCACACGTTCGACCTTGACCACTCCGGTCCTGCGGTCGACATGCACTTCTGCCATCAGCGCGTTCCAGGTGCCTGCATCGGTAGTGCAGGCGATGCCGTAGCCGACCCCATCTCGCGCCGCCGGTTTCCAACCGAACTTGTCGGCTGCGGCTTGGAGTACAGCCTTCATCCGTTCATCCTCCAGGTTGCGCATGCGGAAGTCGAAGGGGTCCATGTTGGCGGCGGCGGCCATCACATCGATCTGTGATTCGCGCGCGAATGAATTGGTGTTGGCTCCAGGTGCACGCCATGCCCCGGTCGCTACCGGATGGCTACCTGGTGCGGCTCGCCAACCACGTCCGTGAGAGGAGACGCGGCGATCGGGTACGTGGTAGATGATCTCCGAGCCGCGTGTGCCCGCGTAGGCGACGACGTAATCCCAACTGACCAAGTCACCTTGCTCATTGATGCCGGAACGCACCTTGACCACCGCAGCCGGCATGAACGTGTCGTAGAGGAACTCTTCCTCGCGAGTCCATTCGAGATGCACCGGCACCCCTGCCAGCTGAGCCAAACGCGCAGCCTCTGGCACTTGGGGGTTGGCGCCCTTGCCACCGAAACCACCACCCACGAATGGTGCGATGATGCGCACGTTCTTGGAAGAGGTGCCTAGGGCTCGCGCGACTTCATCCTTGGCGGAGAACGGCGTTTGGGTCGAGGCCCAGACCGTTGCCTTGCCATCGACGATCTGCGCGACCGCGGTGTGAGTTTCCATTGGTGCATGCGCTACATATCCGTGGCGATATTCCAACTCATCGACATGTGCTGC
>CAZJGH010000106.1:0-9893 GCA_964545405.1 uncultured Planctomycetales bacterium
TACCAACTCGATGAAGTTCATGATGACCTCGATTGTTCCTCGTGCCATGTCGCATATCCTCTCGCCAGTGGCCGCAAGGTCGTCAGGTATAGGCCACTCGGCACCCAATGCAGTGACTGCCACGGACTAAGATGAAACTCCTCCCCCTCATCCTTCTTTTTCTTTCGTTGTCAAGCGTAGGCCGACTTGATGCAGCTCAAGGCGTCAACAACCTCGTCGAAGGACGGGTGTTGGTCACTACCGGCGACCTGGCAGAGATCGACCGCGGCTTGCTTGACGGCTTACGCCAAGGCGACAGCGTCACAATATTCGTACCGAGCGGCAACGCCTTGGTGGGCAACATCACTTCGGTAAGCCAGCGCTCGGCCACCGTCGACGTGCCAGGAAGCAGCGGCAAGATCGACATCGGATTACGTGTTGAGATCCGTATTCCTGCTGGCCGCACTACTGATGTCAGGCCCAACAGTGGAGCTGGCACTCCTGAACATCCGCCCTGGCAGAACGAAGTCGGTAACTGGCCTACCGGCAAGCCGCTGCTTGCACCCGTTGCAGGGCTCACCGCCGCCGACCGTCCCACCACCTTCAGTGGTCGCCTGTATGCCTTCTCTGACATGGTCTGGGATGATGAGCGTTCCACTTCATCAGCGTTCTCGCGCGCAGGACTAGACCTGCGCGTCGGCAATGCCTTCGGTTTCGGTGGCCAGTTACGACTCGACCTGGAAGGCAACCAATTCGACTTCTCCTCAGCAGATGGGCTGACGGACGACACGAGCAGTGATTTCCGCCTCGACCGAATGTCGTATGCATTCGGCGGCGATCGCCACAATCCGCTGCGCGTGGAAGCGGGGCGTTTCCTACAGCATGAGTTCCCTCAATTCGGAGTGCTGGATGGCGCCGAACTGGGAATGCGATTGCGCAACGGCCACCGCATCGGCACCAGCCTCGGGTATATACCTGTCCTTTACGGCAGCAACTCCGGCACTGGCGATGACCTCCAGAGTTCCGTCTTCTACCGCGCCGTGGCTAAGGATGAGAAGTCGAACTTCGGTGGCGGATACCAGAAGACTTGGCATAACGGCGAAGCCGATCGCGACTTGGTCATACTCGAGGGCTCGACTCGCGCTGACAATGGGTTCTTCCTCCATGCCTCCGCCTGGGTCGACCTTTACGACGCCAACGACCCCTCACGTGATGGCACCGAGTTGTCGCGCGTGACTGCCAGTGGCAGCTATCGCGACGACATCGGCAATGGCTGGCTGATTAGCCTCAGTCAATTCCGCTTTCCTGAGTTGCTTCAGCAACAGGTCTTCGACCCACTCGCGTTGGTCTACACCGACAAGGAAGTGCGACGCGGCGACGTCAGCTTGTTCCGCAAGTTCGGAGCGGACTATACCGGCACTGCACGTGTCCATTTCTGGAATGATGAAGACGACTCTGGCGGTGGCGGCGAGCTGCGCGTCGACGCACGTGACCTGTGGGTCGACCGCAGTCGTATCGGCGCTGCGATCTACGCCAACCAGGGGCAGTTCAGTGATTCAGCCGGCATTCGACTGGATGGCAGCCTGAACATCAACCCTGGCCATCTGCGCCTCACTTGGAATTCCGCGAACTACTCGAACGTGGGGTTCACTACCGACCAATCGGACCTTCTCCAACACCGCACTCGATTGTCTTTCGACACCACCATCGGAGAGGGGTTGAGCCTCTCTCTCTACGGCGAGCTACGGGCGGGCGATGAGCAGGACTCGCGCTCGGCTGGCTTCTATCTCCAGAAATCCCTGTGACCAAGGAACTGCCATGAACCGCTTCCCCGTAATGAACCCCTTCTTCGCCGGCATCCTCCTGTGCTTGCCATTGATCATTCTGCAGGCATGTTCCACCACTGCTGACCCACAAGGATGGTGGCAAGGCAACGGCCCGGTGATTCCACATGACAGCTTCCCAGGAAGCTGCTCCACCTGCCATGATGGCGATGACTGGAGCCAAGTGCGCGACGACTTCGAGTTCGACCACTTCGAGGAAACCGGAGTTGCCCTTGAAGGTGCGCACCAGCAGGCTCAATGCCTTCGCTGCCACAACGATCGTGGCCCGGTAACCTCATTCGCTGCCTCAGGATGTGCTGGTTGCCACGAGGACGTTCACCTCACGCAGCTAGGGCGCAACTGTGAGTCGTGCCATGGTCAGGAGACTTGGCGCCCGGGAGGCCAGATCGAGAATCACCTAGCCACTCGCTTCCCATTGGTCGGGGCTCATGCAGCGACCAGTTGCTTCCGCTGCCATCCGGGCTCGGAGGCAGGCTTGTTCTCACCCACCGACACCGCGTGTGAATCCTGCCATGGCGACTTGGCCGCAACCGTCACCTCACCGAACCACGCTACCCAGGGATGGGTGAGCGATTGTCAGGAATGCCACATGGCGACGAGCTGGAATTCCGTCGGTGGCTTCGGACATGATGATTGGCCATTGACTGGCGCTCACGTGGGTGCTGATTGCCTGAGTTGTCACACTAGTGGGCAATTCACCTCACTTGCCACTGACTGCTACTCATGTCATGACACCGAGTACCTTGGCACTACCGACCCCGACCATGCGGCCTTGAGCTTCTCGACCGCATGTCAGGAATGCCACGGCACCTCAACTTGGCAAGGTGCGCGCTTCAACCACGTCGGCATCACCTCCTCCTGTGTCACTTGTCACCTTTCCGACTATCAAGGCACTACCAATCCGGACCACGTCGCCCAGGGATTCCAGACCGATTGTGAGGATTGCCACACCACCAGTAGTTGGCAAGGCGGCGCATTCAACCACGCTGGCGTAGCAAACGGTTGTGTCGACTGTCACCTTTCTGAGTATCAGGCGACTAGCGCGCCGAATCACCAGCAGTACGGAATTCCGACCAACTGCGAGAACTGCCACACCACCAACCAGTGGTCGCTTGGCAGCTTCTCACACTCCTTCCCGATCAGCAGCGGTAACCACAGTGGCTTCCAGTGCATCGACTGTCACACTGCCGCTACGGCACCATCTTTCAGCTGCATCGATTGCCACACGCACCGACAAAGCGAGATGAACTCGGAGCATAGCGGTGTCGGAGGTTATAGCTGGAGTAGCTCAGCTTGCTATTCCTGCCATCCGAACGGCACGGAGTAGCAGGGAACATCAACTTCGTCGAACGTCAAACGCGTTCGGCCAACACTAGGCGGTGACCTGAACCGACCACGAACAGCATCGGGTCCTGGTGGATCTTGAAGCCGGCGTCCTTGGCGATGGCTCGGACTTGCGAGCGGCTCAAGGTGTTCTTCGGCGTCTTCTTGCTGAGGCCGATCGAAGTGCGCGCACGACGGATGACGTTCTTGAGGCTGGCGCGATCGAAGTAGGTGAAGATCACCCAGCGTTCGGCGACACGGAACAGCTCTTCGATGTGCTCACGACGCACTACCGGGTCGGCGAGGTGATGGCTCAGGCGCATCGAGAACACCAACTCGACAGCTTGATCCTGCAGAGGGATACGATGCCCGAAGCAACGTATGCGGCCGAGCAGTGGTGTTTCAGGGAAGACCTCGGCGACCTTCGCGACCATGCTGCCGCTGTAGTCGGCTTCGAGCACCTCAGCCCCTTGGCTGCGCAAGTAAGGCATGTACCGACCCCACCCACAAGGCAGGTCCAATGCGGTTGTGACCTTCCCCACGCGCTCGAAGTATGAATCGAGCAGCTTGTGTTCGCGACGGTCGCTGAGCTTGCGATGGAACTTGTTGTATTCATCGAGGTACTCTTCGGCACCTTCAGCTGCGTGGTATTGGGCAAGTCGTTCAGGGAGAGTCATTTGCTTTCAGGGAGATTTGGCCTACCGAGGTCACGAGCGGCGGCCGCTCCAGATGGCACCAAGATAATAGGCTATGCGACGAAGTTTCTGCCCCCATCGGGAGCGCAATCCGGGGCGGAAGTTGCCTAGTCCTGGAACCGAGCCCTTGTCGCTCAGGTAGCCAGCCATGATGCTGCTGACTTGTTCGTCGGTGAAGACCGAGTGGGCACCGGCGAAGTCTTCAAGATCAAGGCGCCTGATGCGTGCTGGTAGGCCTCTAAACCACAGGCATGAGTAAGGCGCATCGAGCATGCTGATCGAGAATCCCGGCGCCTCGCCGACCATGAAGTTCTTGGCTTGCATGCGGAAGTGCCCGAAGCCGGCATCATGAACCTGACGTGCAACCCGGCCAGCTTCATTGCACAGGAGTTCGGCATGTTGCGGGTCCTCTAGCAACGCTTGCGGCAGCGGCATGACTTGGCCCAACGATGCGGTGGCGACCACCGAGAACTCCAGAGTCGCACCGCGGCGCGACTCAGCGAACCACATCGGCCGCCCCACCGGTAGACCGGCGATATCCATCGCCAGCAATGCCTTCCACTCTCGGAGCGCTCGACTTCGAGCGGCAGCTCCCACCGTCTTGCGTTGCGGGGGCAGACGATATTCCTTGTAGAACAGTTCGCTGCCATCAGGTGCGGCACCAACCCATATGCGGGTTTCGACTTCATCCTTCAACGGGGTCGCCGCCGCGCGCGAATCGGAGTAGGACTCGGCACAGTATTCGGGGGTGGCCCAGTCGATCTGCGGGTGCGACTCGCAGCGGGTGAAGTTAACCATTCCTCCCCAAGATACCCGTGCGGGGCACTGTTTCCTATTCGCCAGTAGGAGGCTCCCCGCTCGGCGGACGACCAGGACGAGGCGGTTCCTGATCGACCTCACCCTCCTTCAACCGCCCGCGCTCCACCAATAACTGGCGGAGTAGGTACTCGACTTGGCCATTCAAGCTGCGGAACTCCGAATCTGCCCAACGCTTAAGGGCGTCGTGCACGAGCGGATCTACCCGCAGCAAGAATGACTTTCTCGGCTTTGCCATCAATCACCACCAGATGAGGACACAGGAAAGACCTCAAGCGCTAATAGATACTGCCGGTGTTGACCACAGGCTGCGTGTTCTTGTCACCACACAGGACCACCAGCAGGTTGCCGACCATCTGTGCCTTGCGCTCCTCATCGAGTTCGACGATGTCCTTTTCACTCAGTTTCTGTAAGGCCATCTCGACCATCCCGACCGCGCCATCGACGATCTTGGTTCGAGCCGCGATGATCGCCGACGCCTGCTGACGTTGCAGCATCGCCGAAGCGATCTCTTGTGCATAAGCCAAGTGTGAGATGCGGGCCTCGATGACGTCGACACCAGCCTTATCGAGCCGCGCCTGCACTTCATCCTTCAACTTGGCCGCGATCTCCTGCGTATGACTGCGCAAGGCGATTACATTCGTGTCATCATCAGCATCGTCGACACCATCGATTCGATGGGAATCGTATGGATATTGAGTGGCCATGTTGCGCAATGCCGCCTCACTCTGGACCTTGACGAAATCCTCGTAGTCATCGACCTCGAACAAGGCCTCGGCGGTATCGACAACTTTCCACACCACCACCGCCCCGATCTCGATCGGGTTGCCGGCATGGTCATTGACCTTCAGCTTGTCGCTGTCGAAGTTGCGTACGCGGACCGAGATCTTGGCCTTGAGCATGAAGGGGTTGGCCCACCATAGGCCGGTCTTGTGCACCGTGCCTTTGTATTTCCCGAACAGGGTCAAGGCTCGTGCCTGGTTCGGTGCGACTGCGAACAGACCGATGAGAGTCAGCAGGCAGCAGATCAACAGGATCAGGCCAAGGATGACGAAAAATGCGATGGTGCCGTCAGAACGCGCGTGCGCTCCGGTGACCATGCTGAAGATGCCAGCAAGCAGGAATGTAGGCGCCACGACCAGCAGATACAGCAAGCCGGACTTGGGAGAAAAGGTTTGTTCCTGAATCATGCCCTACTGTACGGGCTAGATATCAATGTGATATCACTTTTCTTCCTGATATTTATCCCGCAGGGCGTCGTCAGCGTCCTCGACCAGCTCTTCAGCCTGCTCACCAATCTCCTGGGCCCCGCGGCGCAGGGTGCGGTTGGTCTGCTCCTCGCCCACGATGAAGTAGGAAGCCACCAGCGCGATTGCCAACAGCAGTAAGAAGAACAAGAACAGCTTCAACGCCACGCGCAGCAGCGCAATCCCAACCACGATCACCAGCACACCGAGTAAAACTGCCATCACCGGGCTGGTGTCGAAATAATTCACGTAGTCCTGAAGCAATGGTGGCAGCTTGGCAAACATAGGTTCAGACTACCGCCAAACGGCTTTGTTTGGAAGTGTCTTAACCGGCCGCTCACGGTTCAATCCCGGTAGAATGCCCCTATGAGCCTCCCCGTCCGCATTGCCCCATCCCTGCTAGCCTGCGATTTCACTCGGCTCGGTGATGAAATGGCCCGAGCGGAAGCTGCAGGCGCGGAATGGCACCACGTCGACGTCATGGACGGGCATTTCGTGCCGAACCTGTCGATTGGCTTGCCAGTAGTGGAGTCGATCAAGAAGGTCACTAAGCTGCCTCTAGATGTACACCTGATGATCGAGCAGCCTGGCGAGTGGGCGGATCGTTATGCCGCAGCCGGCGCCGACATCCTTACTTTCCATTATGAGGCAGCCGCCAGCAACTTCGAGGCGACGCTTACACAGTTCCGCTCAACCGGGTGCCGGGTAGGTGTTTCAATCAATGGCGGCACTGAGCCTGAGCCACTGCGTCCCTTCCTCGACCAGATTGACATGGTCCTGGTGATGTCCATCTACGCCGGCTTCGGTGGGCAGAAGTTCATGCCTGAGTGCATCGCACGCATCGAAAAGTTGCGCTCCTGGGGCTTTAAGGGCGATATTCAGGTAGATGGCGGCATTACCGATCAGACCATCGGTGCCTGCTCTAAGGCCGGCGCCAACGTCTTCGTCGCCGGAACCTACCTATTCAAGGCCGACTCGCTGCCAGATGCCATTGGCCGATTGCGCGACGCTGCCGACGTCGGCGCTAATCCTGAGAATGACGCGAGTGTCTAGCCGCGGGTAGAATAGGCCGCATGGCTTTCCGTTTGCGCAAGAAGAAAGACATGCCGGGTGGGCTCTGGAGCAAGTGCCCCGCGTGCATCAAGATGATCTACTCCAAGGATCTGGAGCAGAACATGGCCGTCTGCCCTGAGTGTGGTTTTCACAACACCATCTCGGCGCGCAAGCGAATCGAAATCACGGCGGATCCCGGCACCTTCGTCGAGCACTTCGCCGACCTGAAGCCATCCGATCGTCTCGGCTTCGTGGATAACATCCCCTACTCCGAGAAGATCACCAAGGCTCAGGAGAAGACCGGCAACGCTGATGCGTGCCTCACTGGCATTTGCCAGATCGGCGGTCACGATACCGCGATGGCAGTGCTCGATTTCACCTTCATGGGCGGCTCGATGGGCGAAGTCGTCGGTGAGAAGATCACCTTGGCGGTTGAACTCGCCGCGGAAAAGAACCTTCCGATCATCTTGTTCTCAGCCTCCGGTGGCGCGCGCATGCACGAAGGTGCAATCTCCTTGATGCAGATGGCCAAGACCTGTGGAGCGCTGAAGAAGTACTCCCTGAATGGTGGCTTCTCGATCTCGGTCATGACCAACCCCACCACTGGCGGCGTCACCGCGAGCTTCGCCAGCATCTGCGACATCACCGTGGCTGAACCGAACGCCCTGATCGGCTTCGCCGGCCCCCGCGTGATCCAGAACACTATCCGCCAGGAATTACCTGACGGTTTCCAGAAGTCAGAATTCCTGCTCGAGAAAGGTCAGGTTGATGTCATCGTCACTCGTGATACGCTCCGTGAGAAGCTCGGGCAATTGCTCGGATATGCCGCAAAAAGTGCGGTATCTTTCTGATTGTCGAGCACTAATACGTTCAGAGAAACCCGTAATCTTCCGATAAGGTAAGGGTTCCCTATGAGTGAAAATCACATCAGTTCACGGCCGTCTGAGAATGGCCTCGAGAGAGATTCTGCAGCCTCAGGAGGCGTTGGTCCTCTGGCTGGCACACGTGCACTGATCCTGGTCGAAGACTCTTCGATCTCAGCTCTACTCCACGAGCATTTGCGCCAACTTGGAGTTATTTGTGGTGAGGCCCGCTGCATTGCAGGCGCCTCGGCCTTGCTAAGGCACAACGACGATCAAGGCAAACCGGCAGACTTCCTGTTCGCCGATGAGCAGATCGCTGGTCTATGTGGAATGAGCATGTGTGGTGCATTGGTGATGCCCCTGCGCAATCGCCCGTTGGTATTGCTGGCTACCAAAGAAGCCAATACTGATTGCTGCCCCAGCCTTGAAGGAAGTTGTGTCGACGCGATCTTCGACTTCCGCACATCCTCTGCCGAACTGCACATCCTGCTTAAGCAGCTGCGCAACTAGGTTCTGGCGCTGTGGTGCTCGCGCAACCATTCGACGTGGCGCGCGATCTTGTTGAGCAGGCGTAAGTCACGCCCTTCGATCGGTTGTGCCATTATCCGCCGCAATGCCCCGTGCAGCTGATCCTTGTGATGGCGGAACCCGCTGGCTTCAAGGTCCTCCAACACTCGCGCGGCGAACTGGGACTTCTCCTCGGCACTGGCCCAACGATAGATCTGGGGTTGTGGTGGTTCCGTAGCAAGTGGAGTCTCGACTCGGCCTCTAAACCACTCGTAGAGCGAAACGGCTACCGCGTGAGACAAGTTAAGGCAGCCAAGGCCCGCGGTGGGGATCACCACCAGGCGACTACACGACTCACATTCCCTGCCTTCCAGACCACGGTCCTCGCGCCCGAACACCAAGGCGACTCGAGTGTCATTGGAGGGGTCGAAGAGCTGTGGATTGATCTGCTCCTCGAAATGCGACCGCAACAGATGCAGCGGCAAGGGTGCACGACGGAAACCATCGCGCGCGGTGAAGCCGATCACCAGGTCGCAGTCAGCGATGGCTTCATGCAAGGAGTCACAGCGCTTCAGTTTGTGCAATATCGCCATCGAAGTGGCGCCGGTGCGCTCGGCTTCGGTGCGCTCTACCTTGCAGCCGTTGACGGCAACCCAATCATCCAAGCCGAAGTTGTCTAAGCAACGCGCCACGAACCCCAAGTTGGCTGGAATCTGGGGCTCGACCAGGACAATCCGCAGCTTGCTCATGATCGAGACTTGCTGCAGTTATCGAGCAGCGCCCCTGCACATGCGGCAGCGAACTCCGTTTGGTTGATCGCACAGTCGAGCTTGATGACCTCAACTTCAGGGTTGACGCCTTCGAGTATTGCTTCGAACAGGGCGCTATCGGCAGCAGGGTCATGGAATGGCTGCCCGGCGATTCCGATGACACTCAGACCCCGTAGTGGCAGCAGCAGCGTGACCGGAGCAGTGTAGGCGTTAAGTTTGGCGGCCAATATGGAGCCGAGCTGCCGACTCTCATCGACATTGGTTCGCATCAATGTCACCTGCGGATTGTGATGATAGAAAGTGCGGTCGCGAAATTTCCCTGGCACCGATTCCGGGGTGCCGAAGTTGACCATATCCAGGCAACCGGGCGCTACCACCGCGGGCACTCCAGCTTGAGCAGCGGCATCAAGTCGCGTGCTACCGGCTGACAGGATTCCACCGACGAGTTCGTCCGCCCATTCGGTAGTAGTGATATCCAGCACGCCGCTGACTGCACCACTCTCGATCAGCGCCTCCATGCTACGCCCGCCATTACCGGTGCTATGGAACACCAACACCTCGTACCCGGCCTTCTCCAATAAAGGCATCGCGGCTTCTACGCACTCGGTGGTATTGCCGCACATGCTGGCAGCAATAAGTGGGCGCTCATCATCTTCGCTTGACACCGCACTTGACGACATCGCGCAGATTGCTGCTGCTGCACGAGTGAAGACCATCTTCGATATCCGGTTGAGCCCGGCGACATCGACCACACTCGGCATCATGGTGATATCTGAAGTTCCCAGATAAGGGGCGG
>CAZJGH010000107.1:0-9648 GCA_964545405.1 uncultured Planctomycetales bacterium
AGCGAATGTTCGTGAACAGATAATGGCGGCTCCATGGCCCACGGGGATGGAACAACGCCTGCGCGAACTCACCGCCGACCTATTGGCAGGGGGGCAGGTCGCAGCGCGGTCATCCGGAACACTGGAAGACCTCGCCGACGCCTCCTTCGCCGGCCAGTACGAAAGCTACCTTGAACTCGCTGATTTCGGTCAGGTTCAGATGGCGGTGCGCAAATGCTGGATCTCGATGTTCACCGACCGCGTGTACGAATATTGCAACCGCAATGGTCGAGCCGTGGATGACTTGACGATGGCAGTGATTATCCAACGCATGGTCACCGCCTGCTGTGCCGGCGTTGCGTTTTCGGTCGATCCGATCACCGGTGTCGATGACGAGGTCATCATCGAGGCATGCCCTGGGTTGGGTGATGATTTGGTCTCTGGTCAGATAGATCCAGACCGTTATCGCTATTCATGGAAACGCGGACAGGAGGTCGAGCGTTTGGAGGTCGACAGTTCAGCGCCGGTGCTTGATCCCGAGCAGGTGGCCGAGATCGCCCTGACTACCGTTCGGGTTCAAGCCCATTTCGGCCGCCCCGTGGATATCGAATGGGCGATTGAGGATGGTCAGGTCTGGCTTGTCCAGTCGCGAGCCGTGACCAGCGTCGGCACCTCAAGTTACGAAGGCGAATGGACGACAGCCGACTTCAAGGACGGAGGGGTCAGTGCCACAGTCTGCACACCCTTCATGGCCGCGCTTTATGACCGCGTGTTCTCCCACTCACTGCCGGAATATCTCGACCATGTCGGCTTGGTCGCCAATCAACCGGAAGATCAGGACTGGTACATGGTGGCGTTCGGGCGGCCTTATTGGAACGCCGGCCTGGTCAAGCATCGCCTCAGTCGTTTGCCTGGATTCAAGGAGCGCAGCTTCGACGAGGACCTTGGTATTCGTGTCGGTTATGAGGGAGATGGTGAGACTACATCCTTCACGCCCAAGTCACTCGCTTTCGGTCTCCGTGTCCTGGGCAAGCTATCGAAGTCGTTCGCGCATAGGCTCGAGGTCAATCCGAAGATCGCAGCACGTCTGGAGCAGAGCCTTTCTAATTGGGAATCTATCGACCGCGAGTCATTGTCAGACGAGGAGTTCTCTTCACAATGTGAAAGGTTGTTGGCCCAGGAATACGTGCAGTGCGAGACGGATTACTTCCGCACCATCTACGACAACTCCAATGCCCAGACCCTGTTCCAGGAGAAGCTCGATACCTTAGCCAAGAAGTCGCCTGAAGGCAGGTTGGATTCATTGGCGCTGATGGGTGGGCTGCATGACTTGAGTCACCTGCGGCCGACCCGCGAAGAGGCAGGGTTGGTGACTGCGATGTTCGCCGAAGATTCGGCCGACGCCTTTGCCGCGACACCTGTGGACGACCTGGTCGCGAACTTCCGAAGTGGAAAGGACTTCCCTGGGGCTGAGTTGGTAGCTGACTACCTGTCACGCTGGGGTTGGATGGCCCAGACTACTCTTGAGATTCGCGCGCCTAGATGGTCTGAGGATCCGAAGCCATTGTTCGAGTCGATGCAGCGAACCATACTTTCGGGGGAACCCAACTCGAGCGACGCAGGCAACACGGTCGACCGTGCCGAACTGCGTCAGCGTGAAGCCTTCGAAGTAGCTGCGGGTAAGTGCAAGGAAGTGATGTCATCGTGGGTCCCTGGTTTGACAGGTGCCCGCCAACGCGCCTTCGATGCCCGCCTCAAGACCGTGCGCGAGCTGTTGTGGTGGCGCGAGGAGATGCGCATGCATTCGACCAGGATGTATGCGGTAATCCGGCATTGGGCATTGGAGCTCGGTCGACGCAAACTAGCGGCTGGAGTCTTCACTGATGTGGAAGACGTGTTCTTCCTCGACCTCGATCAGGTAATCCAGCTCTTGAGGGGGGACCTTGAGAGCGTTGAGGCGAAGAGGTGCATTCGGGATAATCGTCGCTATTACCGAGGCTTCAGGGATTTCCACAACCCCGACGAGATCGGTTCGAGGTGGTTGGCGACTGGAGGGGAAGTGCCCCCAATTGCCGATTCTGCATCGTTGAAGGGCATCGGCGGCTCCGCCGGTAGTTATCAAGGTAGTGCCCGCGTACTTGCGTCGGTCGACGAGGTCGGAAGATTGGAGCCAGGCGACGTACTTGTTACTCGTTTCACTGATCCTGGCTGGACTTCATCCTTCGCTGGCTTGGGAGCTGTAGTCACCGAAACAGGCGGTGTACTCAGTCATGCAGCTGTCATCGCGCGGGAGTATGGCTTTCCAGCGGTGCTTGCTGTTCCGGGAGCTACACGCACGATTCGTGATGGAGAGCAGGTGCTTGTCGATGGCGACAACGGCCGCGTCATACGCGTGGAGGAGTCGGAGCAGGGATGATCGGCGAGATCCTCTACACCGTGTTGCCGGTAGTCGGCAGTGGCGTAATACACATGATCGTCGTACGCGCGAATTGGCTGTCGTCCCTGGCTTCTCCAATCGATTCCGGCCGCACCATTGGCGGCAAGCGAATCTTCGGCGACCACAAGACTTGGCGTGGCATCTTTGTCATCGTGGCGGCAGCCATCCTTTCAGCCGGCGTGCACTCTTGGGCGGAATCGTTACGCCCTAGCTTGGCAACCTGGAACCTCGTCGATTACTCGGCCATCCCTTGGTGGCTTGCCGGGTGGTGGTGGGGGATCGCTTATGCCGTATCGGAACTGCCGAACTCATTCCTGAAACGACAGGTTGGTATCGCCCCGGGATCTGGCGGGCCTGCTGGCCTTCGTAGCGTCATACTGGCGTTGATGGACCAGGCGGACTCAGCCATCGGCTGCAGCCTTGCCGCTTGGCTTGCACTTGGCGTGGCATTTGATGCCGCCGTCTGGATGATGTGTCTCGGCACAGCTCTTCACTTGTTGATAAACATGCTTCTCGGTTCAGTCGGGTTGCGAGAACGGATGATCTAATCATGTTGATGTCCACAAAGAAAAAATTCATCTTCATTCACATCTATAAGACCGCAGGTACGTCGGTGATGAAGGTCTTCCTTCCGCACGCACGACTTCGTGAGAAGGCGGCGTTCGCTCCTGGCCTCGCCAAGCGAATCATCATGAAGGCCAATCGAATGATCGGCCTCGACCACAATGGCCTGAAGCACATCACCGGTTTCCATAAGTTCGCCAAGGCATCCGAAGCTAGAGACAAGATGGGGGTGAGGAAGTTCGACAAGTACTTCTCATTCGTGTTCGTGCGTAATCCATTTGACTGGGCTGTGAGTACATATTTCTACCTCCGTCATCTGGTGCAGCATCCGTTACACCAGAAAGCGATGAGCATGGGGTTCGACGAGTACATCGAGTGGGCCATCGCTCAGAAGCCGGATCGCCTGTCTGACTGGCTTACCGACGATCAGGGCGAGATCATCGTCAGCTACGTCGGACGGCTCGAGCATCTGGACGATGACCTCGTCAAGATCTGCGGCCAGCTGGATATCCCGTTCGAGAAAGCTCCCCACATCAATGCATCGCCAGGGCGCGATAAGGATTACAGGCAGTACTTCAATGAACATACCCGTAAGTTGGTCGGCGACTACTTTGCGGCTGATATCGAGATGTTCGGCTACGATTTTGATGGCATTGTCGGCCCCGGCCGGCTTCCACAACTCCAATAGCTTATATTGCCTTAGGATATTTCTTTTGCAATTTTGTATAATTCGGCGTAATAGAAGGAACAAATAGGGTAATTTTCACAGTCGAACAAATGTCCCGGCTGCGCTTGTCCAAGTGCAGTTCTTTGTCGCATTCATCCCCTAATAACCGCATGTTGCGTCCCCTTGCAGTCCTACTCCCACTAATTGCCCTGTCGGCCTCGGCCACAGCGCAAAATGCACGCGATGGCATCCTCCTGGATACCACGCCTTCCACTGACTCCAGCCAGCCTGTCGCTGACTGTCGAGACCTCCTTTCGGCAATCGCTTTCGTCGATAAGGATGCCACCGGCGGCGATGAGGTCTGGGTCTCGGTCTCTGACGATCGCGGCTTGGATTGGTCCACTGCCGTACGGATCGACCAGGATTCAACAGGGTCGACCAAGCAGACCCAATCAGATGCGATCTATGTCTTCGGTGATGCGATCTATGTCGCCTGGTCGGACACCCGCCACGGCAACCTCGAGATCTACATGAACCACTCGAACGATGGCGGAGTAACCTGGGAAGGAGAGCAACTGCTGGAGAAAGGATTCGCCGCTGGCACCGGAACTGTTGATGACTGGGCAATGCGGGTCAGCCCTCGGGCAAGCAACACCTTCAACCGGGTGTATTTCGTGTTCGCGACCACCCGTCCTAGTACCACCGATGAGTCGCTGTACTTCATCGCGTCGGAAGATGGCGCGGTCAATTTTGCGGCACCGGTCGAGGTTCCAGCGGGACTGGCCTCAGGTACCGGAGACATCAAGAATGTCACCATCGATATCCGCCGCAAGGAGCCAGACCTGTTCGTATGCTGGCAAGATAATCGCGTCTTGGGTGGCGACTCCTACGACGTCTATGCACAGCAAAGCATCGATGCGGGCGTCACCTGGCGCGGCGTCGATACCCGCTTGAACGCTGTCGATGGCACCGCCAACGGCGACTTGGATATCAGCATCGCCGGCCCTTGTTACATAGTGGCTTGGATGGACGATCGTGCCGGAACCGGGACCAACGAGGTGCGCTTCAATACCTCCGATGATTACGGCCTCAACTGGTTGCCTTCCGATGAGATGGCCGGTAACTACGTCGCTGGAACTGATGACGTGCTTGAGATCGATGCACTGTTGAACCGTCAGATCTTCATGGTCAGCTGGATCGACAACCGCAGCGGTACGCCAGAGGCATACATCTACGCGAACGACACCTTCAGCACCAACGGCTGGCAGGAATTCCAGATGTCTTCAGGCGGAGCCAAGAACCTCGCCTTGGATGGACACCACGACAACTGTGGAACTACCTGGAACAACCTCGCCACCGATCAGCTGATGGGTAACTATTCCTGGGACCAGGGAGTCTCGTGGCCAGACCCTCAAGTCGAGGTAAGCACTACTTCCGGCGTCACCACCAGCAAGGGCGCGTTGTCCTACAACAAGAACTTCTCCAACTTCATCATGGGTTGGGATGCTGACGACCTTGGTACCAACAACGTCTACGCAGGTGGCTATCGTCCTCAGACCCTTGCTCCAGTTGGCCCCTTGACCAAGGGCAGCAGCTTGAGTTGGGAAATCAGTCACTACCCATTGACCAACGCCAACGAGGAGTTCGCCGTGCTTTACGCCGCTGCTCCAGGCTTGTGGCGCCTGCCGGATGGCCGTCGTTCCGGGCTTGCATACGACAACTACCTTGTCTACTCATTCAATACGATGCCGACCTTCAAGGGCATCGTCTCGATGACCGGCACCGGTAATACCGCATCTCTGGTGATTCCAACCACTCTTCCCGACTACTTCACTCTATACTGCGTTGCAGTCAGCGCAGGTGCCGTGCTTAATGGCAGGGGTGCACTGACGGATGTCTTGGAAATCACGATCCTGCCCTAATAATGTCGAATATCGAAGAGGAGCCAAGCCCCTCAGAGATTAAGAGCGAAACGCTCTTTCCAAGTGCCAAGCGGCGCTACCAGTCGACGCAGCTCATGAATATCCTGCTGCGCGTCCTGGTCGCGCCGCTCATTCGTTTGCTCGCGTTGGTAGGCATCGGAGGCGATACCGCTTCGCTGATAGGTCTTGCCGGTTACTTCAGCGGCGCTTATTTCTTCATCACTGGAGGCCCTGACCAGCAAGGCCTCGCGTTACTGCTGTTCTTGATCGGAATGCTTGCCGAGCTTCTTGATGGTGGCTTGGCACGCATCAAAGGACCTAGTCCGATAGGCCACTTCCTCTCCAAGGTGGTGGAGAGCTTTTACATCGTATTGTTGGCGCCATCGTTAGCCATCGGGTTGTACATCTCTGGCGACGTCAGCCTAAGCGTATTGCTTCTCGGCATCTTCGCTCCAGCCGCACACCTGCAGTTCCGCGCGGCGATAGATGAGATCACGACCGCGCACCCTGCTGAACAACTCAACGCGATGCTGAACGACGGTGCAGGCGGAATGATGAAGATGGTCATCGGTCAGTTCCTGCCTGATCATCCCAGTTTCACCCTCAAGCACAGGATCGGACGTATCCTGCGCGAGAACCTGATGGAGTCATCCGGCATCCAGCCCATCCTGTTGGCTGCTACTGTCCTAAGTGGTCACGCCGCTTGGTTCGTGATCTACTACGGATGCGTACAGATCGGTGCCTGGCTTGGCTTCATCATGTTGAAGTTAGTGATGCTTAAGCGCGGGGGCGGCCGCCTGCTATAACCATGACTCGTCTCGCCATCATAGGAATCGACGGCGCCACATACCGCATCATCCGCCCGATGATTGCCGATGGGGAGCTTCCGAATATTGGACGGATACTGAAGGAAGGAGCCTCGGCCAACCTCGAATCGACTATCCCTCCGATAACCCCACCGGCTTGGGTGTCGATGATGACCGGCGTCAATCCAGGTCGGCACGGCATCTTCCATTTCGTTCACCGCACCATCGGCAGCTATCAGCTGGGACTAGTCGATTCGAACAACTTCGTCGGCATGGATGCCTTCAGCCTGTTGTCCCGACGCGGCTGGACTACCGGCGGCTTTGCCGTACCGATGACCTATCCGCCGTTCCCGGTCAATGGCTACATGGTCTCGGGAATACCGATGCCGTTACAGGGCGAGGCCGGCGCATGGCCTCAAGGAACCTGGGGTGAGCTGGAGAAGTTCCTCGGCAAGAACTATGAGCCCGACATCAACTACGCCGCGTACGACGGCAAGAACGAGCCCGGCTCCGAGGATCTCGACCGCTACGAGAAGTTGCGCGATGACCTGTTCCGGGTCGAGCGTGAGCGCATCGACTTGAAGGTCGAATGGCTGCGACGTCATCCGACCGATTTCTATTTCTGCGTGTTGTCGATCACTGATCGCTGCCAACATTACTTCTGGAAATTCCAGGACCCTAGCCATGATGGCTGGTCTCAAGAGGGGCAGGATCGTTTCGGAGAGGTGATAAGGGATTCATATCGCTTGGCGGATGAGGCGTTGGGCAGATTCCGCGAGGTGCTTGGTGAGGATTGCACGGTGGCGTTGGTCTCGGATCACGGCTTCGGTACCTTCTCCGCTGATTTCTTCATAAATCGTTGGCTCGAGGACGAGGGATACCTGGTCTTCAAGAAGATCCCACGCTGGACCTGGGGCGTAACGACCTTGAGCGAGACCCTGCGTCGTGCCAAGCTCGGTTTCTTGGGTCGCCTGTTGCCAGGCCCGATAGGGCGCTTGCCGGTGGCACGGCCGAAGCACAAGAAGCAACGCGACAAGCGTGACATCGATTGGCCGCGCACGAAAGTGTTCGCTGCGATGTATGGATTGTGCCTCAACATCAAGGGGCGCGAGCCGGAGGGATTGATCGAGCCAAGCGATGAACGTGAGCGACTCGAACAGGAGGTCATCGCCAAGTTGCGCAAGCTGCGTGACCCTCAAGACGGCGAGTTGGCCGTTGACGACGCGATCGTGGCCAGGGACTGTTACTCCGGAGATTACCTCGAGACTGCTCCTGACATCCAATTCATGATGCAGGGCCTGGCTTGCCTGCCGAAGGAAGATTTGGATGCGCAGACCCAGTTCGGTCGACGTAAATACGCGGCTGTTTCCGGAACCCATCGCATGGACGGAATATTCGCGGTCGGTGGTGGCCCCGACTGTCCTGCAGCACCTGGTTCGGTCTTCGAAGGCATGCACATTCAAGATAGCTTGCCGACGTTGTTGCACATGGTCGGCGAGTCGATTCCACAATGGATGGAAGGCAGCGTTCAGGACGAAGCCTTGAGTGGTGAGTGGCTGGCAAGCAATCCTCCGAAGATCTCCGCTGAGGAAATCGTGCTCGGTCGTCCCGATGGCGATGTTTGGTCCGACGAGGAGTCGAAGCGCATCGAGGAATCCCTGAAGGGATTGGGCTACCTGTAGGTCGCCTGCAGGCCGTCCTATCCTTGGCCGAGATATCTCTTGCGGAACATCCGCAGGGATAACGCTCCGGCAATGGCAGTGAACAGCCACAGGACCCCGACCGAAGTCAAGATCGGAAGGTCAGCGATCGATTGAGTGTTCCAGAACAGGCCCTGGAATCCGCTCACCGACCAATGGTTGATGGTAAGGCGCATCGCGACTTGGACGACCATCGGTAAGTCGAGGATCTGCAACGGGAACCAGGACCCACCAAGGCAAGACATCACCAGGATGATCAAGGTGCTCATGCCTTCAGCTTGCTTGACGGTTTGCGCCCACGAGGCGATCAACAGGCCGAATGCTGAAGCGGCTGCGACCGTGCTGACGATCAACACGCCGAGCGTCAGTGGATCACGCCAGATGCCGATGTCGAACAGCAACTCTCCGACCAGGAACAGCAATACCAGCTGAATCAATCCGACCAGCCCAGTTGCGATGGCCTTGCCCATTAGGATCGCACCAGGTGGGACCGGCAGGCTCAAGAGGCGGCGCATGGTTCCCTTCTCGCGCTCGCTGAGCAAGGTAGTTGAAACCGCGGTCAACCCGAACAGCACCATCATCACCGCGATGCCACCGACAGCTTGCGCCTGCATGAAGGAGACGTTCTGTGGTCGCTCCGGAGGAACATGGTCTTCAACCTCCATCAGTCCTTGGCCGCTGAACAGGCTCATCATGTCGAACCCACTGTCGCTGGATGAGGTCTGTCCGATGAACCCACGCTGCTCTTCGGAGACCTGTTTCATGCGATCGATAGCTGTATCAGGCATGCCGGCTTCACGCATGCGATCAGCTAGGACCATCGTGAAGACTCGTCCTTGTGAGACTTCGCTGAGCGCCTGCATGACGCCCAACCCAGTAAGCTGGGCCTCGAGTTGACGCCCAGGGTCGCGCACTAACGTCAGCGGTGGCGTTTCTCCCGACGCCATCGCTTCCGAGAATCCCTCACCGATCAACAAGGCGTGGTTGACTTCGCCATCGATGACTTCCTGGCGCAATGTCGAACCAGAGCGGGGCTCATCGACAAGGTTGCCGTCAGCATCCAAGCGTGGGCGCACGCTGAGCATGGGAGAGCCGCGAAGGGCGATGAGGAACGCCTGGCTTTCCGCACTTTGATCCTCATCAGCCACCCAAATAGCTGCCCTCGACATGGGACTACCGCCGCCGTCGCCACTCATAAGGCCCATGAGGTAGCCGAAGATCGTGACCAAGGCTGCAGGCATCAAGAATCCCAGCAGCATTCCGGTGCGATCGCGGAAGAACAGCCGAAGATCCTTGCGGGCGAGAGCCAATGAAGCCGAGAAGAAATCCATCAATCACGTAGGCTCCGTCCAGTCATATGGAGGAATACTTCCTCTAAGCTCGCGTCCGGTATCCCTTCAGCATTGGCGAGTTCGGTGTGGCTGCCGCAGCCCAGTGCTTGCCCTTCGTTAAGGATCAAGATGCGGTCACACAGTCGTTGAGCCTCTTCCATGTAGTGGGTGGTGTAGATCAAGGTGCGACCAGCGGCGACCAACTCCTCGAAGACGCCGGCCGCAAACTCGGTCGGCACGAA
>CAZJGH010000108.1:0-9584 GCA_964545405.1 uncultured Planctomycetales bacterium
TCGCATGTAGTCCCGCCTTGTCCGCGTTGATCTTCATGAGTTCCCGAAGACGTCTGTTGCAGGCGACCCCGCCGCCGATCAGGATCTGCCTGATTCCGGTCTGTTCACAGGCGCGTACGCATTTACGCGCAAGAGTCTCCGCGACGGCATATTCGTAACTCGCGCACAAGTCAGCCATTGCACTACGAGGAATGATCCAGTCGTCAGTCATCTTGCCGCCCGGTCCCTTCAGGGTATAGAGCAGTGCTGTCTTCAGGCCGGAAAAGCTGAACTCAAGCGAGTCGCGTTTCAGCATCGGTAACTTGAACTTGAATGCGCTTGGGTCGCCATCGGCACCGGCCTTCTGGATGGCTGGTCCACCTGGGTAGCTGAGCTCAAGCATCTTCGCGGCCTTATCCAAGGCTTCGCCTGCGGCGTCATCGCGAGTGCAACCAAGAAGTTCATGGTCGAGCGCGGAAGTGGTTCGGTACAGGGATGTGTGCCCACCTGAAACCACCAAGGTGATGAACGGGAACTGTGGCTCCTCGACGGTCATCAGCGCTGCATAGATATGCGCTTCGATGTGGTGCACACCAAGCAGAGGTTTCTCCCATGCCCAAGCCAGCGCCTTCGCTGCAGTGGCACCGATCAATAATGAACCGAGCAGGCCAGGGCGATTAGTCACGGCGATGCCAGCCAGGTCGGCAGGGGAGATACCGGCATCGGCCAGAGCCTGTTCGATTGACGGGCGAATGGCACGTAAATGGCTGCGACCAGCGATTTCAGGTACGACGCCTCCCCATTCGGCATGCTCATCGATTTGCGTATGGATGACCGAAGACATCACGACCTTGCCATCCGCGACAACCGCCGCTGCGGTCTCATCGCATGATGATTCGATGCCCAAGATAAATTTTGCACTCATGATTGACCAAGGCTGCGTTGAAGCAGCTGCAAGGCGGTGTCCAATGCCAAGTCGGCCGGCGGCTGCACTTCACGATAAGCAGGGAAGAGTTCGTGGACCTGATCGCGGAATCTCGAAGGCGGTGGATTTCGTCGTAACCAAGCGCGAATATCCGCCCCATTGTCAGGGTCGGTGTCCACTGGGATATCCGCTGCAAGTCCACCGATCAGGTGTTCATCCAGGTGGCCTTCAAGAATCCGACCAGCGGGGGTGGTGTAGTAACCCGCAGTGAACTTCAAGACGAAGTCACCCTTGTCGAAATCGTACACCTGTTGATAGATACCTTTGCCGTAGGTGCGTTGGCCGACCAGTACTGCCATCCCACGTTCGCGCAGTGCAGCGGCCAGAACCTCCGATCCGGATGCACTCCAGCGGTTGACCAAGAGAACGACCGGTAAACCGGCGTAACGATCGCGCCCTCGTGCGGCGAAGCGTTGTTGCGAGGTTTGGTTGCGACCTTCAAGACTGCACACCAAGTCGCCATCCAGGAAGAACGACGCGATGCCGATGGCGGCATTGAGCTGGCCTCCGATGTTCCAACGTAGATCTAGGACCAAACCCTTGAGCTCACCAGGTTCAGCTCCATCGAGTCGCCACATGGCGCGCTCGAATTCATCGACCGTGGTGCCAGCGAAGGAGCGGATATAAATCTTGCCGATGCCATTCTCTTCATCGAGCATCCGCACGTCGCCTACAGTCAAGGTCGGCACCTTGCTGCGTGCGACTACCGCCTCGAATACCGTTCCGTCGGCGGGTGCCATCAGTAGTTTTACCTCAGACCCGATCTCTCCACGCAACACCTCGGTCAACTGGTCCATTGTCCAATCGGAAACGTCGACGCCGTCGACTTCGAGGAAACGGTCTCCAGGGCGAAGCTGTGCTGCTTCAGCGAAGCCCTTCGGTTGCGGGTAGAGGACCACTCCACGTGCGTTGAGCATGACACCGATACCCACTAAGGTGCCGCTGCTGTCTTCCTCGAATCGGCGCATCTGTTCGGGGCCGACGAAACTCGAATAAGGATCCTCCAAGGACGACAGCATGCCCTCGGCTGCACTGCGCACCAGGGCACTGGAATCATGGGCCTCAAGACTATTCTTGAGGATAGTGCTGTGGGCCTGGCTGAGAAGCTGCTCGTCCGTTTCTCGCGTGTTCATGCGCAGCCAAGGAGCCAGGACGAAATTGATGCCGAGGGCCACGACAACCGTCCAGATGACGCCGAAGGCGATACTGCGAGGGTCCAATGGGCGGTGGTGCGTGGGCATCCTACGATTCTAGCCAACCCGCACAGTTATCATATGCGGCTTGCCAAACGCCTTTTGGCCGTCTTGTTTTGCCTGTACAACAAATCAGCTACCGCTGCGAGTTCTCCGCCGCTCACCGTCTTTACCGTGAAGACTGGTCGGATGCTCGCAATCAGGAAGTGTTCGGCGTGTGCGCCAACCCGAACGGTCATGGCCATAACTACCTGTTCATCGTGACTTTACAAGGCGAGGTCGAGCCAGAAACCGGAATGGTGTTCAACTTCCTCGAACTCAAGGAGATCGTCGCCGAAAGGATCTTCGCGTTTGTGGATCACCGCAACCTGAACCTGGATGTTCCCTTCCTAGAAGGGGTCATCCCAACCGCCGAGAATATGCTTACGGCATTCTGGGAACAGTTGGCTCCGCAATTCGTGAGTTCAACCGCAAGGCTCCATCGCTTGCGTCTTCACGAGACCCGCGACTGTTACAGCGACTACTACGGCCCCGATCATGACTAGCCAAGAATCAGATGCGCGTATCACAAGACTCGTCGAGCAGATGCTTACCGAGTTGGGGGAGGACCCGAAGCGCGAGGGCCTCGATCAGACTCCGCAACGGGTGGCCAAGAGTTATCGTTACCTCGTAAGTGGGCATGACACCAAACTCGAGGACGTAGTCAACGGTGCTTTGTTCGAAGAGGAAGTGGATGAGATGGTCCTGGTCAAGGACATCGAGTTCTATTCCCTATGCGAACATCACATGTTGCCTTTCTATGGGCGCGCGCACATCGCCTATCTGCCACAGGGCAAGATCATCGGACTAAGTAAGCTGCCGCGAATCGTTGATATGTTCGCTCGTCGCTTGCAGGTGCAAGAGCGGATGACGGTTCAAATTGCTGAAGCAGTGCGCGATGTCCTTGAGCCACAAGGTGTTGCGGTTGTCACTGAAGCAGCTCACTTGTGCATGATGATGCGTGGGGTGTCTAAGCAGGCAAGCGTGACCACAGCCTCATGCATGCTCGGCACCTTCCGTTCCGACCCGCGCACACGGAGCGAGTTCCTGAGTTTGCTCAGGACTCCGAATCCGTTGACCTAGCGGCAATACGATTTCCCAAGAATCGAGAATATATTGGGCTCCATTTTGTGGATTCCGTGATACGGTTGATTATCCGAGGTGGTTCCCCGCCTCGTTTCCCCTCCCCATAATCCCAACGATTTCCCTCTGATCGTGCGCACTTCCGCGGATAGACCACTTGTTGCCTTAGTCGCCATCTTGGTGCTGTTTGGCTTGCTGGTGGTAGTCAGTTTCATGTTCGGCAACCGGGATTCAGAAGAGAATGCCAAGGCCGGCGACGACTCAGCGGTTCCGGCGCTTGCAGAGGCAAGCTGAGGTGACTTCTTAAGGTCGCTTGCTGCGTTTAGTCTCGCAAGGGTTTCGCTGCATAGAAAAAGCCGACCCCGCAATCGCGGAGTCGGCTTTTTGAATTGCCGAGCTCAAGGAGCTCTACTGGAAGTCCACCGTAATGACGTTGGTGAGCTGCTTGCTGAACAAGTCCCAGTCCATTGCCTGGAAGTAGATCGTCCGGCCAGATGCTGCAGCAGGCACACTCAGTGGGCCAGTCGTTGCATCACCTTCATCAGGAGCACCGATAGCACCTGACTGATAGCTGCCGACGCCGAGGGCAATCGGGTTGATCAGGTTGACCTTCCAGTTGTTGCCTGGAACCGTGTTGGTGGCACCTGGAGTGGCACCGATCGGTGAGGCGTAGAAGTAGACCGGGCTGTTCGGGTGACCCCAACGAGTGCTGATGGTGGCAGTGCCAGGAGCTTGGTTGCCATCGACGAAGATGGAAACACCTGGGTCATGCACCATGCCGCCATCGATGTTGGAGATGCGCACGAAACCACTGCGGTTTTCGACCAGCTGGTAGTAGAGAACCGTGCCGTCGTCGATGTGGTCCTCAATCTCCATGGAGGTCTGGGCAGCAGTGCCAGGGCTTACGGTAAGTGCGTAACGAGTCGGAGGAGTGCCACCGCCGTTACTTACGCCGACGTTGAAGCCATCGTTGGAGACGACATTCTGCAGGCTGGTGCCGACGTACCAGTAAAGGTCGCCGCCGGAGCCTTCAGCCAGGTTGGTGGCGTCGATAATCACATCAGTGCCCCAGTTGAAGCTACCGGTTGCGGTCAAGGTGATCGGACCGATGTCTTGCGCCGGAGGAGCGAAGGTCTCGATGCGGCCACGGTTGTTGCCGACGAAAGGAGCGCCAACGCCGACTTCCTGCTTACCGGTCTGGTTGATGTCACCAAGGCCGTTGATCGAGAAGCCGAACTGGCCGCTGGAGCCAGAGATACCGTTAGCCGAATAAAGGACTTCACCGGCTGCTGCGACTTCATTAGCGCGGAAGGATCCACGCTCTGACTGGAAGCCAGGAGCACCAGCGGCAATGTCAGCCTTGTCATCGAAGTCGGTGTCAGGGATCATCGCCAACGAGAATCCGTAACGGTCGCCAGCATTGTCACCAGCGAGGTTGTAGCCGAGGCTGAAGTTGTCTCCGGACCAGACCAGGACGTTGCCATTGGCGGTATCAGGTGCGCCAGCAGCAAGGTCCGTGGTGGTGTCGCCGAGAGCATCCATGCCACCATCGATGCTGTAGCCGAGGTGTGCGTTGGCCACGCTCTCAAGTGGGCTAGAAAGCTGAGTCATGACACCAGACTCATCGATCAAGACGACCACACCGGATTCAGAAGCAAGGTCAGTAGCGAATGGAACCCCAACTGCGAGCCCTTCGGCGTTACTGCCGGTAGGTTGGCCGATGCCGGAAGTGTCAGCCCGTGTAAGCGACCAACCGAACATCTCGCCACTGCCGGAAGCGCCATCGTATGTGGCTGCGGCAGGTTGAGCGGCGCCAGCACTGCTCATGTCATAGGTGAGGACCTGACCATCCTGGAAGTTCACGCCGATCGCGCCGACAGCAAGATCCATGTCACCGTCACCATCACTGTCGAAACCAGCGACGCTGGCACCGAACATGTCGCCAGGCAAGGCGCCATTGATTTGGTCGACCAAGCTCAAGCTAGATGAGGCGTTGTCCCACGCATAAATCCGCACCAAGCCTGAGAAAGGCCCGGCGGAAGTGGAAGCAAATGGTGCACCAATAGCCAACTTCGGCAGTCCGTCGGCATCGTGTGTGCCGAGGCTTTCCAGGCAGTAACCGATCTGTTCGCCGGAGGCCTGGGAGTTGATGGATGCGATAATCGAGTCATCTTCGCCAGAATGGATCGTGACTAGGCCGCCATTGTGGAATGGCAGGTCAGAGCCCGGCGAGGAAGCAGCGTAATCGTCGTAACCGTCTTGGTTCCAGTCACCTACGGGTTCAATCGCGATGCTGAACTGGTCGGTGTCGTTGGCGCCATTAACGAAACTCCAAGCAACCCAATCCTGTTGGGCTGAAAGAGGTGTCAGCAAAGCCACCAATGCGGCGGCTGAGGCAAGAGGTAATTTTCGAGGGATGTTCATCAGAAAGTCGGGGGGCAGCCCGGTGCGTAATCCTACCCCATGGTAATGCCGGTTCCTCGCCATTCTTAGCCTGAAATGCTGGCAGGGGGCGGTATCCTTTGCTCATGCGATTGAGATTCGGCCGTACCACGCTCGCTCTGATGCTGCTTGCGCCTATTTGGGGAGCTTGCAGTGATTCGGGTAAATCTACCCAAGATGCTGCAACCAATGATGTTACGAATGGTTCTTCGGCAGCCGGCCAAGGCTCCACTAATGGCGCGCAAAACGGCGAGGAACTCCCGCCAATTGACTCTCAAGCCATTGCTTTTTTGGAAGTTTCTTTCACCATCAAGGGCGCGAACGAGGGCGCGCCAGGGGTTCCGTTCGAAATTCGCTGGGAGGTTGACGGTAAGCCATCCAGTACTGATGTGAAGACCGCCGAGGACGGAACCAGGCGGATTCAGTTCGAGCATGGCTCCCGTCTGGTGGGCTTCGTTATTCACCCCAGCGGGCGCACCGCTCCTTCCATGTACAAGGAAAGTGCGCTCCTGATGGGGGGGCGGACCCATAAGGTCCATGTTGAGCTCGATCCCGGTGGCATCGTCAGCGGCGTAGTGCTCGACATCGATGGTCAGCCCGTGCCCAATGCCGAGGTCGGTGCATTCTTCATCGATCCGATCAAGCTTGACACGATCCTGTTACCGAGCGTCGATTCCTTCACTCGCAGTGACGCTCAGGGTCGCTTCCGCCTCGGCGGCTTTCCGGCCGGCCATTTCATCATCGAAGCCAGTGTTCCGAACATGGTCTCGGTATGGAGACCAGGTGGCGTGATGAGTGACGCGCGCGAATTCTCCGGTCTTGAGATCCTGCTTGAGCCTGCTCATGTCGTCTATGGTCAAGCGATCGATGCCAATGAGGATCCTGTTGCCGACGCGATGATTACCGCCGGCAAGCCCAATCGTCGGGTCAATCGTCGCCCGACACAATATCCCGAGGTGTTCCTCCATGGGCCTCGCGCTAGCCTCGCCAAGTCTGACGCCGATGGCCTTTTCACCCTTGGGGCGGTTCCTGAATCACAGACCTGGAACATCAACGGCAAGCATCTGGATTACCTGCCGGTTCGAACTTCCTTCGATGCCGGTCAGGCTGACATATGGTTGGAGTTCACCAAGGGAGTAGCACTGTCGGGCTCGGTTTCCGATGGCAGCGGCAACAGTCTGGTCAGTGCTCAGATTTGGCTCTTGAGTTCGTCAGGGCAGCCAAGCACATTCTCCGACAAGAATGGCGACTTCAAGTTCAAAGCCGGCAAGGAAAAACTCGGTGTGAGTCTACTGGCGTTCAAGGAAGGCCATGGGATGTTCTTCATCGACAGGATCGATGTCGTCGCCGATTCGCCGGCGTTGGATATCGTCCTCGATGGAGGAGTGACCATCAGTGGCAAGGTGGTCGATGCTGCAGGTAATGGCCTATCCGGCGTGCCTGTGCGCATTGCAGGGCCTTTGCCTCATGAAGGGTTCTTGGCGATCCAAATGCCCGAACGCTTCCTTGATCGCGATGCTGTCTTGACAGGTCCTGATGGTAGCTTCGAGTTCAACGAACTCTACGATTCGGTGTTCACCGTCACTACTCGTCCACCAGGCAAGCCGGCCGTCAGCGTGACTGACATCTCGTCAGCATCCGCCGACGTGGTCCTGACTATCGAGTGACGTGTGCGTCGCCGCTGCCACGCTTGAACAGGACGTGGAACAGGTAGGCTGCCAGCCACAGCCCAGAGCTGGCCAGGTGAATCCACAGCCAAGCCACTCGCCATGATTCCTCGACGGTGACCTGTAGCAGGTAACCGCTGCATACCATCGGAATGAAGGTCACCAACATGCCTATGCCGCTGAAGCGGTTGGAGCCATTGCCGCGGCGTAATCTGGCACCGGCGTGGCTATTCCAGACGACCCCGAACGTGAGTACCAAGAAAGGTGCCAGGAGTACGTGGGCGTCGTGGAATCCCCCTTGCCACGGATGGTTCCAGATCGAGAACTCATCCGTAGGCGTGGCGAAGTAGAGCATCCAGGCATAGACCAAACCAGTGCCGCCGACCAGGATGTTGGCGCAATGGTGCAGGAATCTTTCTGGTGTTGACATCTTCACTTCGGAGGTGTGATCTTGCGCTCAGCGGCTTTCTGGACTTCGCGTGCGACTTGAGCAGCACCAAGTAGTTCCCTTACCGCCGCGGTCGTCGAGCGCGCAGTCAGCGTAGCACCGCTGATCCCATGGATTTCCTTTTTCAGTTGGAGTTCATCATCGAGATCCAAGCCCTCGAACTGGCAGTACCACTTGGCGCTTGGTTTGTACTTGAGTGGCTCGTCGAAGACGCAGACCACCAGGTCCTTGACCACGCCCTTGTCGTCAACGACCAGCATGATCTCCTGAGCCTTGGTTCGGACGATTCGCTTGTCGAACCAAACGGTGTCGAGGTTCGCAGCCTTACCTTTTTGTTGGTTGGCCTGGTGATGAGTGTGGAAACTGCGCACTTGGTCCAGCTTCTCCACTCCAACCAGTTCGGCTAAACGCGCGCGCTGCTTCTTATTCCAGTAGTGGGACTTTTGACTGGTCTCCACCTTCGCTCCAAATGCGGACTTCAGGGCCTGTTCATGCGTGAAGAAGGTTTTGGCAGGCGACGCGATAGCGCCCAGGAATAACAAGCAGAGTGCGGTTTTCATTATCTTGCTCCGGCTCTAGAAAGCCCAGCCGATGGTGAATTCGAAGACGTCGACCTGACTGTCAGCATCGTCTGACAAGTCCATGTAGTCGACCTTGAAGGTGACGTTTTCTTGCGGCTGCCAAGCTACGCCTACCACCATGGCGGTGACGTCAGTGTCAGCTGCGGTGTCGGCGAGCAGATCGAAGTTCTCGACTCGCACGAACGGGATCAGTGACTCGCCTGCGCGATCGCTGAACAGGTCCCATCCACCTTCGAGGAACCAACCCTGGACCTTGTCGCTTGCTGACGCGGCAGTGAGTAGATCCGCATCGTCGATGCTGGCGTCTGCCCACAAGCCACGAACCCGCAACGGACCGGAATCGTATTGAGCGTGAAGTTCCATCACGCTGACGCCGAAGTCACTGGTGGTGGAGCCTTGACCGGAATCGCCCTGGAAGATGGAGCCACCCAACAGCAGTCCCTCAACTCCACGCCAGTCCAGGCGACCGGTGAAAGCCAGGTCCTCGGCAGCGGAGGAGTGACCGCCTTGGCGTCCGCCGCGCAGGCCACTTGAACTTGGGTTGAAGCCGGCGGCATCGAAACTGTTGACGATGTAGGCTTCCCAAGTGAAGTCACTGGCAGCTCCGAACGTGCCGATACCGTTCTCATGCCAAGTGGAGGGGAGGATGTAACGCTCGACCAATGGGCGGCGAGCGCTCGAGAAGGTGGTCGGTTCGTGGGTTTGGTTGGTGAATCCCATCGGAATCAACACATGCCCGCCACGGAAGTTGAACATTTCGCTGAAGTTGCCGTCGATTTGCGCGAACTCAACCGAAAGTTCATCAGAGTGTTCGTATTCGATCTCGGAGTTGAAGGACCAAACGTCATCGAAGGCGTATCCGAAGTAGAACACCACACGGTGGAGGTCGAACTCGTCAGTCTTGCCCGATGGGGTGCCGCCATCCGTCTCGTCGGCGAAGTTGCGATAGGTAGCCTCGCCATAACCGCCAAACGAGAAGTTGCTCGAGTTGGAGCCTAGATCCAGTTGGCCGCTGAGGATGTCGATGCGGCGTGCCAGTTCAGTGTTGCTCGGAGCTTGTGAATCCTGAGCGGTGAGCGGGCTTACCAGCAGGCAGGCGCTCGCAGCGAGGTAGAAGAGGTTTGATTTCATGGTTTATCCTGGGCTTGTTGATAATGAGAACCAATC
>CAZJGH010000109.1:0-9468 GCA_964545405.1 uncultured Planctomycetales bacterium
ATTGTTCGTAGCACCAGCGAGTCAGTGCCCAGGCGGTGCCGTCTTGCTCGGTCAACGCTAGCGATCCGAGTAGCTCACGGCATAGTCCGTCATGTCCACTCATCTTCGCTGCCTTACGGAAGCTCACCAACAACCATTCAAGTTCGGCGCGCAATTGGGCAGCTGCAACTGGATTCGGCTCGGTCTCCGGCTTGGTCGGTGCCTCGGCCTCGCGCAGCTCGGCAATCGTGCCACGCATCAGTTCGGTATATAGATTCAGCGCATCGATAATCGCGCCATCGTGATATAGCTCGGCCGCATCGGCTTCAGTCGGTGGGGGCGGCCCAGCAGTGGCGCTGTCACCCGGTTCCTGTGTTGTCGCGCCGGCGGCATCAGGTTCTTGCGCTGATCTGTATGAGGCATCAGCAAAAGTGCCGCTGGTGTCATTCTGGGGCGCTTCCGACGTAGTAGTGGCGCTGCCGGCACAAGAGCCAAGCAGGGCTAAGAGAACAAGCCGTACAGGCGTTTGCATGAGTGTCATCGTAGCGTTTGTGGGGCTTGATTTCTGGTTTGAATGGTTGTGCTTGCACTATATGATATTTGTCATATAGTGGTGCTTGTGGACCTGTCCGAACACCCTGTTTGCCTGGAACCCCTGAGCGAGCGCCAACGCGCCGCTCTCGAGGCTCTCCAGCAAGTTCTGGCTGCTTCGGGGCGTCCGCCCACCCGCGCTGAACTTGGGTCTAATCTTGGTGTAAGTCCACAAACCGCTGACTTTCATCTTCGGGCGCTGGAGCGCAAGGGTTACCTGAAACTAGGCCGTTCCTCACGATCCATTCATTTGCTTACACCCAATATCGGCCATAATTCGGCGCAAAACATACCGATTTTGGGGCGAGTTGCTGCTGGAATGCCAATTTTGGCCGTCGAGAACCAGGAGGGCAGCTTGCCGCGCTTGGCTGGCAGTTCGGCAGATTTTGCCCTCAAGATTGATGGAGATTCGATGGTCGATGCCGGAATTCTTGATGGCGACCTGGTCTTGGTGCAACAAGCCAAGAATGCCCGGAGCGGCGAGATAGTGGTGGCATTGGTCGGTAGTGGCGCAGAGTTGGAGGCCACCGTGAAGCGCTATTTGCCTAAGCGGGATCACGTCGTGTTGCGGCCAGAAAACCCCACCATGGAAGATATCGTGGTGCGGCGAGAGGATAATTTCAGTCTGGCCGGCAGGGTTGTCGGCGTGATGCGTTGGTGGGCATAAGAAACAACAAGAGGCAAGGAGATAAAAATGAGTGCAGTAATGCTGGAAGAAGTCGAGATGGAAGGTCAAGCGGGGCAGTTTGCCGATCGCAAGAACACCTTCTTTCTGGCCCTGCGTGGCGATGCCACTGCAGATGATGAGAATCTTCAAGATGGCGATGTTTTCGCCATCACCGAAGGTGTCGATGTCGAGGTCGGCGACATGGTCGTGTGGTGGACTGGCGTAGCACGCACTCTGGCATTGGCACGTGTGCAGGAAGACTTGTCGTTCAAGGGCGTCGGTGGTTTTCCACCGCCTTCCGATGAGCAGCCAGCCAAGGTGCGCGGCGTGGTGGTCGGGCGTTTACGTCAGTTCGGTAGTAACGGCACTAGCTAGTGGTCTCTACCGACCGCGGGCGCTCGATCCTGCACGTGGATCTGGATGCGTTCTTCGTGTCGGTCGAGCGAGTCCTTGATCCGCGCCTGAACGGTCGTCCGGTGGTGGTTGGCGGCTCACCAGAAGGCCGTGGCGTGGTGGCAGCGGCATCCTATGAGGCTCGACAATTCGGTGTGCATTCGGCCATGCCTATGGGGCAGGCTTTGCGTCTATGTCCCGATCTAGTGCGCGTAGGTGGCAGTCATGGCATGTACAGTCGCGCATCGAAAGCGGTCTTCGATTTGATCGGTGGTTACACGCCAATGGTCGAAAAGGTCTCGGTGGATGAGGCCTACTTGGATTTGAGCGGCACGCATCACTTGTTCGGCAATGCTCTCGATGCTGCCGACAGCATGCGTAAAGAGGTCAAGGAGCGGTTGCGTTTGGATCTTACCGTTGGCGTATCTAGCAATCGCCTGGTGAGTAAGGTCGCTTCTGGGTTCGCCAAGCCGCGTGGCTTGTTTGATGTGCGGCCGGGGCAGGAGCCGCGTTTCTTCGCGCCGCTGCCGGTTAAGGTCATGCCCGGCATCGGTCCGGTGACGGCCAAGCGCCTGCGCGACTTCCACATCGATCAGCTGGGAGTACTGGCAGGTACCGATCGGTGGTTTCTGGAAGAGGTCTTCGGTAGTTATGGCCCGTCGATGCAGCGGCGTGCACATGGAGTGGATGAGACTCCCGTATGCCCACCGTGGGAGCGTCCGCAACGCAAGTCGCTCGGGCATGAACGGACTTTCGCTGAAGATACCGACGACCTCAAGGTGCTGCGTGGCCGCTTGCAGCGCTTGCTGGAGAAGACCTGCGCGCAGATGCGTGATAAGGGGTTGTTGGCGCGCACCATGAGCGTGAAGTTGCGCTATGCCGATTTCGTCACTGAAACCCGTGATTTCACCCTGCCGCAACCAAGCGATCATGATCTTGAATGGTGGGAGGTCGCGGAACAGCAGCTCGAGAAGATGTTGAAGCGGCGTACTTTGGTGCGCCTGTTGGGGGTGCGCTTCACCGGTCTAGAGCGCGGCTTTTGGCAAGGTGGTCTGTTCGAGGAAGAGCGAGTCGTGCAGCGTGGTCGTATCGCCGTGCTGGATAAGATTCGCGATAAGTACGGTGAGCAATCCGTGCAGAGCGGGGATCGGCTGTGGTTACGCAACTCTCGGTAGCTACACCCTGGTCATTCCACTGGGGCGCATCGCGAGTCGAAGAGCTTGCGGCTGTTGCTGCAGATGGTGATGTCGGCGCACTAGGCATGGCTGATCTCAATGGCTTGTGGGGGGCCGTTCCCTTCCAAAAGGCGTGCGTGAAGCAGGGAATCAAGCCGTTGCTCGGCATGCGACTCCGAGTCGAGGGAGTCAGTGCCCAGGTCTTGGCCCTGGATGAGCAAGGTTGGTCGGCACTATGTCGCCTCGCCAGCAAGGTGCAGATGGCGCTGCACCCGGTAGCCGGCAATGCCGCGGTAGCGGTCGAACGCAAACGCATCGGCATGGCACCATTCCTGCTGGAAGCCCTGCAGGAAGAGCGCGAGGCCTGCGGTATCGGTCAGGCCTTCGCCATCATGTCGCACGATGCCGAGTTGCTGGCGCAGTTGATCTCGCGCGGTGGCAAGGGCGGGTTGCATGTCGCGATGCGTAGTGGTGCTCAAGGGCAAAGCGATTCGCAGTTGTCAGAAAGCCTAGGCTTGCCGTTGGTCGCCTGTCCGGCAGTCGTTTTCGCAAGGCCAGAGGACTTTCCACGCCATCAACTGTTGGTGGCGATTGGCCAAAACACTAACTTGTCGCGCTTACCAGCCGATGCCTTGGCATGTGCTGATCCGCGTAAACGTGCTCGAGTCGGTGGAGCACCACCAGCATGGTTGCGCAATGCGAGAGAGTTGCAGCTGGATTATCGCTATCAGCCCGGGGCAGTATCTTTGGCCAAGGAACTGGCTGGCCAAGCCGACTATCGGATACCTCTAGGCATCAAACGTATGCCGCGTCTGGCATTGCGCAGTGACCCCGGCGGCGACCCTCTAGCCGACCCACGTGCACACGCGGCTGCCGCATGTGCAGAACTGGAGGCTTGTTGTCGAGCTGGCATGAATCGGCGTGGATTGTGCTGGGAAGAGCATTATGAAACCCAACTACAGCGCGAGTTGTTGCTGATTCGCGAACAAGATCTTGCCGATTATTTCCTGATCGTGGCGGACATCGTGCGCTGGGCTGGGCAGCAGGGTATCCGTAACTGCGGGCGTGGGTCAGCTGCCAATAGCCTGGTCAGCTACCTGCTCGGCTTCACTCACGTCGATCCTCTGCTGCATGACTTGTGGTTCGATCGCTTCTTGCACCGCGGGCGCAAGGATTTCCCCGACGTCGATCTGGACTTCGCCTGGGATGAGCGCGATCGCGTATTGGACTACACGTATCGTCGCCATGGCCGCGATCGTGTCGCGATGTTGGCGACACATGTGACTTTCGGTGCGCGCGGTGCGGTACGTGAACTCGCCAAGGCAATGGGGGTGCCTCCGGCTGAGATCACGCCGGTCACCAAGGCCTTGCCATGGATGCGCGGTGGTTTCGATATAGAACGAATCAAACGAAATCCCAAGACCTCGCGTCTGCCTTTGGATGCGGAACCGTGGAACACCATCCTGCAGCAGGCCGCAGCCCTCGACGGCTTTCCCCGCCACCTCGGCGTGCACGCTGGCGGCATGGTGTTGGCTCCTACCGAGCTGACCAGGCATCTGCCGCTGCAACATGCCAAGAAGGAGACTGAGGATGGGCGCATAGTGATAACCCAATGGGATATGGGTCCTGTCGAGGAAGCTGGCTTGTTGAAGATCGACCTGCTCGGTAATCGTGGGCTGGCGGTCGTGCGTGATGCGCAACGAATGGTGCGCCGCAACACCGGCTTGCGGGTCAAGTTCAGCGAACTCAATCCCAAGGAGGATGTACGCACCCAAGAGTTGATCGAGCGCGGCGACACCATGGGGTGCTTCTATATCGAGTCGCCGAGCATGCGCAGCTTATTGTTGAAGTTGCGCTGTCGTGATTTTCCGACCTTGGTCGCGGCATCATCGATCATACGTCCGGGCATCTCGTCATCGGGGATGATGCAGGCTTACATCGAACGCAACCACGCGGTCAGGTCATCCGGGCAACATGAAGAGGGATGGTATCTGCACCCGCTATTGCGCGAGATGTTCGCTGAGACCTATGGCGTGATGGCTTATCAAGAGGATGTGTTGCGGGTGGCGCAACGCTTGGCAGGCATGTCCGCTGCCGATGCCGATGGTTTACGCAAGGCGATGACCAAGAAGGGAGCGCATAAACGGATACCCGAGTGGCGTGAAGCCTTGCTGAATGGACTGCAGGATTTCGGACTGACTCCGACTACCGCGCAGGAGTTGTGGCGCCAGATCGAGTCGTTCGCCGGGTATTCATTCTGCAAGGCACATTCCGCCAGCTATGCGGAAGTTAGTTTCCGTTCCGCCTACTTGCGCGCCCATCACCCCGCCGAGTTCATGGCGTCGGTGCTGCGTAACCACGGTGGCTTTTACGCGACCTTTGCCTATATCGCTGAGGCCCAGCGCATGGGATTGAGGGTCTTGTTGCCATGCGTTAATCGCGGCGCAGCAGGATTCCGCGGTCGTGGCCAACACTTGCGCACAGGTTTGCGTGAGATCCAAGGTGTCGGTCGTGCGTTAGTCGATGATGTATTGGCGCAGCGTGAAGGTGGCGGCCCCTTCATCGGAATGGAAGACTTCACCAAGCGCATCCGACCACATCGCGAAGAACTTGATTCACTGGTTCGAGCCGGTGCGCTGGATGGATTACCGGATGGCTATACACGTCCTGAGAGGATGCGTTGGGCAGCGCTGTATCGGCGTGCGGCGGGTGCTTCCGTAGTACGAGAGGCGCGGCTATTTGCCGAACCCAGTGTGCCTGAGCCACCAGCTGCGCCGGAGTTCTCGCATCACCGCCTGCTCGAGATGGAGGAGCAGGCGTTGGGATATCTGGTCTCCGCACATCCACTCGAGCAACACCAAGCAGCTATCCGAGCTGCCGACGTGCTACCGGCGCGGAAACTAGCTGAGCATGCTGGTGAGCGGGTGCGTCTCGTCGGCTGGCAGGTCACGCAGAAGCCGGTGCGAACCAAACACGGCGACTCGATGCTGTTCCTTTCCTTCGAGGATACGACCGCACTCTACGAGACCGTGATGTTCCCGCAGGTCTACAAGCGTCTCGCCCCATGGACCCTCACTCGTGGCCCCTATGTCCTGGAGGGGATGGCGCGCGCTGAATACGGAGTTATCACCGTCGAGGTGGATCAGTTGTGGCTGTTGCGCGACTATGCGGTCGCGACCGTAAAGTAGTGGGGATGAGAATTACGATCAATGAGACGGAACACGAGTTCCAGGATGTCGATCCACAGACACCACTCCTGTGGGTACTGCGCGATCGACTACAGCTGACCGGCACTCGCTATGGTTGCGGCAAGGGATTGTGCGGAGCCTGCACGGTGCACTTGGATGGTGCGCCGGTACGTGCTTGCCAGACGACACTGGCTGCAGCTGAAGGTAGTGCGATAACCACCATCGAAGGGTTGTCTCCTGATGGCCACCATGTCCTGCAGGATGCTTGGCGTGAGACTCAAGTACCGCAATGTGGTTTCTGCCAGGCCGGCCAGTTGATGTCGGCAGCCGCCTTGCTGAAACGTAATCCTCAACCCAACGACGACGACATCAATGAAGCCCTTAACGGCAACCTTTGCCGTTGCGGAACTTACCAGCGGATCCGCGCGGCGATTCACCTTGCGGCTGATGGTGCAGTCGAAGTCAATGATGCCAGCACCGGGGAGCAGCGATGAAACGGATCCCAGCCGCACAAGTGGATAGGCGCAGCTTCTTGAAGAGTTTGGCTGCAGGAGGCGGAGTCCTGCTGGCGTCACGAGTTGATGCCGTCGGCGCTGTGCTGGTCGGTCGCGAGCATCTTGAGGCCGATTCGTGGGTGCTGCATGACTTCCTCTGGCTCGCACCGAGTGGTGCGCTGACCTTGCTCACTCATCGATCGGAGATGGGCACTGGCATCCGTACCGCGTTGCCGATGGTGGTCGCCGATGAGATGGAGGCCGATTGGCAGTTCGTGACCCTGCAGCAAGCCATCGGCGATAGCCGTTACGGCGACCAGAACACCGATGGCTCAAACAGCATCCGCGGCAACTTCGAACGCATGCGTCGCCTCGGTGCGGCAGCCCGCGACGTCTTGGAGCGTGCTGCAGCTTCGATCTGGCAAGTCGACGCCGAAACCTGTGTCGCCAGTAATCACTTCGTACATCATCACGAGAGCGGTCGCAGCCTCGGTTTCGGTGAACTAGTCACTGCCGCACAGGACCTGCAGCCGAAGGGCCGCAAGGAAATCGAGCAGCGCCTGAAGCAGCGTAAGGAATGGCGTTACATCGGCATCGGTGTGGATATGTTCGACGTCGATGACATCATCACCGGCAAGGCGGTATTCGGCGCTGATATGCGCTTCCCCGACATGCTATTCGCGTCGATCGAACGTTCACCGGTGCTTGGCGGACAAGCGCAAGGCTTCGATAAGGATGCGGCCTTGGCGGTACCGGGGGTAGAGCAGGTCATCGAGTTACCATTCACGACCGCCCCGCCATTCCTGTTCAAGGCCCTTGGTGGTATTGCGGTCTTGGCTACCAGCAGCTGGGCAGCCATGCAGGGTCGTCTAGCCCTGAATGTGACTTGGCGATCCGGTTCATCCAATGAGACCTATAGCTCCGACAGCTATGACAAGGCGTTACTGGACGCGGTGCGGAGCGAAGGGCAGGAGACCATGAAGCGTGGCGATGTCGAGGCCGGCTTCGCTGCAGCGGCTACCACCTTAGAGGCGGAATACACTGCGCCGCTGCTGGCTCATGCATGCATGGAGACTCCTACTGCAACCGCGATCGTCGGTGCCGAGAGCTGCGAAGTCTGGTCTCCGACCCAGAACCCACAGGCCGTGCAGCAGACCGTCGCTGAAAGCTTAGGATTGCCGCTCAAGTCAGTAACTGCACATGTGACTTTGCTGGGTGGTGGCTTCGGGCGCAAGTCCAAGCCCGACTATGCAGCAGAAGCAGCTCTGCTCGCGCGCGAAGCGGGGCGCCCGGTCCAAGTCCTTTGGACCCGTGCCGATGATCTTCGTCACGACTACTACCACGCTGTCTCGGCTCAACGAATGGAGGCTGGCTTGGATTCATCGGGGGCTCCGGTGGCTTGGCTGCAGCGGGCGGCCTATCCAAGCATCGGTTCTACCTTCACGGCCGGCGTCGCCCAGCCAGCAGGTTTTGAGCTTGGCATGGGTTTTCACAACAACCCGATCAAGGTGCCGGCGTTGCGCACCGAGTCTGGCAATGCCCCGGCTCAGGTTCGCATCGGTTGGCTCCGCTCGGTCGCCAATATCCAGCACGCTTTCGCAGTCAGCAGTTTTGCCGATGAGATCGCACATGCCAGCGGTCATGACCCATACATGGCGTGGGTGAAGATGCTGGTCGGCAAGGGCGGCGACAACCTCAGTGAGACAACCAAGAGACTGATGGAGGTTTCCGAGCGTGCCAAAGTCGCTGGTGAATGGGGGCGTGAACTGCCCAAGGGTTCCGGTCTTGGATTCGCCGCACACCACAGTTTCGATGCTTTCATCGCGGTAGTCGTAGAAGTCCAGATCACCAAGAACGGCCTGCTGCGTATCCCACGAGTGGATATCGCCGCCGACGTCGGCACTGTCGTTCACCCCGATCGGGTGACCGCGCAGATGGAAGGTTCGGTCAACTTCGGTCTCGGCCAGGCCCTGTTCGGTCGCCTCACAGCTAAGGATGGGGCCATCGTCGAGAGCAATTTCGATGGCTTCCGCCTGATGCGCTTGTCGGAATCACCTGACGTCATCAACGTGCATATTTCCCCAAGTGAAGCCAAACCTACTGGAGTCGGTGAACCAGGCGTTCCGCCGATGGCTCCGGCCTTGTGCAACGCCATCCATGCTGCAATCGGCAAACGCATTCGCGACTTGCCGGTCGCACATCACGACCTGAGTTGGGGATGAAAGCAGCACGATAGCATTCAACTCGGCGGCTAGAATGTCGTCATGCGAATAATAGTCGCCGAGATGGAGGCCGTGCCGGAGCGCCGCGCGGAGTTGATGGACCTGTTGGATGGCATGTTGGAGCCATCTCGCGCCGAACCTGGCTGCGTCAGTTATCGCTATTTCATCGATTCCGAGAACGCCAACATCGTGCACTTCTTCGAACTGTGGCAAGACCAGGCCGCGGTCGATTTCCATTTCTCCACGCCTCATTTCCAGCAGTTGGGTGAATCGATCGCCGACCTAATCGTGGGCGCTCCGGATATCCGCATCTTCGAGGCCGCCGCCGCCGACTAGGAACTTGGCCGTCGCATCGATGGACGCAGCTTCGTTCATCAGGAAGGTGTGGATGTTGTCCACGACCAGATGCGCGGCTTCACCATCAAGGTGAGTCTCGGCCACGCTGACGCCACCATCATTGGGGCTCTCGAGCCAAGGGTTCCACGAACCGACCTCGCCACGGGCCCCAGCTATCACCATGAACGGGATAGCAGGGATAGCCACTTTAGCCACTGCTTGTGGTGTTAGGTTGGCACCGGTCTCGCCGAAGATCCAACCGAAGGCAGCCATATGCTCGACGCGTTGGGCGAATGCCGAACCCTGGTTCGGAGGAGCGAACATGACGATGCGTCGGGGTTGGATGACGTTTTGCCAGTAGGGGGAAGAACCAGCCTGTAGCGGGGTGGAGGCGTGTTCGAGTCGGCGTGCTGGGTCGAGAAG
>CAZJGH010000110.1:0-229 GCA_964545405.1 uncultured Planctomycetales bacterium
GTATGCGGTGGTCAACGTCAAGTTCCGTCCTTGGGTCCTGGAAGAAGACGAAGAGGCCGGTAAGTCCAACACCAACTTCATCGATTCCACCAAGGGTGGTGTAGTGCCAATGCAGTACATCCCAGCCGTCGGTAAAGGTATCGAGGAAGCATCGAAGTCCGGTGGTCAGCTTGGTTGGCCTTTCGTGAACATCGAAGCCGAACTTCACTTCGGTAAGTCGCACGACGTC
>CAZJGH010000110.1:239-9389 GCA_964545405.1 uncultured Planctomycetales bacterium
GGGTTTTATCTTGGCAGCGCAGCGTGCGTTCCGTGAAGCGATGGAAGGCAACGCAGTGGTGCTCGAGCCAGTCATGAAGCTCAACGTTCAGGTGCCGGAGGATTTCCTTGGCGATGTCATCGGTGACCTCAACACTCGCCGCGTGAACATCGAGGAGATGACCATGGACGGTCAGATTCGAGAGGTGAACGGCATCGTGCCGATCGCTGAGATGTTCTCCTACGCAGGAACCATTCGGGGTCTGACCCAGGGCCGCGGTTCCTTCTCGATGGAGCCGGCTGGATACGATGAGGTTCCTGCCTACGTGCAGGAGCAGTTGATCAAGGATCGCCTCAAGTAGGCCTCAAGGCCTCGTTAGCAGTCAGCCTAGCAACAAATAAATCTTCCCTAGGGACCTCCCTGGGGAAGATTTCTTGTTAGTATTGGCTATCGCTTAAACTTGAGCGAACCTCTCCTTGCTGCTCTAGCCATGAAAAATTCTTTCTCAAAGCTGTTGCCCTTGGTGGCATTGTGCTTGCCAGTTTCTCTCCAGGCTCAGACTGGGACCTTGGATCAATCTGAACTGCATGAAGGCGTCATCTGGAATATGAACTATTTCAATGACATGCAGCAGGAGATTAGAGTTGGCCTCGAAGGCAAGCTCGAGGGATTCAAGATTCGTATGTCTTCGCTTAATATCGCAGTTGGATTGCCAGTAGCTATCTTCAACGGCATCGGGCCACATCCTCTGTCTGCGACTCCAGCTTGGACTGGCACGGCCTACGTGACCCAGAAAAGTACCTGGGAATGGGTGTTCGTCGATTGTTCGGCCGCGAACCTTCCTTACTCTGTATTCGATACCTTCACCATCCGTATCGGTGATGGTGTCAACTACAGTCCTGGGGTGAGTCTGACCGGAAACTCCGGTTGGCCGAACCCGTTCTACGACCCACCCTTCTTCGAAAGTCAGGTTGCACGCAACACCGATCGCTTGACCTTCGAGACCTACATGCTGCCACTCTCCTTGACCCTGACTGCTACCGGCAGTTGTGGAGGAGTGATGACCCTGGATGTTGAACACGGCACCGGTAGCTACTGGATCGTCTACGGCGATGCCGGCAGTTCAACTGTTCGTGGTGTCGACCTGATGATCGCCAACCCTGCGATCGCCGCCACGATGGGGCCAAGCCTGACCACAATCGTACCGGCCAGCGTGTGCGGAAAGACCGTGCAGGTCGTCGACCGTACCGATTATGCGGTCTCTAATCCGGTGGTGCTCTGACCACCCCATTCAGTTATTCTTCGCCTTCATTGCTCTCCAGCTGCTTCGGTGGCTGGAGATTTTTTTATTAGCACAAACTCGGTTTTGGCCATTGTCGTTATCGCTGTTCGAAAGGGGCAGATTACTGACGACCTGATAGAATATGTCCCTCATGTCTGCTCCACGTAAGCCTAGCGGCGAGGCTAACCTCGCACGCTTTCTGGGACTGAAGGTTCCAGTTCTGAACGCCTTGCGCGCAGGTGTTGCCGCAGGGGAGTTCCCCGTCTATCTGCGCTGCGCCGAACCGTCGCTTGCAGGTCAGTTCCCACACGCTTTCGGTTTCGAACTTCTGCTTGAGCGTCTGCGCCAAGCCGAGAGTATCGAACGTCGTCGGGCTAACCTCTTGCGCGCCTTCGAAGGTCGCGAGGAAGAGTTCCCAGAAGCGATCGAGATAGTCAAGACGACTATGAGTGAAGGTGAGTTGGAAGATGCGGGATTGGCTTTGCATCCATCACATGGCCCGGCTGATTTCACCGCGCCGGAGAAGGAGGACCATGTCGTTTTCCTTGATGCATTGCGTGGCGACGCCAAGCTGGCGCGCGACTTGCATGAGGCATTCGATAAGGAAGGCACCATCGAGGTCGCAGGTGTAGAGAACCCAAGCGAAGACCAGAAACGGTTTCATGGGTTGACTCATGAGGCACAGCCGATCTCAACGATCGACCCAAGTTCGTACTTGCTGTTGCGTCGTGCCGAACGTGCACATGCAGTCAAGGTCTCTTTCGACTTGCCACGTGCCACTGTGACCAAGTTGTTCGACAGCCTGTCCAGTTATCCAGCACAAGAGAAGGATAGCTACCGGGACTTGTTCATCGATTTCGTCAGTCGCGAACGCCTGCCGCGTCTGGTTCAACAACTACGCGCGACCTTCAAGCGTCGCGCTGAAGACCTGTCGTTGCAGAACGGTTGGGAACAAGTAGAGCGCTCTCTTGATCGCGGGCGCCAAGATGGCCTGGTCCTCGGTTTGTGCGCCTCACGCAAGGGCAAGATCGTGGTGGCCGCAAGCCACGGCACTAATGAGACCCCCCGGACCATCGAGTTGGATGTCAAGTCCGATAGCCTAGCCGCTGACCTGACTCGTTTCATTGGTGAAGAGGAAGTCGCTTTAGCGGCGATGCAGGCCGATTCTGCCACTCGCAACTCTGGACAGAAGGTCATCAAGGCCTTGCCTAACAAACCTCGCGTCACCATGGTGCCGTTGGCAGTCGTGAAGACCATGCTCCGTGAAGTCGCACGGCGTTCTAGCGAGGCATTGTTGAGCCATGACGAGCGCCAGGCATTCCTGGTCGCGACTTTGGCATCGGATCCGCGCGCGGCCGCATTCCACACGCCGCACATCGTGCGCGCCTTCATTCCATACCGCGGTGAGATCAACCACCGCATCCTCGATGATTTCGAGGTGACATTCCTACGCTCCTTGCTCGCGCAACGTGGTGTAGATGTCAATTCCGCTGCAGGCGACATGCTGCGTCTGGTGCCTGGTCTGGATGCCGATGCGGTCCTCGTCGAACGTAGCACTGCACCATTCAGGTCGCTGGCCGACCTCTTCCAACGCATCTCGATCACGCCTCAAGATTGGCGTGCGGCATGTTGTGTACTGAGGGTTCGGGGTGGAGACGAAGCCCTGGATTCACGCCCACTGCATCCGATGTTCTACCAGCCACTCAACGATGCGATGGCCGCATCCGACGCTAAGCTGGGCGAACTCCTGAAGGAGCCCGGCAAGGTCAATCAACTTGATTGGAACAAAGCTCTCGAAGGTGAAGAGCATACTGATGGCATCATCGCCCGAGTGCGCGATGGTTTGTCGAAGCCGCGTCGTTCGCGCATGCGTTTCCAAGGTGGTCATGGTGGTCAACGCGGTGGCGGACGTGGTGGTCGTCCACTCGAGTCGTTGCGCATAGGTGAGACCCTCAAGGGCACGGTGAAGAACCTCGTAGACTACGGAGCGTTCATCGACGTCGGTGCAGAGCGTGAAGGCATGGCCCACGTGAGCCAGTGCTCCGATCGTTTCATCAAGCATCCTTCCGAGGTGCTCGAGCCCGGTCAGGAACTCGAGGTCCGCGTGGTCTCAGTCGACCTGTCCAACCGCAAGATCAGATTGTCACTCTTGTCTGAAGAGCAAGAGAAGGAACGCGAGGAGCAGCGTAAACAGCGCAGTGCCAACCGTGGAGGCCGCAGTAACAGCGGTGGCCGTGGTGATGGTCGCGGTCGCGGTGGTCCACGCGGCAAAGGTCGCAAGCGCGATGAGTTCGGCCCTGATCCCAAGGCTAAGCCAAAGGAAGAGTTCGATCCTACGAACCCGTTCTACGTGTTCTTCCAGCAACAGCAGGAAGAGCAGAAGAAGTAGCCTGCTACTGGTGACTTAACGGTCGCGGCGCAGGCGCTTGACGTCGACGCCGGTGGGTTCGAGTTGCGGCAGGACTTCAGCAAGCCAGCGCTTGCCATCCACTCCGTATCCCTTGGTCGGTTTCAGTCCTGGCAGCTGCTCACTCCACCAACTGTTGAACTCATCCATCAAACGCTCGCGAGTCTGCTTGGCAGCGAGGGAAGCCAGTGCCACTGGCATATGCTTGCTGTCGGCGCCTTCGGAGAAGCGTACTTGTACGCTGCGGTTCGGGAACTCTAGGGAGTAGGTCGAACCACCGGGGCGCTCACCATGGATGGCGATTCCTACTGGATTGAGCGCTTCACGCAGGACATCCGCATAACGCATGCGTGCACCATGGCGGTCGAGTTCGATACGCAAAGGTGCATCTCCGGTATGCGCAAGGATGTGCTTCACCAATTCCATCGCCACGGCGAAGTTCGCACTTCCCTTGCCGCCAGTGGAGTGGAGCAATTGATTCCACTCGCCGGCCGGTACCGCGCGGGCGCCGAAGGCGAACAGTGTGCAGCCTGCGGCTTCTAGATCACGGTGCACTGCCGCGGCGTCCAGGCGGGCACGGTCGTGGGGGATGCTCGGGCAGAATGCCCCATCAAGCTGCTGAAACCAAGGTGCGGCATGCAGGGCACGTGCGTCACCGGCGGGGGGTTCGCCGAGCCAGTCGTCGAGTTGCTGCCGTCCTGGGGAGACCAGCTGCCTGAATGCAGCAACGGTCCTTTCCAATCGCCCGCGGCCCTTGGTGCCTTGATGTACCTTCTTGGAGTCATCGAGCCACAGCCTGCGCAGGTCCTTGCGTTCGGGCTTACGCGCAGTGCTGGTACTCAGGACATCCCACAGGTCGAGTTCGAGTTGCGGCACCCGCATGACCGAGAATCCCATGGTCAGCGGACCCACGAACGGACCATATCCGGCTTCGTCGATGCCCGCTAGGAAGACCATGTCAGTTCTTGGCTGGTGGCTTCACCTGCAGGTCAGCACGTCGTCGCAGGATAAGGAACAACCCGAGGGCGAGGACGAAAGTGACGATGCCGACCATCTGTGAAGTCGAAAGCAGCAATTGTGGCGATGCTTCCTCGACACCTTCACGCAACATCGTGCGGTAGCCTTCAAGGTCGATGATCTTGCCGGTGACATTGGTGATGCCGTTCTCGTGAAGGAAATGGCTCACGTCGGCGGGCGTATGGCCATCACGATAGATGCCGCCACGGGCTTTCATGTCGAAGCGGAACATCTCGACGACGTAACGTAACACCGCATAACCCATAAGCAGCACCAGCGAGACTTGGCCATGGAACTTCTTGCGCTTCAACAGCCATACGCCCAGGAAGAACAAGGACAAGGCCTTCAGCGACATGTAGAACTGAGTCGGGTGGACTGCCACGGTACTCAGCTCGGGGGCGAATGCCGAACCGACGCGAAGCGGTTCCGGGAAGGTGACTGCCCACGGCACGTCAGTGGGGGCACCGTAATCGTCGCCGACCAGGAAGCAGCCGATGCGACCGACGGATTGACCGAGGAAGCCTGCCGTGAGACCGTAGTCGAGTGATTGCCACGCCGGCATGCCGATTCTCTTGGCTTTCCAGACGCCCAACAGCACGGCTAGAATAAGACCGCCGTACATCACCAGGCCACCTTCCCAGACTTTCAGTATGTCCTGCGGGTGTTGGCTGTAGTGTTTCAGGTTAACTAGAACGAACGCCAGTCTGGCACCGAGGATCACTCCGATGAGGATCCACCAGCTCACGTCGGCAATGCCTTGCGGATCAGTCTCGAGATTGTTGCCGTAACGCCCCGCCAACTTCGAGGCCATGGCGACCGCAACAATGAAACCCAACGCTACCAGCAACCCGAAGGATCGCAGCGGAATGTCGAAAAGTGGAATGGTGAACAGTTCGGGCCACACGCCCACATCCTAGCCGCGCGCTCGCTTTAGCCCTACTGCCGTAACTTCTCCGCGATGGATCAACCCATGGAACCGACCCGCCTGCTGTTCGAGGGGCGCTACCGTAAGTTCGTGCGCGACCTACCGCAGACGGTGTTCTTCTGCCCCAAGTGCAAGGGGCGTGGCTGCAACACCTGCGATGGATTCGGCAAGTTGACCAAGGATTCAGTGCAGGAGCTGATCGCACGGGTGGCGATGCCGCGCTTCAAGGCACGGCGCAACAAGTTCCACGGTGCCGGTCGTGAGGATATGGATGTGCGGATGCTCGGGACCGGGCGCTTGTTCGTGTTCGAGATGCTGAAGGCCAAGCGCGACACGGTCGATCTCGAGGACATGGCGGCCGAGATCACACGTAGGTCGGAAGGGCGGGTCGAGGTCTTCGACGTGAAGATGTGCAATCGAAAACGCGTCGCCGAGATCAAGGAAGCCAGATGTGCCAAGGAATATCAGGCACGCGTCGGTTTCACAGGCGCGGCTGAAGTCGATCTTGATGCCATGGCCGCCCGACTAGACGAGCTTCAGGCAGGTGGGCGTATCGCGATTATCCAGAAGACTCCGCAGCGAGTCGCGCACCGACGGGCCGACCTCGACCGCGAACGCTGGATCGAGATCACCGCATGGGAACGCTGCGAAGGGGGAATCCTAGTCTCGATCCTGTCGCAACACGGGACCTACATCAAGGAGTCGATCTCGGGCGACGACGGTCGCAGCCAACCATCGCTGAGTTCCCTGCTCGGGATCCCGTGCGTGTGCGAGGAGCTTGATGTGCTGTCCATCCTGCCGCCGGAAGCAGCAGAAGCCTAGGCTGGGCAGCTGGCCTAGAACGCCAGGCCGGTGATGGTGGCAGTGCAGACAGGCTTGCCGTCTTCGCGCATGATGCGCCCGTCCCAACGGAAGTAGGCACGTCGACGATTCGACTTGGTGATGTAGCCAGCGATCCACAAGTCGGTACCAGGCTCTACCGTATCCATGAAGCGGACACTGTCGGCAGCGCCGAATCCAAGGAACCGGTCCTCGGCCAGTTCGAGTTCATGGTGTGCCTGAATGGAGCCGACTTGTGCAAGGCATTCGATCATCAACACCCCAGGGAAGAGTGGCCGGTTAGGAAGGTGCCCGCGCTCCCAGAACTCGCCCGGTGCCAGATGACGGTGACCGACGATGAGGTTGCCAGGCAGATCCAGATGCAGGATGGAAGTGACCTGAAGGAACTCCTCGCGTTGCGGATTCAGTTTCTTACAGCCCTCGGTATCCAGGAAAACCTGGTCGAGAGGGTAGTCCTGAGGGTTAATCAGGTTTTGAGGAGGGTCGAGAATCAGATTGGTGCTCATCAGTGTCGTCTGCAGGTGGGGAGAAGATGTTCATTCTCCGGAACAGCATGAATATAGCGCCGAGCTTGAGGTAATTGGCGATGTTAAGCGCCCACCAGATGCCAGCAGCTCCCATTCCAAGGGTAGCGGACATCCAGAACGCGAGTGGCACCCGCGCGACGTAGCCGGTGATATTCAGTACCGCCATGTGGAAAGTGCGCCCGGCACCGGCCATGATCTGCTGCATGGTGCTGTCAGCGGCGGTCACCATCTGGGATGCGGCCACGATATGTAGGTACAAGGCGGCCTGTAAGAGGATCGCGGCATCGTCGGTGTATAGGTCGCTGAGGAAGGTTCCGGCTACCAGGAAAACAAGGGTAGAGAACAAGGCGAACCCGATTGACATGCCCAAGCACGCATAGGCCCCACGTTTCGCACCCAAGAAATCCCGTGCCCCCAAGCGTCTGCCGACCAATGATGCCGATGCCATCGCTGGCCCCATCATGCCGCAGTAACTGAGGGACTCGATACCGTTGAAGCCAACTGCCAAGCCGGCTTGTACTGTTGCGCCCAAGGGGGCAACACTGGTCTTCAGGATCATCGTGAAGCACACGGCGTATGCGGTGTGGGAGAAGGCGACGGGGCCACCGATGCGACAGATCCTCTTCAACTCAGCGAAGCATGGTGACTGGCGCAATGCACCACCCAGACCGAACCACTCCTGCAGGACCACGATGCCAAGGCCTGCACTGACCGCTCGCGAGATTCCGGTCGACCAAGCAGCACCCTCAATGCCCATCGCCGGGCAACCCCACCAACCGTAGATCATCACCGGGTTCAAGATGGCGTTGAGGGTCACCGAAAGGATCGACAACCACATCGGTACGACGGTGTTTCCGAGACCGAAGAAGACACTGTCGACCAGTGGTTTGAAGCCGATCATCGGCAGCACCAGATAGATAGTGCTCAGATAGTCCTCGGCGAGGATCGCGGGATTACCGGTGCCGCCCGACAGCTCGATCAGGGTCGGTGCAGCGAACCACCCGATGATGCTGATTAAGGTGAACCATCCGAGTCCTGAATAGCACGACGTCGAAAAACTGCTGCGCAGAGTGGGACGGTCACCGGCACCGGCTGATTTGGCGACACGCGCGAGGACGCCGGTCGACAGCAGGGAAATCAGCGCGAAGTTCAGGATCAGCAGGAAGCTGGTCAAGCCCATCGCTGCTTGCGCATCAGGTCCAAGGTCCTTGACCCAGAACTGGTCGTTGACCTTGTAGCCAGCGTGGAGCAGTAGCGACAGCGTGATCGGCCACGACAGTTGAAACGCTTCCTTGATACTTGCGCCGATACCGGTCGAATGAGCCAGTGGCGCGTGAGCGGAAGTCGTCACCGTGGCCTATTCCCTTTTCCCAGGTGGTGAACCGGAATAGTGAAGGTGGTCTCGAACTGGGTCGAAACGGCGGCGCTGCGGATGACACGCCTGAATGAGCCGCCGTAGACCGAGAATGAATACTCGCCGGGTGGCAGAGCCGGGAAGGTGGCAGTCCAATCATCCGACAATGCCACGCTTTGCGAGTAGCCAGGCGCGCCGTCTTCCTTCTGCGCCATCACGCGGAGAACCTTGCCGAACTCGTCGCGTACTTCATTGCCGTCAGCGAAATCGATGGTGATGACCGCGCGGCCCATCTGCGGAATGGTGAAATCCGCCCATGCATCTGGGGCATACTTCGAGACCCCGATCACCTTGGTCTCGCCGATAGGGTTGCCGAAGGTGCCGACGAAGACCTCGTACTCATGATCGGGGCGAAGGCCACCGATGAAGTACGCCCCAGTTTCGTCAGTTACACCGAGCAAGGGCTCGTGGTAGCGTCCGGGGCTATCGGAACGCAGGATCGCCGTGACCTGAATCTCGCGGACCGGCTGGCCTTCCGCATCAAACACCTTGCCATGGATGCTGGCATCAGGCCTCAGTGGCACATACATGTGATGGTCAGCATGTTTGGCAGAGACGGTCAGTTGGAGATTGGTCTCGAGCGCTCCGGTGGCTGACAAGGTCAGGCGATAGTTGCCGAACTCGACCTTGGGGAAATCGAACTCCGGCTCCTCTTGGGTGATTCCTTGGCTGTGTAGGACCTGTCCGGTCTTCTGCAGTGATAGCTCGATGAGGATGCCCTTGGGCCATTCCATCCATGACTCGGCATGGACCTTGCCG
>CAZJGH010000111.1:0-9371 GCA_964545405.1 uncultured Planctomycetales bacterium
GAGTTTCGTGGTCAGGGAGCGGAGCCGCGTGTCGTTGTCGACGGCGATCTCGGCACCGACCTCATGCGCGGCATCGATGGCGACCTGAAGAGGTGATAGCTTGAGTAGCGGGTTGGATGGGGTTTCGATGTAGACCAGGCGCGTATCACTAGGAAGGTTCTGCCAAGTGGCAGGATCAGTCGGGTCGACGAAATCGAACAGTAATCCGAAGCGGGCGGCGATTTTGTTGAAGAGGCGATGGGTCCCGCCGTACAGGTCATTGCCGGCGACGATGCGGTCACCCGGCTTCAAGGTAAGCAGCAGAGTGTGGATTGCGGCCATACCTGACGTGAAAGTGAAGCCGCAGGCACCACCTTCAAGGTCCGCTAGGGCGTCCTGGAGCGCGAAACGGGTCACGTTTTGGGTCCGTGAATACTCGAATCCATTGCGTGGTTCGCCAGGTGCGTCTTGGACGTAAGTACTGGTCATGTAGATAGGTGGCATGACTGCACCGGTCTGTTCGTCGGGCTCCCAGCCGGCATGAACCGTGCGCGTTCCGAATTGGTAATCCTTTTTACTCATGGCGGGCCATTGTAGGGATGTCCCGAGTGGTGTCCCAGAGCTGAAAATTGCTGCTACACTCGGTTATCCCTGGTTTAACACCGTTCTCCCCATGCCTCATGGTGTGGTGTTGGCGCTTGTCGCCCTTTCCCTCGCATGATTGTCCTAACATCCTCATTACTCCTCTCTGCTGTGGCGTTGCTGCCTGCAGCCCAAACCCCAGAAAAATCCACCCTGCGCCACGGTCAGGTCGTCGCTGAAACTTGGACCACTCCCGCTGCAGGCGGATTGGAGCAAGATTGGTATCGCCTGTCCTTGGATGGTGGCGAGACATTCGGCCGTGACCGCGCGACCCACTATCAGTTGGAGTTGCGTTACGGCAGTTTCGATCCTCTGCGCCACGAGGCTCCTGAGGTCGCTGCTGAACTATCAGCAGATGCCAGCACCAATGAACTCTGGGTAATCCAGTACATCACTAAGGGTGCTGAATCCTGGCGTGAAGAACTGCGTGCCCTCGGCGGTGTCGATCACCGCTTCTTGGGTATGCACGCCAACATCTGGCAGATGTCACCGGAAGCAGCAGCTGAGGCTGCCAAGCTTCCCTTCGTGCGTTGGGTCGGTCCTTTCCACCCAGCCTATAAGTTGGAGAACGAGTTGCTTGCCGAATGGCAGAACGGTGGTTTCAAGTCGCGCCGCTACAACATCGTCGTTGGAGAATGGGGCCCGCTGCAGAAGAGTGGCCTGGTCAGCTTGATCAACCAACTCGACGGTACCGTGCACCAAGCCTATGACGAAGGATGGATCGTGTCAGCTAGCCTGAACAGCGATCAGGTCATGGCAGTGTTGCACAGCCCCTTGGTGCTCGGCATCGACCGTTGGAGTGCTCCTGAAGAGGACATGGACAAGGTGCGCACCGTGATGGGTGCCAACTACCTCGAGACCGTTGCCGGTTACACCGGTCAAGGTGTTCGCGCTGAAGTCATGGACTCCGGTCTCGATACTTCACACGCCGATTGGGTGACTCCACCGATCCTGCACACTTCAACCGGTTCGGCCTCACACGGAACCTGCACCTACGGCATCAACTTCGCCGGTGGCGCTTCCACCAGTGGTGGCCAAAGTCGTGGTGTCATGCCTGATGCCACTGGAATCTTCGCTAACTACAGCAACTATGGCAACCGCTACACCCACACCGCTCAGTTGGCCAACCCTGGCCTCACTTACCGTGCGGTATTCCAATCGAACAGTTGGGGCGGCAGCAGGACGACTTCCTACAACTCGACTTCGCAGGAGATGGACGACATCATCTTCATCAACGACTTCTCGATCCTGCAGTCGCAGTCGAACGCAGGTAACCAGCAGTCACGTCCGCAGGCTTGGGCCAAGAACATCATCTCCGTAGGTGGTATCCGTCACGGCAACGACACCAACGACGCCAACGACAACTGGTCATACGGCGCTTCGATCGGTCCCGCTCAGGATGGCCGCATCAAGCCAGACATCGCTGCTTACTACGATTCGGTCTGGACTTCAGATGCCGATCCAGGCGGTTACGCAAGTGGTGACGACTACACCTCATTCAGCGGCACCTCCGCAGCTACCCCGATCGTGGCCGGTCACCTCGGCTTGATCTACCAGATGTGGCACAACGGTGTATTCGGCAACTCGGTAGGTACCGGTGATGTCTTCGACAACCGTCCGCACAACACCACCGCTAAGGCGATCCTGCTGAACTCCGCTAAGCAGTGGAACTTCTCCGGCAGTACCCACGACCTGACTCGTACTCACCAAGGTTGGGGTAAGCCTGACCTGCAACGTGCCTACGACAACGGCAGTCAGACTTTCGTCATCAACGAGGAAGTAGTGCTCGGCGATCAAGGCGCAGCTGCTTGGGATGTGACCGTCCCTGCAGGTGAACCTGAGTTCCGTGCGACCATGATCTACTCCGACCGCGCAGGCACTACCAGCTCAAGCTTGCACCGCATCAACGACTTGTCGATGCGTGTGACTTCCCCAGGCGGCAGCGTCTACTGGGGCAACAACGGCTTGATGTCGGCCATGACCAGCGCCACCGGTGGCGTTTCCAACACCAAGGACACCGTCGAGCAGGTGATCGTCTCCAACCCAGCTGCTGGTGTATGGAAGATCGAGATCTTCGCTGACGAGGTCAACCAGGATACTCACACTGAGACCGCAGGACTTGATGCTGACTTCGCTCTGGTCGTTACTCCAGTCACTTCCTCGACCGGTACCGAGCCAACCAACACCATGTCACTTGTCGGCTACACCACTCCGTGGGTCGGCATGAGTGTGGTCTACAGCTTCGCGAACGCCCAGCCGAACGCACCTGTCTGGATGCTGGCTTCGCCGAACCTCAACGGCACCATCTACGGTGGTCATGACTTCGATGTCGGTGCACCTGTGACTCAAGTCGCAAACATGACGGCCTCTGCTGCCGGCGATGGCGATTTCATCCTCACTGCCCCAGCAACGCTGTCCGGCACTACCTGGTACCTGGAAGTCGCATCCGTCTCTGGCGGTCAGTGGTCTGAATCAGCACCACTGCAGGTCGACATTCAGTAGGCCACGGTTTTTCAAGAACCTCAAAATCTTCTGGCACACCTGGAGGAGTTTGAGGTTCTCTCTTTTGACCCATAGCACTGAGATAATGATGACGGCGACGAGCAAAGTGAATGTCTGGTACATCCTTCAACTGGCCCTTTTCCTGATCGGGCTGACTATCGTCGCGGCATTGTTGTTCGCCCCAACGGTCGGCTTGCATCTGCTGTGGGATGTCTTGATTCCGGCGGCACCTTTGCTATTCGTGCTGGTGCCAGGGTTCTGGCGCAACGTATGTCCTGTGGCTACCTCAGGCATGTTGGCGCAAAGATCCGGTAAGTCGAAGCGGGGTATGGTTCCCGATGCTGCAGTACCCTGGTTAGCTTTCGCGGGCGTGGCGATTCTCTATCTGGCGGTGCCGCTGCGCCATGCCATCTTCGACTTGAATGGCGTCGCTTCAGGCATCTTCCTGATCGTCGCCGCACTCGTGGCTTTCGCGCTTGGCCTCAAGTTCGCTTGGAAGAGCGCGTGGTGTGCAGGTTTGTGCCCTGTCCGTCCGGTAGAAGCCCTGTATGGTTTCCGGCCAGCAGCACGATTCGTTAATGCTCATTGCGGAAGTTGTGCGAATTGCACTGTGCCTTGCCCAGACTCGCATTCAGTCGCGGTACTTGATCAACAAGGAAAGTCGATGCTGCAGCGCCTGACTCATGTCCTGATGGTCGGTGGCTTCGCGGGCTTCATCTGGGGCTGGTTCCATGTCGCCGATTATTCCGGCGCCTCAGGCTGGGAGAATATCGGCACGATCTACGTGTGGCCACTTGCTGCGGCTGGGGTTACCAGCGCCGCTTACATGGTCCTGCGCAAAGTGCTTCCAGAAGCTGCACATCAACGGCTCCGCCAGCTGTTCGCCTGCGCTGCAGTGAGCTGCTATTACTGGTACCGCTTGCCGATGCTGGTTGGCTTCGGCTTGTTCCCTGGCGACGGCATGCTCATCGACTTGAGTACGAGCCTTCCGAGTTGGGTTCCTCAGGCCTCGCCATACTTGACCACAGCCTTCTTCCTTTGGTGGATGGTCGTGCGTGAGCATCGTGGCGGACCTTGGGCTCAGCGCCCGACCATGCTGCCGGCGAACGACCGGATTCGCGTATAGCCCTATTGCAGGAGCATGGCTTCACTGATGCCCGACCAGGTCCCCCGTGATATCGTGCGGCATGGCAAATCAATCAACAGCCCCGCGCGGCCTGGAAATTTCCAGCCGTCTCTTGTTGGCATTGATGATCACCGTCTTCGGTGCTAATAAGTTCTTCCACTTCATGCCTACGCCTGATGCACCTGAGGATGGTGCGGAGTTCCTCGGCGCCTTGTTCTTCAGCGGCTACATCTTCAACTCCATCGGGGTGGTGTTCCTGCTCAGCGCCCTACTGCTGATAACCGGCCGCGTGGTCCTAGCGCTTTTCCTGCTTGCGCCTGTTGCGTTCAACATCATCGGTTATCACGTCGCCTTCGATCCAGCCGGAATCGGTGCAGGCGCAATTTTGGTGGTGCTCATGCTGATCGTGAGCTGGTGCCATCGTGGGGCCTTGAAGGCCGTGTTGCTGCGTTAGTGCGGGCAAGCCCCGATCGGACTTCCCAAAACGTCGGTAAATGCGGCGCAGGGAATCCTATTTAGATTAAATTGGTAAGGACCTTGGCCACGTAGGGGTTAGCTTTCGCGCCCATCGCCAACGGGGCCCAGCTTGGCCTACCCACCCTGAACCATGAGAACACCCTCCATCATCCTCGCTATCGGCGCGCTTGTCGCCTGCGGTAGCGACGCCTTCGCTCAGACCACGCATCAGGTCGACTTGGCTGGCGCTTCGTTCTCTCCCGCGCACATCACGATCGCCGAGGGAGATACCGTCTTGTGGAACTGGGTTTCCGGGATGCAGAATGTCGCATCTGATGATGGCCTGTTCACCTCTGGCATCCCGATGATGCCGCCGTTTTCATATTCACTGACCTTCGATGCTGCTTTCATGGCATCGGCTCCAGCCAACGGCAACGTTTACGACTACCACTGCGACCCACATCTGGCCTTCGGCATGCTCGGTTCGGTGACCGTGACTACCAATAAGCCGGTCTTGAACATAACTAACTTCCTGGCCGGACAGACGACGTTCATGACAGTCACCAATGCCACTCCCGGCGCGCTCATCGGATTCGCCTATTCGTTGGTCGGCCCAGGGCCCACGGTGTTGAACGCCGGTCCATGTGGCCCGGTCGCGACCTCCCTGAGTCTGCCGATTACCCTCTTGCCACAAGCGCAGGCTGATGCGAGCGGCAAGGCGGTCCTGCCACTCGGTATACCGGCAGCCGCTGTCGGCATGTATGTGTGGGTTCAAGCCCTTGACCTCAACAACTGCCAAGTGAGTAACGGCGCGACGATGCGCGTGTGGATTTAAGCTGCGCTCATCGACGCAGGTCATCAAGCGGTGATCATCAGCAGGTACTCCTCCGGTTCACCCCATGTGCTATCCTGATAATCCTTGCAGCCATTTCTTTGGCCTCATCATGAAATCATTTTCTCTTCTCGTTGCGGGAGCCACGCTGGCCCTCGCGTCAACCAGCCCTGCCGCTGCGCAGGCTTCCGGCACCATGCCGGACTTCACCGATGCCAAGTGGTACAACACGCCACCTTTAACAGTAGAGGACCTGGAAGGCCACGCCGTATTGGTGGAAGTCTTCCGCACCTGGTGAGGCCCTTGCCTTGGCCAGCTTCCGCACCTCAACTCCGCTTGGGAGAAGGAGAATGCGAAAGGCCTGGTCGTCATCAGCGTGACTGATGAGCCGGCGGAACTCGTCGAACCTTGGATGTTGAAGAACAAAGTGACTCATCCAGTAGTCATATTGCCGAACAAGGAACTGGAGGGCGTCATCGGCGTCAAGGGGTTCCCGACCAGTGCGGTGTTCCACGGCAATAAGCTCAAATGGACTGGGCACCCGTCTTCATCATCTGGCCCACTGGGCGATGTGCAGAAGGATGCCAAGAAGACCTGTGTCTATCCGAAGAAGCTCAGCAAGGTGATCAAGTTGATCAATAAGGGCGACATGGTCAAGGCCATGGTCGACCTACACAAGCTGATGGAGAAGCTTGAAGGCGAGGATGCCGCATGGGCAGGCCGTCTCGAGGTTTCCCTGAACGGCCAATGCTCAGGTGCCTTCGCTGATTCAGCTAAAGCCATCGAGGATGGTTTCTGGTACGAAGGGATCCTCAAGGCTCAGCCTTATCTGGGTAAGGGTTCTCCTTATCCCGGGGTAGAGGAGACGGTCGCCAAGCTCGAGCTCCTGAAGGAGGAAGACCTGTATGCCAAGGAGATTTCCGGTGGCAAGTCGTTCAAGGAGGCGCAAGCCACCGAGCTCATCATGGAATACACCGATGCTGTCAAGAAGTACAAGTCGGTGATGAAGAAGTGCCGCGACACCCAGATCGCCGGTCATGCGCGCGCAGCAGCCGAGAAGCTGATCCAGGATCGTCGCCCAGGCTATAAGCCCTCGTGCCCCTCATGCAGTCGCAACAAGGGTGCTGCATGCAGTAAGCACCACGAGGAGATCAAGCTCTAACAGCTTCGTTCCGGCTCGATCGACAAACCCCATGCAGCCTCACAGCTGCGTGGGGTTCTTCAATTGATGTTCGCCTCGTGGCGAACCTTCGACTTGAAGTAGATGAACTTCTCGCCGCAGTCTTGGCAGGTGCATAGTTTGTATAGGTCCTTGTTGTGCTGCAGACCTTCCCTATCGAGGAGTATCTTGCCTTCACAGACCGTGCATTTGGAGGAAGGGAAGAAGAACGCACTGATCGGCAACAGGATTCCGATTCCAGCCAACACGATTCCGACCGAGTTCTCGGTGCTGCCACTCTCGTTCATCACCACCAATGCGATGCCGGTGAACAGCGTGAGGCTGTGAACGAGCATGACCGCCACGGTCTTCTTGGTGCGGTTGTTGCGGAACGGAAGCGCTGGGTAATCCGGCTGATGCCGGACCTTCTTTCTCTGTGGGCTTTGCATTACTCGGTGCCTTGAATGGTCAGGCTGATTCGGCGCCGATGCGACGCGGTACGGTGTTCATAGAGGTAGATTCCCTGCCAGGTACCTAAATTAAGGCGGCCATCGGTGATCGGAATCACCAAGCTGGTGGCGGTCAATGTAGAACGCACATGAGCAGGCATGTCGTCAAGTCCTTCATCCACGTGCATGAAGAGTGGGTCGCCATCGGGTACCGCGTGCTGCATCCATGCTTCAAGGTCTCGCCTGACCTGCGGATCGGCGTTCTCGCAGACGATCAACGAGGCACTGGTGTGATGCACGAACAGCGTGGCGGTGCCGAGGGCGACCGTCGCTCCATCGACGACCCGGGCGATTTCACGAGTGATGTCGAAGGTGCCTCGCCCGGACGTCGTTATCTCGAGCTGGCTCTGGGTTACTTTCATCGGACCGACTGTCCTAACAGGCGCCGTGATCGAGTCGCTTGAGGGCCTGGAGCAAGTCGCGTCGGTCCAACGAACGATATTCGTCGTCGACCTTGACCAGCACGGCAGCATGCTCCTTCAACGCAGAGACCGCATCCTGCCAAGGAGAATCGACCTTGAGGATTGGCGGTGCTGGCTGCATGCAGCTGGAGACCTGAAGGTCATCCAAGTTCGTGCCTGCCACCAACAGTTCGAGGGCGCGATCCTCGTCGAAGACACCGAGCAGCTCACCGCCGATGGCAACCTGTACAGGCAACGGGCGCACGCCACGTTCGCCGGCTTGGCGCACTGCCCAAGCGACGGTGTCGGTCGGATAGACCACGGCCATGTTGCGTTCGCGCATCATGTCGGCGACCGTCGCACTGGCGGCACTGACTTTCGGTAGGTACCCGAAATCGCGCAGCCAATCCTCACTGTAGACCTTGCTCAAGTATGCCTTGCCGTAGTCAGGCAGGATGGTGACCACCCGAGCATCAGCCGGCAAGTCACGTGCGATCTGCAATGTGGCGACCAGGTTCATGCCACCTGAACCTCCAGGGAAGATGCCGGTCTCAGCGGCAAGTCGCCGCGCCATGGCGAAGGAATCCTGGTCAGTGACCACGATGTAATCATCGATGACATCAGTGTCCCAAGCGCGCGGCACTTCCTCTTCGCCGACTCCTTCAACCGCATAGGGGCCAGATTCACAGATCTCGCCGGTCTTCCAGTAGTGGGCCAAGATTGAGCCTGGAGGATCGACACCGACGACCTTCACTGACCGATCCTGATCCTTCAAGTAACGCCCGATGCCACTCAGCGTGCCACCGGTACCAGCACCCGCGACGAAGACATCGAGCTGCTCATCGCACTGCTGCCAGATCTCCGGCCCGGTCGTGCAATAGTGGGCATCCGTGTTGTCGTGGTTGTGATACTGGTCGGGCCACCAGGCTCCTGGAGTCTCGGCAGCGATTCGGCCAGCGACCTTGGTGTAGTGCATCGGATCCTCGATATCGACATTGCATGGCGTGACCACCACGTCGGCGCCGAGTGCCCGGATCGCCGAAATCTTCTCTGACGACATCTTGTCTGGGATTACGACCGTGATGTCGTAGCCCAAGGCTGCCGCGACGACGCACAGGCCAGCTCCAGTATTGCCCGAACTGCACTCGACGATACGTCCGCCAGGCTTCAGGTCACCGCGCTGTTCGGCTGCCCTCACCATGTGTAGGGCAATTCTGTCTTTCAAACTGCCGCCGGGATTCAGATAATCTACCTTCAGCAGAACCTCGCACTTCACCTCCGGGGCAAAATCCTTCGGCAGGCGTACCAGCGGCGTATTGCCGATAGCGTCTAGAATCGTGGCGCAGATTCCGGTTTTCTTACTCATTAATGTCGTCTCCATTCACCCTTCATTCTAGGGGGAGATGCCTCAGCTTTCATGCCTTCAACACCAACAACTGCCGCCGACACGCTCGAAGCGCTCGAGTGTGAGCAGGTATTGGATTGGATCGCCGAATTCGCGGTGACCAGTGGTGGTCGTCAGCTGCTCGGATCGATCGCAACGGAATCCGATCCTGACTTGGCAGCTGATCGTCGTCAGCGTGGGGTCGAAGCCCTGCAGGCCCATAAAGCCGAACAGTCGCCATCGTTGGCGCGTTGCACCGATGTGGTGTCCTTGGCTGCCAGTGCCCGTAACCGCGTGTTGGAAGGTCTTGAGCTACTGTCGGTGGCAGAAACCTTGGAGCGGATTGCAGAGTTGCGCCGCTGGGCGGAGCTCTATCCCGAC
>CAZJGH010000112.1:0-6880 GCA_964545405.1 uncultured Planctomycetales bacterium
CGGCTGCAGCTGGCTCGGACGCAACTGGAATCTCGGGCAAGGAGTCGGTTCGGTACACAACTTCTATTTCCTATACGGCCTGGAACGTGCCGGAGGATTGGCCGACCGTGAGATGTTCGGCGATCATGCCTGGTACGACGAAGGTGCTGATCGCATCGTTGGAGTCCAATTCGACAATGGCCGTTGGGAGAATGACCTCTCGCCGGTGGTCGAGTGTTTCGCCTTGCTGTTCCTGCGTCGCGCGACTTCCCGCCACGCCTTCACCAATGTCGACCTGATCAACGAACGCTTGCTGCAATCCGACCCTGAAGATGGTGAACTGCTCCTGCGACTGTCATTGAACCATCCGAACTCGTTATGGATCGATGGCAACACGCCAGGCTTCGATGACATAGCTAAGGTCGTCTATTGGCTGCAACCACCCAACCAAGGCTGGCAGCGGATGGATGAGATGTTCGAGAATCGTTTTGCCATCAAGTACGACTTGGCCGTGCCTGGACAATGGCAGGTTCGCGCCGATGCCAAGCTGACCAACGGCAAGCTCATTACCTCAGGGACCATCGAGTTCGAGCAGCAGGAAGGAATCTCGAACCAACGCTTGTCCTACGTGACCGAGGGTTTCGGCAACCTGATGCCGAGTTCACGCCCAGACGTATCCGCCTCATCCTCCGATATCGACCACAAGGCATTCGCGATCTGTGATGGCCAATACCAGACCGCATGGAGATGCGATGAAGGCGATGAGAATCCAGAGTTGGAGATCAAGCTCCGTGGTCGCAGCAAGGTTTCTGAAGTGAAGATAGTCATGGCGCCACGTGAGATGCACGCACTGCATGACTCTCCTCGGCCTTCCCGAGTTGAGGTCACCATCAACGATCTCACACCCCAACTGTTGGCGCTACCTGAATCCCTTCAGGAGAAGGCTGTGCTCGCATTCGAGGAGCCGATCAAGGTGAAGAAGATCAAGCTACGAATCGTATCCCTAAGTGGCGGTGCTCTCGGCAACGCCAGCGTCGGGTTCTCTGAAGTAGAGCTGTACTAGGAAGCCCGCCTATTCGGCATACGGATCCCACCCCATCGGTTCGAAACCGCAGGTGAAGTGACGCAGGGCGGATGGTTCATCGATGATCTTCAGGCCGCCGAGTCGAGCGCGGCGTTCGAACACATAGGTGACCGCCTCGATCACGTAATCCATGTGTGACTGGGTATAGACACGACGTGGAATTGCCAGGCGAACAAGATCCATCGGTCCTGCGGCCTGGGTCCCGTCAGGCAAGGTGTGACCGAACATGACGGTGCCGATCTCGCAAGCACGCACTCCCCCTTCGAGGAACATGGCGACACTGATCGATTGCCCAGGCAGCTCGCCTGGAGGCACGTCAGGCAGGAAGCCGCGGGCATCAAGGTAGACCGCATGCCCACCAGCAGGGCGCAGTAGTGGCACGCCAGCCTTGTCTAGATGACGCCAGACATACTCAGTACTCCGGATTCGATACTCAAGGTAGTCCTCCTCGAGTACCTCTTCCAGCCCGACCGCCAGAGCCTCGAGGTCACGCCCCGCAAGCCCACCGTACGTCGGGAAGCCTTCGGTAAGGATCAGCATGTTGCGGCAATCGGCTGCAATGCCATTATCTTTCATCGCCAAGAAGCCACCGATGTTGCCGAACGCATCCTTCTTGGATGACATCCAGGCACCATCTGCCAAGCGGAACATCTCCTCCGCGATCTCGCGCGGCGTACGATCCTGCTGGCCTTGTTCGCGCAACTTGATGAACCAGGCGTTCTCGGCGAAACGTGCGCAGTCAAGGAACAGTGGCACCTTGAAGCGGTCGCACACCTCGCGTACCTGGCGCATGTTCTCGAGCGATACCGGCTGGCCGCCGCCCGAGTTGTTGGTGACGGTCATCACCACCAGCGGCACGGAATCGCCGCGCTCCTCGAGCACCTTGACCAGGGCTTCAGCATCAAGATTACCCTTGAACGGGTGCTCCGTGGCCGGGTCCTTGCCCTCTTCGATCACCAAGTCGAGCGCTTCGGCCCCACTTGCTTCAGCATTAGCGCGGGTTGTGTCGAAATGAGTATTGGCAGGAATCACCTTGCCCTCACCACCGACGATCGTGAACAGGATCCGTTCTGCTGCGCGACCCTGGTGAACCGGAATGATGTGCCCCATGCCGGTCAACTTCTGGATGGTCTCAGAGAAACGGAAGAAGGAACGGCCACCGGCATACGATTCATCGCCGCGCATGATTCCCGCCCATTGCTCCTGGCTCATGGCCGAAGTGCCTGAGTCCGTCATCAAATCAATCGTCACCTGATCAGCATGGACCGAAAAAAGATTGAGCTTCGCCTCCCTGAGGGCTTCTGCACGCTCCTCCCGGGTTCGGACGGGCAGTGGTTCTACGACCTTCACGCGGAAAGGTTCAATGATGGTGGTGGGCTTAAACATTTGGCGGTCTCTCTAAATCAGAGAAGCGGAGCATTTTATCGCGTCGGGCCACAAAACTGGGGCGCCGATGTGGAGTAGACTTCGGCAAGTCGTGAACTGTCTAGCCCATGCCTTGCTCGCCCTAGGAGCAACCATCAGCCCTGTGTTGGCGCAGGAGCCAGGTGACCAGCAGATTGAGGCTTCGCTGGCTGACCAGCTCGCTGAGTTCCATCGCCTGAGACACGACCAGGCATCACCTGAGTCCTCCATCGAGCGCCTTCACGCGATCGGCCGGCTGGGCACCAACGAGGCAGTCGACGCCCTGCTGGAGCTGCTTCCTCAACTCAGCGGAGGTCAGCAGATGGCTGCGGTTCACGCCATCTCCCTCGCCGAATCAGATTACGCCAGTGGACAGCTACGTTTACTTACCAAGAATCGACGTTCCGACGCCGTGCGCCGCCAGGCTTGTCGCGACTTGCTGCTGATCGGTGGCCCACAGTTCTCGTTCCTGCGCGATCACCGCTTGGCGCGTGAGAAGAACATGATGATTCGTGGTGAGGTCCTACGCGGCTTGATCGATCAGGAAGTCTCCAAGTTGGATGATGAGGTACTGCGGGCCGCTAAGTCGAAGGACCCCATCTATGCCTCCGCTGGCATCTTCGGAATCGGCAAGCTGCGACTCATGCGAGGTCGCAAGTATGTGGAAGCCACTGCCGTCGGCGAGGACATTCAGTTACGACGTGATGCATTCCGAGCTCTTGGTGAACTCGGAGGAGTGTTGAGCTTCGAGTTGTTGATGAAGGCGCATGGTGCGCCACGCAACTTGATGTTCCGCGATGAGATCGCCTCCGCATTGTTGCATGCGCAAAGACCGAATGAGGTCAAGGTCATCATCTCCCTTGGCCTGACTTCAAGTGATTCCGAGTTGGTACGAGCTGCGACCAAGGTCGTCGGCCTCGCTGCCTCTGGGCTCCCACGGTTGTGCAATGAACCGCTGTTCGAGTTGCTTGATCATCCTGATCGGCAAGTCGCGAGCCTTGCCTTGCAAGGATTGGTGCAGGCGGAATCCCCCGAGATAGTCGATGCCCTGGCCTTGCGCCTGAGCAGCGACGACCCGCAGACCTGTAGCGACTCATTGTGGGCACTCACCAAGCTGAACGCATTGCCGAGCAGTTCAGAAAACCTGATCGTCCTGCTCGCGACTCATACCGATACCGCAGTGCGAGTGCAGGCGGCAGCTGCGCTTTCATGTTTCCCGACTTCGGACACGGCATGGCATTCCATCAACAAGTTGCTCGGCGACGATTCCTGGTCGGTACGCTCGACCGCGGTGGAAAGCGCTACCGGATTTCGGCGCACAGAATCGGTCAAGGCATTGGTGGCATTGATCGAGCGTGAAACTGGCCGAGTGCGGGACGACGCCGTTCGAGCCTTGAACACACTCACAGGCGAGGACTTCGGACCGCAGTTCGATAGCTGGTCCATGTGGCTTGAAGACCTACCTTCCGACTACCGCTTGCCGTCACCCGAAGAAGCTGCCGCGAGACTCAAGGCGCGCAACGCTTCACGCAATGACAGCCACTCACTCGTGAAGGGTACTTATCACGGCCTGAAGATACCTCCAGGTGGAGTAGTCTTCGCACTTGATATCAGCGAGTCCATGAACGACAGCTTCAATGACAAGCAATCGTTCTACGATCATTACTCGAACGTCTTGAGTGCTACTCTCGGAAAGCTGCCGCCGGAATCTGATTTCAGCGTGGTCCTGTTCTCGAGTGTAGAGAACCTCCTGCATACCGGGCTGCGACCAGCCACCTCCGAGAACATCAGGGCAGCGCGCGACTTTCTCACCAACGCCCAACCAGGCGGCGGCACCAACTTACATGGAGCCCTGCTTGCATCATTGGGATTCGAAGGTGCGCAGACGATTTTCCTGCTGACGGACGGAACTCCAACCAGCGGCCGCATCACTAACCCCGACGCCATACTGCTAGAGGTCGAGATGCTGAACCGCAATCGGAGAGTGCGCATCCACACCATTGCCGCAGGTTCGGCGGGTGCCGATTTCCTGGCCGAGCTCGCCATCGCCAATGGTGGTGAAGCCGTCGACCTTACAGGGGATCAACAGTGATCCCTTGCTTCTGGCAGAGCTCGTAAAGGACATCGCGCAGGGATGCCAATCCCTTGTGGCTGGTGCGAATCAGAATCTGGCGGCGGATCCTGCCACGGACCTTCTCTACAGGTGGAGCGGCCGGCCCCAGGATCTTGATATCAGCGGCACCGTTCGCGGCTTGTCGTAAATCCTCAGCGGCGGCCGCCGACGTCTCCTCCACGCGGCTGCGGTGTTGAGCCTCGAAACCGATACGCAATGCGACCCCAAACGGCGGGAACCCGAACAGCTCACGCTCCTTCAACTCCTTGGTGGCGAACCCCACGTAATCATGGTTCCGTGCCGCCATCAATGCCGGGTGCTCTGGCATCCAAGTCTGCACCACTACGTTGCCACCCCTATCGCTTCGCCCGGCACGCCCGGCGACTTGCGCTATCAAGTTGAAGCAACGCTCACTCGCACGGAAGTCTGGGTGATGAAGGGCGGTGTCGGCATTCAACACCCCGACCAAAGTCACCTCGGGAAAGTCCAATCCCTTCGCGACCATTTGTGTCCCCAGCAGGACATTGAAGTCACCGCAGCCGAAAGCCTTTAGGACCTCCTCATATGATTCGCGGCGCAACATGGTGTCGCGATCCATGCGTGCAAGCTTGGCCGTAGGGAACATCCTCTCGACGGTATCCTCGGCCCGCTCGGTACCGACACCGACCATATCGACTGGACCCTTACATTTCGGGCAAATCTGCGGCGGCTCTTCTTCGTGCATGCAATAGTGACAGATCGCCTTGCGCCGCCAGCGGTGATAGGTGAGGGCCACATCACACTCTTGGCAATGGACACTGCCACCGCAAGCACGACAATGCCACGCCGGGGCGTAGCCACGTTGGTTCAGGAACAGGATCGCTCGTTCATCGCGATCGAGTGCCTTGCCCAGTGCGGTGCATAAGGGCTGTGACATGACCAGCCACTTACCTTTCTCCGGCTTCTGCACTCGCATGTCGACGATCTGGATGTCCGGCAACTTGCCGCCTGCGACGCGGTCGCGCAGCTCGAGCTTCACCAACCCATCCTTTTCCTGCGTTGCGAACCACGACTCAAGTGATGGAGTGGCACTACCGAGGATGCATACCGCATCTTCCAAGCGGGCGCGTTCCCGGGCCACATCGCGCGCGTGATAACGCGGCGTGGATTCCTGCTTGAACGACGACTCATGTTCCTCATCGACGACGATCAAGCCGAGGTCGGGAATCGGAGCGAACAACGCCGAACGCGCACCGACGACGACACGCAGCCTGCCGTCACGAATGGCAACCCACTGATCGTGACGCTCGGCATCGGTCAATCCAGAGTGCAGCACGGCGACGTCGCCGCAGCGAGCGCGGAATCGAGATACGGTCTGCGGTGTAAGGGCAATCTCCGGAACCAAGACGATTGCACCACGGCCTTGTTCCAAGCAACGCTCCAAGGCATGAAGGTAGATCTCTGTCTTGCCTGAGCCGGTGATTCCGAACAACAGGAAGTCACGATGCTTGTGGGCATCAAGACTGGTCAACACATGGTCGACACAGTGCTGCTGGGCGTCCGTCAATTCAGGCGGGGTGTCACGCAACTGTGGCGCATCAGCGAATGGATCGAGGAACTCCTTCTTGCGTCCGAACTTCACCAAGCCCTTGCGCGAGAGAGTGTCCAATGGCGACCTTGTCAGGCCAGTGCGGTTGCGAAACTCACGCAGCTCCATCGGCCCACCAGCTTGTTGCAGATAGGCAAGCGCCTTCGCCTGCTTAGGGAACTTCTGCTCCAACTCCTGAAGCTCATCTTCAGGTGGCATGGCGACCAGCTCGGCGACCGGAATGGTTCGACGCGGTCGATCGCGGCGCAACGCCGCCGGCAGCATCGCCGCCAGTGCCTGTCCCCAAGAGCAGTAGGTCGTATCCGCGATCGAGTGGGCTAGGCGCAGGAGGGCCGGAGTCAGCAACGGCTCAGAATCAAGCACGCCATTCAATGAGCGAATCCGATCTGGGGGTACATCCGCAGGCGGGCTGTCATCGACCGCCACCACCACCCCGAGACCTTCCCGGCGCCCGAATGGCACCCGCACGCGACATCCCGGCAACAACGGCTCGCAGGACTCCGGTACGTGATAGGAGAACTCACGGCGCACAGGGGTATCAAGCGCTATCCGCGCGAAGCGCCCCTCTGGCGCACCGAACAAGGACCCCTGGATGCCGCTCGTCATGCGCGGATTGTAGGTCCGCCATTCCCTCGCGGCAGGTCAGCAGTTGTTATCGAAACCAGAAGCACATGGCCTCTGACTTGCGGCCCTTGCAATAGGAGAGGTTGCT
>CAZJGH010000112.1:6890-9296 GCA_964545405.1 uncultured Planctomycetales bacterium
ATGGCCTCAGCAGCGGACCAGGGCGAGAGCGATGCCGGCAAGCGCCAACCACTGAAGAGTGCCTACTAGGAGAGGGCGTGATCCGGTGCGCACGAGGTCAGCAAGGTTGATCTGCAAACCGACGCCCGCCATGCCGATGCACATCAACCATTTCACGATGGTCTTGCCGCTGGCCAGGGAAATGGCGCCGTCTTCTGGAAGCAGGCCTGATGAACTTATGGCGGCAAAGACCACGAACATCACCAGGAACCACGGCACCAATGGGACATTCTTGGTCGTCTTGTCTTCGCCTTCCGGCTTCTCCCTCCTTGCCACTTCGCGCCCTAGATAAAACACCACGGGAGCAAGCCAGCAAATCCGCACCAGCTTGACCACTGTGGCCACCTCCTTGGATTCCTGGCTATAAGTATCCCCAGCCGCAACTACCTGGGCTGTCTCCTGCAGACCGGCGCCGGCCCATACTCCAAAATCGTGGTCAGACAGCCCGAGTAACCAACCCAACTCCGGGAACAGCAAGATACCCACCGTCCCGAGTAATGTGATCACACCGATTGCCATCGCTGAATCTTGTTTGCGAGCTTGCACCACCGTGTCAGCAGCAACGATCGCCGACGCGCCACAGATCGCGCCACCTACCCCAAGTAGCAGACCTAGGTCACGATGTAAGCCGAGCCGGCGCCCTAACCACCACCCGATGCCTAAGGCGAGCAGTGTGCTCATCGAGACCAGCAGCAAGGCCGGCGCACCAATGGCAAGGATTTCCGAGATCGTCAGCCTTAACCCAAGACCAGCTACCGCCCAGCGCAGCAGGGGCTTCTTCGCCATCTCGATTCCTGGTACTGACCACCGCGGAATCGGCAAGACCAAGCGCCATGCCATGCCGAGCAGGATCACCAACAACAGCGCACCGAAATGCAGTCGCTCGCTGAATAGCGGCAAGGCCGCGAGCTCGAGGGCGACCGCCGCCAAAGCCGTCGCCACCAACACACCAGGAATCCACCTTAGGTCAGTCTTCAATCTCGAGTCCTGGTGTTGATCTTGGCGTTAAATGTGTAAGTGTTCGATCCGGACAAAGCCCCAGATTCATGAGATTTCATTCTAGGTCGGCGCAGTATCCTTGGCGCGATGCCTACACCGACCAATGCCCTCGTAACCCCAGTCACATTGCTGTCTGGATGGTTAGGCTCGGGCAAGACGACCCTGCTGAATCACTTGCTCGCCAACGATTCCGGTACACGGTATGCGGTGTTGGTCAACGAGTTCGGTGAGATCGGCATCGACGACCGGCTGGTGGTGCGCTCCGATGACAATGTCGTCGAGCTGTCGAACGGTTGCGTGTGTTGCACTGTGCGTGGCGACCTGGTGGCAAGCCTCCTGGACCTACGTAAGCGACGCCTCCCGACCTTCCGACGGCGCCAGTTCGACCGAGTGATCATCGAGACCACCGGCATCGCCGAGCCTGCCCCCCTACTGCGGACTTTCCTGGTCGAGGACGAGATCGCGACCTATTACCAGGTCGAGTCTGTCGTCACCTTGGTTGATGCATCCAACTTCCAACACGCAGCCACCAATCGAAGTGCCTTGGAGCAGGTCGCTCTGGCTGATTTGCTGGTCCTTAATAAGGTCGATCTGGCCAGCGACGAGGTCAGCCAGGAAGTGACCGTAGACCTGCGGAAACTGAACCCGACCGCCCCGATCCTTCCGGCCACTTTCGCTGACGTGCCCTTGCATGAAGTACTGAAGGCACGCGAACGCACATTGCCGAGCACCACAACTGTTGCCGGCGACGAGTCCGTCGCCGTTGGTGACGCTCACCATAGCGGCATCGTCGCCATCAGCCTGCGCAGCGAAACGCCACTCGATGAATTGAAGACTCGCTTGTGGCTCGATGCCTGTGTCCAGCAGTTCGGCGACAAGCTGGTGCGCTACAAGGGCTTCTTGAATATCCAGGGCATCGCCTATCGATGCCTATTGCAGGGTGTCTATGACCTATATTCGGTCGAGGCCGATAAGCCATGGCCTGATGCGGAGGCAGCCGCAACCGAGGTGGTGTTCATCGGCCATGATCTCGACCGCAAGATCCTTGAACGAGGGTTGGCCGCAGCCAGCTCGACAGCTTGAAGCCTTCCGCGCTCAGCCCTTGCGCCCGATGATCTCCAAGTCGCGCTCTTGTTGAGTGCGATCATCCGCATCGTAGCGAGGTGGTGCCGCTACCGGGAAGGATGCATCGTGAGGTTGCAGGTTGATGTCGCCTTGAATGCGATTGTGATGGTCGATAGACCTGCTGTCGAGGTTGGTCTCCGGAGAGACGCACGCGCCCAGCGAGGTGGCAACGGCAAGAAGGATGATGGTTCGCGCGAAATTCATGCTTGCTCCGGATCTGGCAACCCTTCCAGTTTAGCCATG
>CAZJGH010000113.1:0-9251 GCA_964545405.1 uncultured Planctomycetales bacterium
GAGCTGGTGGTGTCGACGCGACCGATTTCGCCGAGATGTTGATGCGCATGTATCTGCGCTGGGGCGAGCGAATGGAGATTGAGGTCCTAGAGATCGAACTGCTGCCTAACGATGAAGGTGGTATTCGCCATTGCACCCTCTTGTTCCGCGGCCCCTATGCCTACGGCAAACTCAAGGCCGAACGTGGCGTACATCGACTGGTGAGGATCTCACCTTATGACGCCCAAGGCCGTCGCCACACATCATTCGCCGCCGTCGAGGTGATGCCTGAATTCGAAGATGATGGCGCTATCGAGATCGACATGAGCGAAGTTCGTGTCGACACCTACCGCGCGGGGGGAGCAGGCGGACAGCATGTCAACAAGACCGACTCCGCCGTTCGCATGACTCATGAGCCGACCGGCATCGTCGTTCAGTGTCAGAACGAACGCAGCCAACATAAGAACCGCCAGATCGCCACCCGGATGTTGTCGGCGAAACTGTTCGAGTTGCGCGAACGAGAGCGCGACGACGAACTCAAATCAATGTACGGCAACAAGGGCGAGATCGCCTGGGGATCACAGATCCGCTCGTACGTGCTTCACCCTTACCAGATGGTCAAGGACCATCGCACCAACCATGAAGTTGGTAACACCCAATCGGTCCTCGATGGCAACATCGATTCCTTCATTGAAGAATACCTCCGTAGCCGAGCAACCCGTTAAGACCATGTCTAGCGATCGTTTCCCAGTCCGCCGTGCTCTTTTGAGCGTTTTCTATAAGGATGGCATTGTCGAACTCGGCAAGGCCCTAGCCGCCCAAGGTGCCGAGTTGTTGTCGACGGGCGGCACCATGAAGGCCCTAGCAGATGCGGGTCTTGAAGTGACCGAAGTCGCTGACTACACCGGCTTCCCGGAGATGATGGATGGCCGCGTGAAAACGCTTCACCCGAAGATTCACGGTGGCCTGTTGGCACGTCGCGATGATGAGGGGCACCTTGCTTCGATGGATGAGCACGGCATCGGGCCAATCGACATGGTGGTGGTGAACCTCTATCCATTCGAGGAGACCGTCGCCGGCGGAGGCACCTATGAGGAGATCATCGAGAAGATCGATATTGGTGGACCATCGATGTTGCGGTCGGCAGCCAAGAACCACGACAGCGTCGCGGTACTGTGCGACACCAGCGATTACGCGCAGGTTGCGGCGGAGCTGAATGACGGGGGCACGACATTGGCGACCCGCAAGCGCTTGGCCGCGAAAGTATTCGCGCGCACCGGTGAATACGATACGGCGATCGGTCGCTGGTTCGCTGAACAGGAGGGTGCCGGCTTGCGTTACGGAGAGAACCCACACCAGGCCGCAGGTTTCTTCGCCGACGCGAAGCGCTTCGGCTTGGGCGCAGCGGAAGTCTTGCCAGGAGGCAAGGAGTTGTCATACAACAACTGGCTCGACCTAGATGGCGCGGTTGCTGCAGTGAACGATTTGCCTGCACCAGCGGCCGTCGTCGTCAAGCACACCAATCCTTGTGGCGCAGCCTTGGGTAACGCTCCATCCGATTGCCTCGAGCGAGCTTGGGAAGGTGATCCACTTTCCGCATTCGGCTCGGTAATCGCACTCAATGCCAACTTTGACGTGGCTTGCGCAGAGTTCCTGGCAGGCCCAGGTCACTTCGTTGAAGTATTGGCCGCACCGAGCTTCGATGAGGAGGCAGTGGCCTTGTTGCGCGGCGGCCCCAAGTGGGGCAAGAACCTTCGAATAGTTCAGGTGGGCGACATCGGTACTCCCCGAACCCAAATGGAGGAGCGTCGAGTTTGGGGCGGCACGCTTGTTCAGGGCTCGGATACCAAGAGTGGCTTCGATGCTGAGTTGAATGTTGCTGGAGCGATCAGCATGCCCGCCAATCGTGAAGACGACTTGCGTTTTGCCCAGACCCTCGCCAAGCACCTCAAGTCGAATTCAATCTGTCTGGTTAAGGATGGCATGTTGATTGGCGCAGGGGCCGGCCAGATGAGTCGTGTCGACAGCGCGGAGATCGCAGTCAAGAAGGCTGGCGACAACGCTAATGGTGCGGTTGTGGGCAGTGATGCATTCTTCCCATTCCCCGATGGGCCGGAAGCGCTGGCAGAAGCTGGCGTTATAGCAATCGTGCAACCGGGTGGATCGATGCGAGATGCCGAGGTGACCGCCGCTTGTGATGCCCGCGGAGTTTGCATGGTGCACACGGGTACGCGCCACTTCCGCCACTAATACCGTTCACGAGAGATTGATTCGACGCCGGTTCGTCATGAACTCGGCGTTACTCCAGCGACCTCGAACAGCACATCGAACAGGCTTTCGAGTTGGAGCGGCTTGCTGAGGAATCCGTTCGCGCCCGCATCAGTACCCTTTGTGGAGACACTGCTGTCTCGGTTGGCAGATAGAACATATATAGGCACCTCACCTCGCGATCCTTGAGTCGAGCGGATCTTCTTGATGGAATCGAAACCATCCATTACGGGCATTTGAACATCCATCAAGACTAGGTCAAAGTCATTGGAGGTCGCAGCGTTAGCTCCTTCAAGCCCATCGTTCGCGGTCTCGACCGTACATCCAGCCTTCTCCAAAGTAAGCCGAGCAACCTTGCGGTTGATAGGATTGTCGTCAACGACAAGAATCTTGAGTGAGGGAAGTCGTCCCGCAGCATCCTGAATGATCGAAGGGCTACTTGTCGGCGCGGCCTCGCCCCAAACCTTGTTCAAGGTCTGGCACAACTTCCTCGACCGAACAGGCTGGGCGATGTAACCATCCCACCCAAGCTCGCTTGATTTGCAGTCATCCCCGTCATCACACAGCAGGAACACTCGAGCTCCACCAGGGCTTTCGCGCAGTGAGGAAAGGGCAGCGTCGACATCCCGGCCCGCGCAATGCCGGTCGACGACGACGGCCGCATAAGGGTTGGAGTTGTTCGCAGCCACATGAAGTTCCCGCAAGGCGTCGGCCAAACGTGCAACCTTGGTGGCCTCCATTCCGCGCCGCTCGAGTTGAGTGGAGACCCCGGCATTCACCTCTGACACGGCCAACAATATTGAATGGGCATGACCCTCGTCCGCCGACTTCTCCCGCTGTTGCGTGGATACAGGCAGTGGAACAGTGAACCAGAATGTGCTTCCTTCTCCGGGCGTGCTTTCGACACCGATTTCTCCGTCGAGCAACGAAACGAATTCCTTGCATATAGCCAGCCCCAGTCCGGTGCCGCCGAACCTCCTTGCAGTGGAGGACTGTGTTTGTTGGAACGGCTTGAACAACAGGGCGACTTCTTCTTCCGTCATCCCCTGGCCGGTATCCCGTACAGCGAACCGGACGATCGCTTTACCTTCAAGCCGAGCCACCACCGACGAACTGACCAGGATGCTTCCACAAGACGTGAACTTCACTGCGTTGCCGATCAGGTTAGAAAGGATTTGCTGAAGTCGACCTGGGTCGCCGATGAAGGTGGCCGGCAAGTCAGCAGCAACCGAGGAGCTTATCCGAGTGTTCTGCTCCCGCGCCTTGGGGGCGAACAAGCTGACGGAATCATCCATCAGGTCATCGAGATCGTATTCAATCGATTCGAGCTCGATCTTCCCGGCCTCGATCTTGGAGAAATCAAGGATGTCATTGAGGATGGACATGAGGGAGCGGCCCGAGGACAACAAGGTCCCGATCAAGTCCTTTTGCTCATCGTTGAGGCTCGTCTCGCGTAGCAGGCCGATCATTCCTAACAACCCATTCATCGGAGTTCGAATCTCGTGACTCATGGTGGCAAGGAACCTACCCTTAGCGTGCTCGGCTTCGGTTGCCACCACCGCGCTCCTTTCAGCATCAAGCCGTGACTCGACAAGCTCATTCTCGCGAACGAAGATCTGTTCGGCCATATCGTTGACCGCGTTCGAAAGGATGCCGACTTCATCGCTACCCCCTGCAGGAGCGCGGGCTTCCAGTTTTCCACGCGCCAAGGCCTCTGCAGTGACTGCGAGCCGACGAAGTCTCTTGCTCAAGTGTGCGCCAAGGAAGAACCCGACACAACCGACTGCCGCAAGGACGATCATCACGAAATTCATGATTGTCGTGATCAGTTGTTGTCTTGCCGCGAGGATCTTCTCAACTCCGATATCAAGCTGCAGGGTTCCTAGTTGGTCTCCATCCTGGCCAAAGACGACCTTTTCGATAGTCAATGGTTTGGCGGCAGGTTTGTCCTGTGGCTCGTCCGACCAACTTGCCAATGGGTGCCCGTCTGCGGTGAAGGCGCTAAAGCGTCGAGCTTCGCCGAAGTGCGCCATCGAATCCAGTTGCTCCTGGATGCGGCCACCATCTTCCATCTCAAGATCGAAGCGCAAGACCCATTCCAAGTACTCAAGGATGGCAGTGCCCTTTTCAATTAAAGCACCGCGGTCCTGATGGAAGCTTCGCTTCACCGAATAATAGGTCAGCGGAACGCAGGCCAGCAACATCAAGAGGATTGAGGCAAGGGCGAACCGGACACCGACCGAACTAGGGAGCGAGATCTTCATGGGGAGTCCTCCTCGACGGGGGCTTTGCTGGGAGGATTCATGGCAGCCTCAAGGAGTTGAATGATTTGGGATGAGTATCCGGTTCTTGTGCGGATGTTTCCTGAGCGGCAACTATTGGCGACGTCAGGAGTAAGGTTAAAATTGGGTAGACGATTCTCATGGCGGACAAGAATGTAGTTATGTTTGTTATCGGAGAAGAGAGGGGCGGACATTTAGCCTAAAATGGAAGCCGTAATGCCTTGGAAACAAGGATGTTAGGGCCGCCGCCTTGGCCAGATAAAGAGCATCTCTTCACCTTTGGCAATTCCATACCACGCCAAGATAAACTTCCGCTGTGGCAACCAAGCAATTTCAGTGCGAACTATCCTGGTCAGCGAGCCGGGCTAAGGAGTGGGAGCGCTGCCAGCGCGAATACTGGTATGGGCGCTATGCCTCGTGGGGCTGGTGGACTGAGCGGCCAAGAGGGCAGAAATATGAGGTGATGGTCCATAAATGCCTCACTTCTCTTCCGGCGCATGCCGGTGATTGTGCTCACCGCGCAATCCAACGCTGGTTCGAGCTCAAGCGAGATGGAACGACCATGTCCACGCAGGAGTTGTTCGAGGAATGCGTAGAGCTGTTCCGCGACGGTTGGCGCCAATCGTCCGGTGGCGGTTGGCAAGGCAAGCCGAACAAGAGCGTTCATCTTGACGAACACCATTACGGACGCGAGATCTCAAAGGATCGCACCGACATGGCGCGCGCCTTGCTGGAGAGATGTGCGGAATTCTTTTGTGAGTCGCCGGCCCTGGCAGGCGCTCGGGATGCCCATCCAGATACCTGGAGGTCGCTGGAGACCATGGACACCTATCAATTCCTTGGCACCAAGGTCTACGCCGTTCCAGACTTCGCCTACGCCGACGGCGAGACCATTCACATCTATGACTGGAAGACCGGCAAGCCTCGCGAGGCGGACATCTTCCAACTACACACATATGCCCTCTATGCATGTGAAAAGTGGTCGACCGACCCAGAGAGCATCGTCTTGCACGCCGCATATCTTGGCGAAGGCAAGGTCGAATCGATCCCGGTCGACCTCAACCAGCTTTCGGAAGCACAAGACCATATGTCGTTGAGCATCCGCGAGATGATGGACGTGCATTACGACCCTGATGTTGATGACCTGATGATGGAGAACTGGCCCGCGTCGCCGGAAGCCCGCAAGTGCGGCTGGTGCCGATTCCGCGGCATCTGTGCCGACGCCGCAAAGCAGTAGAGAAAATGAAATACATCGTTACGACAGAGAAAGGAATCGACCAAGCAGTTGCAGACCTGGAGGAGGCAACTGTTGAGAATAAGTTCGGTGTCCTGCACAAATATGACTTGCGCGCCACGATGAAATCGAAAGGCGTGGAGTTCGACCGCGAGGTGCGAGTCCTTGAGGTGTGCAACCCGCATCACGCCAAGACCGCATTGAGCACCGACATCGAAGTCAACCTCGCCCTGCCCTGCCGATTATCCGTTTGGGAAGATCAAGGCGTGCACTACATCGGCATGCTCAAGCCAAGCAAGCTGCTCGAGGCGGTCACGGATGCGCCGTTGGACGACCTCGCGGCCGAAGTCGAGGCGACGATGATCAAGATCATCGAAGCGGCAAGATAACGCCGCCAGCTACTGCAGCAGTTGGTGACGCAGGTCGCCTACCGAGCAACTCGTTGGCTCGACTGCCTGCAGCAGGACGCTTGCGCCGGCGACTTGTTGCGGCAACATCAAGTCAATCTCGATGCGACCATCAGGTCCAGCGGTTGTTGTGGTGACGAGCCTGGCGCTCGCGATGCCGACGACCGCCCCGCAGGTAGTCGTGGTATTTCCGGCATTGAGTCCGGCGTAGAGCTCAACGATCGCGCCAGGGGAATAACCCATGCCGAATAAGCGATTGGTTTGTCCCGAGAAGCCTGGCTGAAACCCGGAAAGCCGTGAGGTATTAGTGATCGGCGTCAGCTTGTAGGCACGCTGAACCCCGTTGAGGTAACCCGTCCCACAGATTTCACCGAGTTCGTTGATGTCGTTGGCGCCGGTCAGAAGCCATCCACTGCCAGGGGCAATCGAGGTATCTAGATTGATTGCTCCACCGTTTTGCCACAAGCAAGCATATTGTTGGGAGCTTGTGTCAGTCGAATAGCCGACCACATCATCGAAGTCGTTCAATGACTTAGCTTCGCCGTATAGTCCACCAAGCGTGGGCAGTGGAGTCATGGTGCCAGCCTGCCAGATAAACGGTTGGAAGTTGCCGCTCGCGTCTCTTGACCGTCCGACGATCACGTCAAAATTGTTTATGTCGTTTGCTTGTGTGTAGTCTCCACCAAGGTTCCCGATCGCGATCATTCCGCCCCACCGCGACCACAGGAAACCCTGGAAGTCTTCAGTCACATCTCGCGCCTTGCCGACGACATGGTTGTGGTCATTAATGGCGGCCCCGTAGCTATCCATGCCGCCGAGCGTTCCAAGATCAAGATAGGCTCCATTTGAGTGGCGCGCGAAAGCGTGGTTGCGGAAAACCCAGCCGACGACGGTGTCAGAAGTGTAGGTGCCAGCCCAATGTCCGTCGTAGTTGATTCCCCTTAGCTTGGTGACGTGGTGAACGCCGAGAACGAACTCGCTGAGAGAATTCGCATCCCATTGATATCCGCGGAAATCACTGCTGCTGGCGGTGAAGTGCCCGACACAGACATCCGCGTCGTTGACGTCGCCACTCCAGGTCGATCCCGACACAGGGGGATAGATGTGCTCGAGCACCCCATCCTTCCAGAGGAAGGAACGTTGCTGGATTCCTACTCCCCCCGGGGCGGTGCGGTCATTCTCGCCATGCACGTGGCCGCGGTTGTTGATACCAGCCGCCCGCACTCCATCCGTTGAAGTTGCACTAAGCGTCCCGAGATCCTCGATGGAGTACTGCTGGGCGGAGGCAATAGGCGCGGCAGCCAACGACAGGGCGCAAGTCAGAGCGGAGAAAAGTTTCATGAAGGAAGGGGTAAGGGTCCAGTATAGCAGAAACTAGCAGAAACAAAAAACAGCGCAACGATGGGCCTATACTTTGCGGTCATGCAAACGCTGCTTGAGTTCTGGGACGACATCGGCGAATGGCTGCAAGGCGCATTCGGGCACCCGGCTTATGGCCCCCTTTTGTCATGGACGCTACTGGTTTTCGTCGCTTGGCTGGCCAACTTCATTACGCGTCGGGTAATCTTGCGCGCGGTACGAGCAATCGTGGATCGCAGCAAGGCCCAGTGGGATGATGCCCTGGTGGAGCACAAGGTGTTTCACCGCCTCGCCCAACTGGCACCGGCAATGGTGGTTTATGCAGCCGGCCCTCTCTTGTTCGCGGCCGAGAGCCAAGAAGGTTACCAGCAAGCGATGCAACGCCTGGCCACCGCATGGATGTATCTAGCAGGAGGGCGCACCATCTCCGCCTTGCTCGACGCATTCGTGGCCATCGGCCAAAACCGTCCAGCCGCAACCGGCAAACCACTGCGCAGCTATTCCCAGGTCATCAAGCTTGTGATGTGGTTAATGGTGGGGATCGTGATAGTCGCGACCTTAATCGACCGCTCACCAGCAGCCCTGCTCACCGGCCTCGGCGCGATGACGGCGATCATCTTGCTGGTCTTCAAGGACACCATTCTTGGTTTCGTCGCCAGCATCCAGATTGCCAGTTACGACATGGTGCGCCAGGGGGATTGGGTTGAGATGCCGAAGTTCGGAGCGGACGGTGATGTCGTCGAGATCGGCCTGCACACGGTCAAGGTTCAGAATTGGGACAAGACCATCACCACCATCCCGACTTACGCATTCATGTCGGACAGCTTCAAGAATTGGCGGGGGATGTCTGAATCCGGTGGCCGCCGAATCAAGCGCTCGATCGCGTTGGACATGACCAGTGTTCGGTTCCTTGACGACGATGACCTGGAACAGATGCGTAGGATCGAATTCATCGGCGAGTACTTGGCGAACAAGCAGGAGGAGGTCGACAAGTGGAATGCGGAAAACGTTGCCGACGCCACGCACTTAGTCAACGGTCGGCGCCTGACAAACCTCGGGACTTTCCGCGCTTATCTAGAGGGCTATCTGCGAAACAATTCCCAGATCAGGAAGGACATGACTTTCCTGGTGCGGCAGCTTGAGGCTGGCAAGGATGGCCTGCCTATCCAGATATATGTCTTTAGCGCAGAGCAACGTTGGGCATATTACGAGGGAATCATGGGCGATATCTTCGACCACATCATCGCCGTCATTCCGGAGTTCGGCTTAAGGGTTTTCCAGAACCCGAGCGGTGCCGATTTCCAAACGATGGGGACGATGTCGGACGACGTAAAATAAAAGAGGAAATGGTCGCCTTTGGGCCTGGGAGAGGAATACAGTTAACTCATGCGAGTTCTCTTACATCCTGTTGAAGCCCTCGCCCCAGCCCCGCTAGATCATGGGGGGCACGGCGTCTCTACCGCAAGCTCGGTGTTTCATTACCTGACTGAACCAGAGCACTTAATGATTGGCGCACTGATTGTTTTGACGGCCTCGTTTGGGGTTTGGCAGTGGTTGCGCCGACGCTCCAGGGCGACATCTTGGCCCTGAAGTTGAAGGCCAGAATTTAAACGAGCACCAAAGGTACAATCCCGTTAAATATCTCGGGATTAGGACTTTAAGAAAACCAGAAAAAAATACCCGTTTGTCTATAGCGGAAATAAATAGCCGATATATAGTTGT
>CAZJGH010000114.1:0-9132 GCA_964545405.1 uncultured Planctomycetales bacterium
GTCTGCAAGGCAAGGGATTCCAGTTCGTCAACCCCAACGCCAAGGGCACCTGTGGTTGCGGAGAGTCCTTCTCCGTGTGATCGATGAGGGACCCCTTCACTCTGTTGGAGCTACCGCACACTTTCGATTTGGAAGCGTGTGTGCTGCGCGGAGCGTTATTGAAGGGAAGTCTCGAGTGGCACCCTGATCGCTTCGCTCTTGCGAGTGAAGATGAGCGTGCTGCCGCCGAAGAACGTATGGCATCGCTTAACCGGGCGCATGAGAAACTCAGCGACCCGTTGCAGCGTGCCGAAGCCTTGCTGGCTCTGCATGGACATGCGCTCGGCAACGGTACCGACCAGACCTCGTCGCCGATGTTCCTGATGGAATTGTTGGAGTTGATGGAGGCGGCGGAAGGAGCCTTGAGTAGTGGTTATGGCGAGCGCCGCGATAAGGTCTCTGCCGCACTGCGCGCCAATGAGCACGACCGCATCCATGGCATCACCTTGGCCTTTCGTGATTGGGAAGCGGCTGACCGCCCCGACGAACAACTCGACCAGCTCCGTGGACTGGTAACCGAAGCCGTCTATGTGCGGCGCACCTTGGACGGGATCCGACCGGTCCCAACTCACTGACATGATCGAACTCCCGATCCTTGGGCAGGATTCCACTGCCGATAATGCCGAAGGTCCAATCCTAGGCATCGACCTAGGCACTACCCACAGTCTGGTGGCGGTGCTGCAGCATGGTGCACCACGAGTCTTGACCGACTCCGAGGGCGAAGCGCTGATCCCTTCAGTGGTGAGCTTTCCTGCTGACGGGCATCCCGTCGTCGGGCGCCCCGCCTTGGCACGCGCTGGCTTCGATCCGAGGCGCACTATCTATTCAGCCAAGCGGCTGATCGGGCGTGGTATCGATGACCTGCGCGACGAGATCGCGACCTTGCCTTATGCATTGGTCGAAGCCGATGACCGCGAGATGGCCTTGATCGACCTTGGCGAGCGCAAGGTGACCCCGCAGGAAGTCTGCGGCCGCATCCTCGGTGCTTGTCGTGACTTGGCAGCCGCCGAGCTGAAGATGTCGCCCGAGCAACTTACTAGGGCGGTCATCACCGTACCTGCATACTTCGACGACGCCCAACGCCAGGCCACACGACGAGCCGCGAAACTTGCTGGCCTTGAAGTCCTGCGCATGGTCGGCGAACCGACTGCGGCAGCCCTTGCCTACGGCTTGGACAAGAGCGGCAGTTCCCGAGTCGCGGTCTATGACCTCGGTGGCGGCACCTTCGACTTGTCGATCCTCGAATTGCAGGACGGAGTGTTCCGCGTACTTGCTACTTCGGGCGACACCCACCTAGGTGGCGACGACTTCGACCGCGCCATCCTGGTCAACTGTGCGGCCGACATTCAGCAGCAGTCCGGAGTCGATGTGCTTGCTGATGCTGGTGCGCGCGCGGCTTTGCGCTTGGTCGCTGAGCGAACCAAGAAGGCGTTGTCCAATGCCGAAGAGGCTGACTTCGTCTATCACGATGCCGAGCGTGGCATCGCCTACCGGCGCACCATCGATTGGAGGACTTTCCAGGAATGGATCGCGCCACTTGTTCAGCGCACACTGGATGGTTGTTCGATGGCCTTGCAGGATGCCGGCCTTACCCCCGATGACATCCACGAGGTGGTGTTGGTCGGCGGCTCTACTCGCGTGCCGCTGGTCAAGGCGGCAGTCAGCCAGTTCTTCGGTCGACCATGCCACGACGACCTCGACCCAGACACCGTAGTCGCCCTCGGCGCAGCGATCCAAGCCGGAGTGCTTGGAGGGCAAGTGCAAAACGCCTTGCTGCTTGATGTGACTCCCCTATCGCTCGGCATCGCCACGGCGGAAGGGACGGTCTCGAAGTTGATCCTACGCAATGCAACGATCCCTGCCCAAGCGAAGGAAGGGTTCACCACCTTCGTCGACGGCCAGACTGCGGTCAAGTTCACCATCCTCCAAGGAGAGCGCGAACTGGCGAAGGACTGCCGCGAGCTCGGGGAGTTCGTGCTGCGTGGCATCCCGCCGATGCCAGCTGGCTTGCCACAGGTAGGAGTACGTTTTCACCTCGACGCCGACGGCATGTTGCATGTGCGCGCCAAGGAAGAACGCAGCGGTGCAAGCGCCGAGATCACCGTCAAGCCCAAGCACGGCCTCACTGATGATGAAGTCGAGACCATGTTGGCTGACGCTTGGGAAAACGCCGAGTCTGACCTGGTCACCCGCCAAGTCGCTGACCTGCAAGGACAGGTCAAGAACGTGCGCCGTGCGGTCGAGAAGCACTTGGATGTCGCACGTGAGTTCCTTGAGGCCCACGAACTCGAGAGACTCGAGGATGCCTTCGAGGATGCCAACGAAGCCGACACGATCAGTGAACCAGGGCCCTTGAAAGGAATCCTTGATGAACTAGAGGCCTCTGCACACCCTTTGGCTGAGGCACTGATGAACAACGTAGCAAGCCAAGCGGTTCGCGACCGCAACGTTACGGAGTTGATTGACGAATGAAATACAGAATTACCTTCCAACCTAATGGCGAGAGCGTCGACATCGACCCTCTTGCGATCGATGATGAACGCGATGGCCGTAACGGCAGCATCTTGCGTGCCGCCATCAAGGCCGGCATCGACATCGACCATGCATGTGGTGGCGTCGGCGCGTGCTCGACTTGCCATGTAGTAGTGACCCAAGGTGGAGATTCCATCCCCGAGCCTGAGGATCGCGAAGAGGATTCATTGGAGCAGGCTCGTGGCCTTCAACTCCAAAGTCGCTTGGCTTGTCAGGCGGTGCCGGATGGCACGACCGACCTGGTAGTCGAGATCCCGGCGTGGAACATCAACGAAGTTTCGGAAGAACACTAGTGCAACAAGAGCTCTCCTGGACGGACGTCTACGACATCGGCTTCAAACTTTTCGAAGCTGAACCGCAACTCGATCCCCTCACCCTGCGCTTCACCGACCTGATAGACAAGGTGATGTCCCTACCGGGATTCTCTGGTGACCGCGACAAGTGTAATGAGAAGATCCTCGAGGCCATCCAAATGGCATGGCTCGAGGAATTCCACGACAAGGATTAGTCGCCTAGTGGCGGCGAAAGTCGTCGGCCTTGCTGTTAAGCTGCGCGCGTGAAAAAGCTGCTTGGAGGGTTAAACGACGATCAACGTCGGGCCGTGACCACCACCGAAGGCCCTCTCCTGGTCCTTGCCGGTGCCGGCACCGGTAAGACGCGCGTCATCACGGTGCGCACGGCTTTTCTGCTCAAGGAGGGCGTGTCTCCTGAGAGCATCCTGTTGGTCACCTTCACCAACAAGGCAGCGCGCGAGATGCGCGAACGCCTGCAGAAGATGGTCGGCAAGAAGTCCGAGTCGCTGACCTGCGGAACCTTCCACAGTTTCTGCATCCGCCTGCTGCGTGAACACCACGACAAGCTCGGCCTGCCAGAAGGCTTCGGCATATGCGACAGCTCCGACCAGATGACCGCGATCAAGGCGGCACTGCGTGAACTACGGATCGACGAGCAGCAGGTCAATCCACGCGCGGCCCAGTCACGCATCTCCCTGTACAAGAACTCGTGCGTTTCACCGAGCCAAGCGATCGACGAGGCTGCTGATGATTGGGAACTTGCCGTGGCACATTGCTTCCGCAAATACGAGGAGCATCTGCAACGGTCTCGAGTGCTCGATTTCGATGACTTCCTGCTCTACGCCATGCGCCTGCTCGAAGAACACGAGGAAGTGCGCGAAGAGCTCGAGAAACGTTACCGCTACGTGATGATCGATGAGTACCAGGACACCAATGGTCCTCAGTACGGGATCATGCACGCGATCGTGCGCGGCCACCGCAACCTTTGCGTGGTAGGCGACGACGATCAATCGATCTACGGATGGCGCGGTGCCGACATCTCGAAGATCCTCGGTTTCGAGAAGGATTTTCCAGGCGCCAACAAGGTGCATCTCGGCATCAACTATCGCTCGACCGAAGAGATCATCGATGCAGCCAACAAGGTGATCCGCAACAACCCGAAACGCCACGAGAAATCATTGCGCTCGGCGATCGGGCCGGGTTCTTCGATCCCGATCCGGCGCATGGATGACGAGACTCACGAAGCGAGCTACATCGCTTCCGAGATCGAAGCCCTGGTTCGGGATGGCAGCAATAGCTACGGCGACATCGCCATCCTGGTACGTACTGCCCAACAACCACGGGCCTTCGAGGCTGAACTACGTGGCTTCGACATCCCTTACAAGCTTGTCGGTGGCATGTCCTTCTTCGATCGCAAGGAAGTACGCGACATCCTCAGTTATCTGCGCCTGATCGCCAACCCGGCGGATGAGCCCAGTTTCCTGCGCATCGCCAACATCCCAGCGCGTGGCATCGGCAAGACCACACTGGACAAGGTAGTGAAGGCAGCGACCGATTCAGGGGAAGGCGCCTTTCCGACCTTCCGGAGCCTGGTCGAGGATGGCACCGTTAGTGGAGCTGCGGCCAAGGGATTCGCCGCCCTGCGTGAGAGCATGAACGTCGCTCACGCCTACGCCCAACAAGGCGACTTGGTGTTCACCTTGAGCGAGCTGTTGAACCTGATCAATTATCGCTCGGAAGTGGATCGCATCTACGCCGATGACCAGACCCGCGACCTGCGCTGGAACGGCGTGATGGAGATCCTCAACTTCGCCGAGAATTACCAACGTAAAGCCAAGAAGCCGACCTTGAACGGTTTCCTCGAAGCGCTCACCCTCGACGAAAGCGAACGCAATAAGGATGACGACAGCGGCGACGCCGTCACCCTGATGACCTTGCACTCAGCAAAAGGACTCGAGTTCCGGCGGGTCTTCCTGGTCGGGGTAGAGGAAGGCATCATTCCGCATACGCGCTCGGTCGCTGAGGACACCATCGATGAGGAGCGTCGCCTGATGTACGTCGGGGTCACGCGCGCACAGCACGAGTTGTCGATAAGTTACTGCGCCGCTCGGGCCAAGTTCGGCAAGCTGGTACCTTGCCACCCGTCACGCTTCTTGTTCGAGATGAAGGAGAAGACCCCACCTGATGATTGGCTCGCAGCCGGTTCCGCGCCACCACCCTTGCCACCTCCGAAGCGCAAGGCGAAACGCAAACGCGCGCGGCGGCGCAATTAGTTTCGCTCCGTCATCGCTAGCTTTATCATCCGTCCATGAAGTTGCTGGCTACCCTATGTGCCTGCACCGCCCTCATTGGCTGTGCTCAAACCCCTAAGCTGGCAGCCCATGGCGATGCTGCCCTCGCCTTGCGGTGGGTCCATGCGATCGAGCAGGAAGATTGGGATACCTTGGGCGAACTCCTGCACGAGGACGCGGTCTACGAGGATCCGACCATGATGCATTACGGCTCCGATCCGATCTACTGGATAGGGCGCGACTCGATCGTGGATTTCTGGCGACGTTCGGATGAGGACAGCGGTTCGCGTAACATCGACTACCGCATCGATGGATACTTCGAGACCGGCGGCGTGACCGTACTCACCATGTACCTGTCGTTGGAGATCAGCGGTGCATTCTGGGATATCGACCAGGACTTCATTCCGGTCTCAGGTTCGCAGACCACCGTGGTCACATGCTCTGACGGGAAGATCATGCACGTGATCGATTATGTCGATTACGCCGAGGGCGATCGACAGATCAACGCCCTTCGAGACAAGCATGGCGAAGCACGCCTGTCCGAAGGGACGCTACCTGGCAACGACGAGCTTTAGTTCCCGATACCGAGTTGCTTCAGGAACGCGCGGTTATCCGAATCGCGTCCGAGGAACTTGCGCACCGACTCAGCGACAGGTCGACTGCCGCCGACCTCATAAATCTCGCGACGCAAACGCATGCCGACTTCCTTGTCCATGAAACGACCGGCTGAAGTCTCGAAAGCAGTTGCCAAGTCGGCAGCGATCGAATCGGCCCAACCATAGCCGTAGTAGCCAGCATCGTAGCCCGTCAGATGACCCCAGTAAGCGGCGAAGTTGGTGCCCGGAGGAACCGCGAACAGGACTTCGGTGCTCGTCGAGTTACATACTGCGCCGGCATCGGAAACGCCTCCCGAGTGCATTCGCAAGTCGCTCAGTGCCAGGCCCATCTGGCGACGGTAACCCAAGGCTGCGGTTGCGAGTTCCGCCTCGCGCATGCTGGCGATCAACTGCGCCGGGATCTTCTTGCTCGGATCACGGTAGTCAGCCGCGAAACCCTGCAATACATCCACATCCCAAACCCAGTTCTCGAACATCTGGCTAGGTGCCTCGACGAAATCGCGTGGCACGCTGCCGCCGGAGAACTGTACGTACTTGGTGCGGGTCAGGACTGCGTGCATCGCATGGCCGAACTCGTGGAAGATGGTCTCGACTTCGTAGTGAGACATCAATGCCGGCTGGTCCCCCACTCCAGGAGTGAAGTTGCAGACCAACGCAGCGGATGGACGACGGTAGCGTCCGTCAGCAAGCAACTTGCCACCTTGGATATCGAACTGAGCGAAGTGGTTGTACTTGCCCTTACGTGGGAACAAGTCGAGATAGAAGCAACCGAGTGGTTCGCCGGTGGCGGCATCGGTGACCACGTACAGCTGCAGGTCATCGATCCAAGCATACGGAGTCTCGATGCGATGGAACGTAAGACCGAAGATGTGCTGGTAGATGTCGAACATGCCAGCGATGACGTCGTCGAGCTTGAAGTAGTTGCGCAACGCTTCGGCATCGACCCCATACTCATTCTTCATAAGCATGTTCTGGTAGTAGCGGTAATCCCACCACATGATCTCTGCCGCCGGGTTGCCGGTCTCTTGGCGCTTGAGCTTGGTGAGGACCGCGACTTCGCCCTGGAACTTAGGCTCAAGGCCTGCGACCAGGTCTTCACAGAAATCAACCGCGGCTTGGCCACTGCCTGCCATCTTTGGTTCGGTCTTGTAGTCGGCCCAGTTGGCGTAACCAAGCTTGTGGGCGATCTGCTCACGCAACGACACGATCTCGTTCAACAGCGGACCGTTGGTCTCCATCGCCACTTGATAACGTGCGATGTTGACGCGCTTACGCACGCTCTCACTCTTGGCATTGTCCATCACGGTGGCGAAATCAGGGGTGACCGTCACTCGCACGCGATAGGTGCCGTCGTCCTGCTTCGATGCCTCCAGGAAGCTGTCCGGCACGCCTTCCATCTCTTCCGCGGTCAAGTACAACTCGACCGAGGCGTTGGTGATGTTGGTATCGAACTGGTTGGTCAGTTCGTTGTGCTTGTTCTGCATCTTCGCCACCTGAGCGCGCGTGTCGGCATCGAGATCGAAACCCGAACGCCGGTAATCGCGCATGGTGTCGCTGAACAACTTCAAGTCTTCCCCTCTCAGCTTGGCCCGCTCGCCACCTGCATAGCGCTTGGCATATGCCTGGCAGATGTCATACAGGTCTTCGCGATAGGTGACTCCTACCATCCAGGTATCGACCTTCTGAACTTCGACATTACAAGCTTCACGTACTTCATCTTCGACCCGCGATTCCTTCATCAACCACAGCTGGTTCATGATCGAGATGACTGGATCCATGACGTCGTCGAACGCGCCGATGCTGCTGGCGAAAGTCACGTAATCAGGATCCTGACTAGCGATGACATCAAGGCCAAGGTCAGCGGCGGCCAGGATTCTGTCTACTTCAGGACCGATCTCGTCAGCACTCCAATCCAAGCGCGGCAGGTCAAGCACGACACCGTGGTAAGCCGCAGCAGCCTGGAAGTCCTGCAAGGTATTACCGCTGGCGAATGCAGCCGACTGATCGACCGCAGCGACAGTCTTCTCACTGGCGCCTGAAGTGGCATCGGGCTTGTGACCCTCAGCTGGGTTCTGGCAGGAGATACCTGGCGAGGAGAGGGCCAACGCCAAGGCAAGAACAGAAGTCATTCGAAAACAGACCATGGGCGGAATCCTACCAGCGCGGCAAGACCTGGAAGCAGTCATCCTGGGGCCCTCGCACGCTGATTTTGACCAATTCGGGATTATGTGGGAAGCTCTCTATTACGTGGGCATATTTGCCTACCGAGATTGTCATCCCCATCTGCCTTCATCATGTTCAAGCCTCTCCTGCTTGCGTTAGCCATCGCGGCCCCAGCTACAGCCCAAATCACCGTCCTCGACACGGTGGTCAATCCAGCCAACGGCCACACCTATATGTTGTTGTCCGAAGAGAACTGGACATCATCCGAAGCTGAAGCAGTAGCCCTTGGCGGCCACCTCGTGACCATCAACGATGCTGCGGAAGATTCCTGGGTCTACAACACCTTCGGGAATTGGAACGGCAGCCCGCGCAGTATTTGGATTGGACTCAACGATGAGGCGGTCGAAGGAGTATTCGTTTGGGTATCCGGGCAAACCGCCACCTACTCGAACTGGGCTCCGGGCCAACCCGACAATGACGTCGGCCTCGATCCCAACGGTGAGCAGTACGTGCACATCTATGGCTTCGGCGCGACCTGGGGACCTGGCCAATGGAAGGACACCATCGACGCAGATCCTGGTTACATCGGTTGGGTAGCACCTCACCATGCGGTGGTCGAGCTCGAAGGTCCTTCTTACTCTCTCAGCGGCTTGGTCGGTGGTGGCATAGTGACGCTGACTATCGAGAACGCCACGGTTGGCGGCGGCGTCCTGATTGGATATTCGCTCGCTGGCCCAGGACCTACGAACACCCCGTTCGGTCCGGTCGACATGAGCCCACCGATTTCTCAGCTCCCAACCTTGACCGCCAACGGTTCAGGGATAGCAACGCTGAGTAGCGGAGTGCCGAGCCAAGCAACTGGCTTCACTCTCTACACTCAGGCCGTTGATCTGTCCTCCAGCACCCTGACGAATTCATTGGCTGAAGTCATTCTGTAGTGGGGTTGGAATAGGAAGTAGCAGTTTCATCAGGCGGAAAGTCTGACTAACGGTTTTTCTCTGCGAATTTCCCCAGAAACCGCCTTGTTTGAGGCGGTTTGGTTTATTCTGTGCCTGTGTTTCATCCCCTCGCTGCACAGCCCCTCCCCCAGTCCTCCTCAAGAATCCTGTGAAGACAATCCTCCATTCAGCAGCGGCACATCTGCTGTCCGCAAGTCTCAGCGCCCAAACCCAGCCTGGCATCATCCACACCCTGACC
>CAZJGH010000115.1:0-9100 GCA_964545405.1 uncultured Planctomycetales bacterium
GATCGCCAAGGCGCAGGAATACGACGTCGTCTTCGATTTCGCCGAGCAACGTTACGCCATCCGTATCCCCTTCGACAACGAAGGTCGAGTCGTGCGCGATGTCGATGAGCGTGAGTACTTGTCGTGGCATTACTTCGAGAACGGCACTGGGATTTCAGGATTGATCGACACTCGAGGAGAGCTGATCACTGAAGGTACTTACGTACTCACCTTCAACCCGCTGGGCACCTCACGCGAGGTGTATCTGTACATCACTGGTGACACCGGCAACGACGACTTCGAGCTTGAGTTGACTGTCAGGGTCCTGGCCCTCACTGGTATCGCAAGTGTGTTCCAGGGACATATAGAACCTGAAAACCTGGTCGAAAATGATTTCTAGGACTGTCCATAACCGCTCAGCATTCACGCTGCTCGAGATCATGGCTTCCGTCGCCCTGCTGGCGGTGATCTTCAGCTTCGTCATGCAAGCTCGTGCAGGTGCAATGGATAAGGCAGCGAATGCGCGCCTGGTATCGATCGCTTCGCGCCTTGGTCTCACTCAACTGCGTCGAATAGAAGCCGGCATGATTCCTGACCTATACGACGGCTATGAAGGGGATTTCTCTGAAGAAGGTCATGGCCAGTTCACCTACGTCATCGGCCTCGGTGACGGCAGTCAGTTTGCCGCTGGAGGCGATGATCCCACCGAGGAGGTGTGGCGACGCTTCCTAAGTAACGAAGAGGAAGAAGGCGACGAGGATGAAGTCCATCCTGAGTTCGAACGTGTGTTCTTGACCATCTCCTTCCCCTCTGTTCGCGATGGCGAGGAGATCGCCACGATCACCCTCGAGACCTTGATCGATACTTGGGCGGTCTACCAGAACTTCGAACTGTATAGGACCTTGTGGCCGGACCTTGATGCGGAGGACCTGGAGTGAGAGCTCGCGGTTTCACCCTTCTCGAGGTCCTCATCTCGTTGGCGATCATGACAATGATCATGACCACCGTGATGCAGACCGTCGACCAGACTCGCCTAGCTGTCGATGCGATCCATAACATCATGGAGACCGAGAACAACGGCCCAAGGATCATGGACCGGATCCGCGAGGATTTGGAGAACGTCGCTGTCTATGATGTCGATGAATACAAGGTGTTCAAGGGTGTCAACCGTACGCTTCTAGGCGCTGAAGCCGATCAACTAGACCTGATCGTTCGCAACCGCGGTCGCACTCCAGTCACCGCAGTCGGCCTCGAGGACGATGTATTCGCTCCACTCAATGAGGTCGGCTACCGTTTGCGTGCGAATCCTCTACGCGACGACTTCATGGAACTCTATCGCCGAGAGGATCCGTTGGTCGATGAGGATCCATTCCGAGACGGCACCTATACCCTGCTCTACGACCGCATCGTGAGCCTTGAGATCCGCTACACCAAGGAGCCTGACGTCAACCCGGTCTGGATTGACGATTGGGATTCCGAGATAAGGCAGACCCTACCGTTCGCGATCGACATCTTCCTCGAACTTGAGGTGCAGCCGCGGCGTTCATTGGAAAGCCTGAATATCCTCGGTGCAAACCGGGCACGCCTGGAATTCAACGAGGTCTACCACTTCCCGGAACGCACTCGGTGGAGGTTCCGCAACCGCCTCTTCTCGACCATGCCAGGTGAGGAAGATTCAGGCAGTCAGGCTGATGGGACCGGCAACGGTGCAGACCAGTCCGGCAACGGCGAGAATGGTGAATCCAACGGCTTGGAACCAGGAACCGGTAACACCGGCAGCTCCGGTGCCGGGCCAGGCACTCGCGGCGGTTAACTTGACTACCCGCCGATGACTTCCTGGCCGCCCATATAGGGCTGCAGGACTTTTGGTATCCGTACCGTGCCATCAGCCTGTTGATGGTTCTCCAGCAGCGCGATCAGGACACGCGGGGAGGCGATGACGGTGTTGTTGAGGGAATGGCAGAACTGCGGCTTGCCTCCCCCTTCAGGACGATAGCGCAGGTTCAAGCGCCGCGTCTGGAAATCATGGAACCGCGATGCAGAGTGGGTCTCTCCATAGGCACCTCGACTTGGCATCCAAGTCTCGACATCGAACTTCTGGACTTGCCCCTGCCCGAGGTCTCCGGTGCAGACGTTAACCACTCGGAATGGAAGCTCGAGCGCCTCCATCAAGTCGGTCGAATGCTTGAGCATCACCTTATGTTCTTCAAGTGACCAATCCTCATCGGCAGGACCGAGCACGACCTGTTCGACTTTCCAGAACTGATGAACTCGATAGAGGCCTTTGGTGTCCTTGCCATAGGTGCCTGCTTCGCGACGATAGCAAGGAGACAAGGCGACCCTGCGAATCGGAAGCGTGCCAGCTTCGAGAGTCTCACCCGAATGAATGGATGTCAGAGGCACTTCAGAAGTTCCGACCAACGCCAGGTCATCGCGTTCGGCTATGTAAGCCTGCTCTTCGCCTCCCGGGAAATACCCGGTCCCCTCCATGCAGTCACGGTTGACCAGGGTGGGAACCGACACCATCTCGAAACCACGTCGGATCATGTGGTCAAGTGCGAACTGCAAGGCAGCACGCTCGAGCCTGGCCGCATCACCTAGAAGAAGGTAGTTGCGTGAACCAGCGATCTTGACTCCACGCTTGATGTCGATGATGCCCAGCTTCTCGCCCAAGTCATAGTGGCTGAGTGCCTCGAAATCGAATTCAGGCACCTGGCCGATCCTCGCGATCTCGGCGTTGTCGGCATCATCCTTGCCGTCCGGAACGTCGGCAGCGGGAGGCATCGGTAGCAGCAAGGCCAATTGCTGTACGGCGGCGCGCAACGGCTGCTCTTGCTTCTCGAGTTCCTTAAGGCGCCCCTTGGACTCCCGTTGGGCACCTAGTGCGACCTCACGCTCTTCCGCTGACATCTTGCCGAGCGCCTTCGATGAACTCTTGAGCTCGGCGCGTAGGTTCTCGACCTGCAGGAGGACGTCGCGGTGTTGTTGATCTTGTTCAAGGAATGAATCGACCACCGTTGCGTCAAGACGCTTGCGTACGGCAGCATCGCGAACTTCGTCCGCATGTTCGCGGACCCATCTGGAATCAAGCACAGTTTTTTCGGATTAGGGCTTTGGGGACAAGCGTCTTCTTGATGCGCTTATTATCCAATTACGTTGCTGAGTTTGCCGAACCAAGGATGCTTCTTGATCGACAGGGTGATGACCGGTTTCTGGCCGCCCTTGATCTGCACGGTTCCATCCATGGGATAGAACAGGCGATTCCATTCGGCAGCGGCTTCTTCCGCGGATGGCGTCGCCAGGGTCGAGCTCTTGGCTCCCTTCGCACTTACTTCCACGCCGAACAAGGGTGCACCGATCATGCGTATGTAACGCTCGTCATGGCGACCTACGACATGGAGGGAAAGGCCGTTGACGGTGACGGTACCGGCGACGGATTCATACAAGGCCTGCAGCTTGAATGGAGCTCCTAGCTCGATGACCACCGGCTCTTCGGATTCCTCGACGACATCAACGTAGTAGGGTTTGTTGGCATCCATCAGTACCATCAATTCCTGGCCACCTTTACCGGTGAAACGGCCTTGGATGACCTGATAGCGACCGATCGGCACCAGGTATTCCTTACCCTTCATGGTGGCGAGGTCAAGCATCATGCCTTTGGTTGCTGAAGACTTGCTCTCGATCAGCAGGTTGGTGAGCTTGAGCTTCTTGATACCTGGGTAGTCGAGCGCCAGTTTGCCCAGCTTCGGCTGCACGGGGGTAACCGTGGCGCTGTGTGGAGTCTGGAAATCAGGCACCGACAACTCGTACCAGTTGCCCTTGCTGTCAGGGAAGAATCTGCTGAACGGCAGCGACTTCTTCATCTTGCCGAGCGTCATCGCGTCGGGGCGGTAAAGGAAAGTCTCAGGGGTCAGGCCTTCAGCGAAGGCCAACTCTAGTTTCTCATAGCCGAACTTGCCGTCACAAGACGTGTCGTAGATGGTCAGCTTGCCGAACGAAGTGTCGGCCGAGATCGTGGTGAGCGAACGGAAGAACAGTGGTCCGCCGTTCTCGTTTGGCATCAGGTTCATGGTGATGCCCTGATAGACATCGCTCTCGGTACCGGTACAGAACTCGATCACGAATGGGCGCACGACACCATCCTGATGCATGCGATCGACCGAATGGATCTTTGGCTTCTCGGTGATGCGGAAGTCGTCGGTCTCGCCAGCACCAGCCTCGAGCTTGTACTTGCTGTCCCCGATCCTGATTATGTAGACGGGTGGATCGAATTCGCCTACGCGAACCTGTTCGCCTGGTTTCGGCAATGCACCGCGGCGCCAGTTGAAGTGGTCCTCATCGGAGATGTCGGAGGCATGCACGATCGAACCAGGTTTCTTCTCGTGTGCGAAGGAGAACTTGGCTTCGGAGACTTCAGCTCCCTCGATAGGCTTTATCTTCTCCCGTGGCTCCTTCGGCTGGGCGTCTTCAGGGGCGTCAGGGTCGGGGATGCCGGCCGACGCACGCAGACCGCGCAGGGTCTTGTTGACATCGCCATAGAATCGATCAGTAGTGAGTCCCAGTCGGCCCCGTGCATCAAGGCACTTGGCGTATGCTTCGCAAGCCTTCACCGCATCAGAACCCTCATCGTGGTAATCAGGGTGATAAAGGTTGCCGACGATATTCCAGACCCTGGCGCTGTAGAAAAGGTCGCCTACCCCTTCCATCGCGGCTGCGGTGGTCTCGGCATTCGTGCGCAGGACATTCCAGGCAGTACTCTCGTTGTTGAGAGCAGCGATGTGCTGACGGTTCAACTCGGGATAGTTGTCGGTCAACAACTCGTAGCGGAACTGGCGGTTGGAATCCGTCATCCGTTGAAGGTAACGGTCGTAGTTGCGAGCGAAGTCGGTGTGGTAGGCGTCTTCCCACGCACTCACGAAAGCATCGACCCAGTCGTTGATCTCAGCCTCGTCGGACATCGAGCGAACGTCGGCCTTGGTGAGGAACAACAGGATCGCATCCTCGGAATACTTCCGCATCGCAAGGGACATCGCCTTGGTGTCTGAGACCTCGGCGGCCTCCATGAGCTGCTTTGAGAATTCAGCGGCCTTGGAGGGATCCTGCGGTGCCGCGAAAACCATCGGCAGACAGAGAATCAGAGCGGACAAAACCATGCCCTTAGTCTACCACTACCCGCCCTCCTAGCGCTTGGAACGACGCTCTAGAAAACGCCTCTCGGCATCGGTCAGGCTAGGCATGCCTTCATTGCTTATTTTGGCGAGAATCCGATCCAATTCAGCCTCGTCGTCCTTGACCTGCCGATCCTTGCGCTCAGCCTTGCGGCGAGCGGATTTCTGAGCCCAAGCTCGCCATGGTCCATCGAATCGCTGGAATCCGCCGACGGCCATCCAGCCAGCCAATGCGCCAGCCAGGTGCACATGGTGAGCGATGCCATCATGACTTCCCAAGAGGGTGCCGAGGAAAAACAGGAAATCCAAGCCAGTCAGGAAGAGGAAGAACGTGATCAGGCGCACGCGCAAGAAGATCAAGTTCAGCACTCGGTTCGGGTACATGGCGGCTGAAGCGGCCATCACTGCCGAGACCAGACCAGATCCCCCGATGATCGGATTGCCGAAACTACCCGGCATCAACCAATAGAGCACCAGTGATACGGCTGCACCAGCGAGACCAGCCTTGAGCAGGAAAGTCCAGAAACGCTTGCCTGGGAATAGGACCTCAATCTCAGGAGCGAACAGGGCGAACATGTAGCCATTGATGAGCAGGTGAAATATCGACAGGCGCGAATGGACCAGGCAATAACCGAGCACACCTGGCAGGCTAGAGAACTCGAAGTTGGATAATCCACGGGGATCGAGGTCGAGCCAGTCGACTACCCCTCCGCCTGAGATGCCAGTCAAGAAGCCAATCACCCAGAACGCGGCCCAGGCGATGAGTATCCGTTTAACCAGTGGAGTGAGTTGCATCATGCTTCTACAATCTTGGCATTCTAGCCCACCGCAGCACATGGACCTATCCGCAACACCTGCTCGTCTGCTCGATGGCAAAGCCTTGTCCGAGCAAATCCTCAATAATCTGCAGCTGCAAGTCGCAGAACAGGTAGCGCTCGGCAAGTCCGCTCCAGGATTGGCCACAGTCCTGGTCGGCAACGATCCTGCCTCCCATATCTACGTGCGCAACAAGCGCCGTGCGTGCGAGAAAGTAGGTATCACCAACATCCACCACGAGTTGGATGAGGGCGTTGGCCAGCAGGCCCTGTTGAAGCTGATCGATGACCTGAACGCCAGCTCCGATGTACATGGCATCCTGGTGCAGTTGCCTCTGCCTAAGGGCTTTGATTACGACGAGAACGAAGTGCTCGCAGCGATCGATCCGAGCAAGGATGCTGATGGTTTCCACCCCTTCAACCAGGGAGCCCTGATGCAAGGTCGTAAGGCTCCTGTACCTTGTACTCCTAAGGGAATCATGCGTCTGCTTGATGAATGCGGTCTGGACCTGAAGGGCAAGCACGCGGTGGTCGTCGGTCGCTCCAATATCGTCGGTAAGCCCATCGCCTTATTGCTTCTCGAGCGACACCTGACAGTCACTATCTGCCATTCGCGCACCAAGGACCTTGCAGCCGAGGTCAATCGCGCCGACGTCGTGGTAGCTGCTGTAGGGGTGGCGGAATTGGTCCGCGGCGACTGGATTAAGGAAGGAGCAGTGGTGCTGGATGTCGGCATCAACCGCAATGCCGAAGGCAAATTAGTCGGTGACGTCGAGTTCCATGCGGCTTCCCAGAAAGCAGGTTGGATTACGCCTGTTCCGGGTGGCGTCGGTCCGATGACCATCGCGATGCTGCTGCAGAACACCTTTGAAGCCTACAGTTAGGCTACCTCAAGAAGGCACGTCACACCCCTGTGCGACTTAGCGGTTGCGTTGGCCAAGGAACCTGGTCAGGCTCCCCAAGTCATTGGCGATTTCGCGTTCCGGCATGCCGTTGAGCTGATTGGCGGCTTCATCGAGCATCACGTCGACGTCCTTGCGGCAAGCTTGGATGGCGGCCTGGGCTTGCTCGGAAAAAGACCCCTTGAGCAGGTCTTCGCGTGACGATTCATTATTGAAGCTGACTTCGAGTTCCTTTCTGGCATCTTCCGACAAGCCATCCCGAAGGCGAATGATAGGCAAGGTCATCTTGCCTCGTGCCCAATCAGTGCCGAGTGACTTACCGACTTGCTCCTCGTCGCCCTCGAGGTCGAGCAGGTCATCAACTACTTGGAACGCACGTCCCGACAGGAGTCCATGGGTCGCGGCGGCTTGCTGAAGCTCATCGACGGCACCAGCGTAGTAGGCGGCAAGTTGGCCACCCGCCTCGAACAAGGCGGCAGTCTTGCCATCGACTTGCGAGAAGTAATCCTGCTCCGAGAGGTTGAAGTCGCGCCTCGTCAGGTTCTGGAACATCTCACCAGCGCATACTCGGCTAGTCGCTGCGGCAAGAACTCGAGAGCACTCTTGGTCGCTCATGTTGGTGCTGGCCAGGAAAGCTTGACTGTAGATCCAGTCGCCAAGCAGCACCGCGGTATGTGGGCCCCACTCGACATGCACGCAATCAAGCTGCCTGCGCTGCTCCGCCTCATCAAGCATGTCGTCGTGAATCAAGGTGGCGGCATGGATCATCTCGACGATGCCAGCCACTTCGATATGACTTTCACGGACACCACCGCATGCCTTGGCGATCATCAGGACGTAAGCTGCCCGCAAGCGTTTGCCGCGGAAACGAGTCACGTATTGCAGCAACGGTTCCAGCTCAGGCGGGCCGCCGAGCATCTTCTCCTCCAGCCACTGCTCGACCTGATCAAGATCAGATTGAACTGAAGCCAACAACACCTGGATGGTGTCGGTCGCACTGCTTACTGGGTTCATTGACGGGGTGAATTCAGGCCTGATTCGAGGGTTTCGATGTCCTCTGGGCTGTTCAGGTTGAGGAGTGGGTCGGGGCCACAAGTGCCAGGAAGGAGCCAATCCGGTGTGACACCAGAAGCGCCAGCAGCGCGTAACCCTTGAAACAATCTTACTTGCCCCTGCCGAACTTCTGCAGCCAAGCTAGCGGCGAATTCACGCTTCGCCACCAGCGGAAAAGTAGGCCGGCCGGATTCATCTTGGATGAAAAGAGCCTCTGTAGTGCAGGTCGGCTGGCTGATCAATGACATCAGTTCCTGTAATTGACCGTGCTGTAGACAAGGCATATCCACAGGTAAGATCAGCGCGAATGGAGTTCGTAAGCCACTCAGGTTGTCGGCTAATGCGGCCAACGGGCCAGCACCAGGGGTGCCGTCGGCATGGACAGTGAAGCCTTCTGGTAAGCCCTGCTCGGCGGAATCCGCCACCAGGACCGACAGCTCAACGCATAGGCTAGCGAGCATTTGGCCAGCATGTTCCATCAGGCTCTTGCCTTCGACGCAACTGACCGAAAGATGGCGTTTGTCAGTCCCCATCCGTTTTGAGCGGCCACCTGCCAGCAGGATACCTGTCCACTCAGTAGCAGGACAGACAGCGGGATCGCTCACCAGTTCTAGTCTTTACTGGTTTCGTCAGAATCGTCGTCATCAGAATCGCCATCCTCGGAGGTATCACCCTCCTTGAGGCCTTTCTTGAATTCGTTGATTCCGGATCCCATGCCACGCATCAGTTGCGGGAGCTTGGCGCCGCCGAACAGCAGCAGGACAACAAGAGCTACCAGACCAATCTCAGTCGGGCCAAGCATGCAACTTGGTAACGTGAGAGCCAGTAATGGCAGCAGTGCGTAATGACGAGGAGTCAGATTCATGATGAGTCCTTAAGCGTCCATTCTAGCGTCGCCAGCGCGACTGTCAGGCTTGAAAACGGCGTGCAAAGAGTCTCGCCGCTCTTTTGACTTCAAGATCCTGCAGTCCCAGCCGTGCCCGGACAACTGCTCGCGTACGCTTCGAGCGCAGCAATAGCTGCATAGTTGAGCATTCCTGGCGGCTTTGGCGCTGATGTTGGCGATCAGCGGTTGTGACCATTGTTCGGGGTGCCGAGCCGGTGAAAAAAGGTCGAGAATGACCAGATGAACCCCTGATTGAGGCCAAAAATCCAGTTGCTGAGCCATGTGGGGAAGGATCGA
>CAZJGH010000116.1:0-9071 GCA_964545405.1 uncultured Planctomycetales bacterium
AGCGTCGAGTCGCGGTCGTCGGACCCGCAGCACTGCAGACCGGAATCCTCAAGACTCGCCGTGGCGCATCGATGGCCAACTTCAAGTCTTTCGCCAAGGACGGCAAGGTCCGGTTCGTTTCCGGTTCGATCCTCAGTGGCGACACCGCCAACCCGCAGTGTCAGAAAGGCTACCTAGGCCGTTTCGCCCACCAGATTACCCTGGTCGAGGATGACCCCGAACGTGAGTTCCTCAACTGGGTCATGCCAGTCGGCAAGCGTTGGTCACAGACCAACACCTACTTGGCGAAGTTCTTCCGCAAGTCGTTCAAGACCGATACGGACATGAACGGCGCCCTGCGCGCCATCGTGCCGATTGGCGCCTACGAACGGGTAATGCCGATGGACATCCTCCCTACGCAGCTCATCAAGGCCCTCGCCTCTGACGACCTCGAGACCGCCGAGAAGCTTGGCGTGCTTGAGCTCGCTGAAGAGGACCTGGCGCTGTGCCAATACGTGTGCCCGTCGAAGGTCGATATCACCGGCCAACTGCGCGCCATGCTGACCCGCATTGAGAAGGAGGGCTAGATGTCATTCCTAAGAAAGAAGCTCGATTCGGTCGAGCCCCTGTTCCACAAGGGTGGCAAGTATGAGAAGTGGTTCCCCGTCTTCGAGATGGCGGACAGCTTCCTCTACTCCCCTGCCTACCGCACTCAGTCCGGCCCCCACGTCCGCGACGCCGTCGACTTGAAGCGCATGATGACCGTAGTGGTCATCGCGCTCATTCCCTGCATCCTGTGGTCGTTCTTCAATAACGGCTACCAGGAGATGCTGGCGGATTCGAGTTACGCACTTGGTGCTACCGACGCCATCACCATGAGCGTGATCGCTCAGGCTTCATGGCTCGGCCTGTTGTCCTTCCTGCCGATCTACATCGTGACCCTGGTAGCCGGTGGAGTCATCGAGGCGACCTTCGCGGTGGTGCGTAAGCACGAGATCAACGAAGGCTTCCTGGTGACGTCGATGCTGTTCCCCCTGATCGTGCCTGCGGACATCCCGCTGTGGCAGGTCGCCATCGGAATCATCTTCGGCACCTTGATCGGTAAGGAAGTCTTCGGCGGCACAGGCATGAACATCCTCAACCCGGCACTGACAGGGCGTCTGTTCCTGTTCATGGCCTACCCGGCGCAGATCTCCGGCGAGGTCTGGACCAAACTCCCAAGCGACGCCGCCCTCGCCGTTGATGGCCACACCGGGGCGACCGCGCTTGCTGAGATTTCCAGCAACGGGGCTGGTGAAATCGCGAACATGAGTTGGTGGGATGCCTTCATCGGCTTGCAGCCTGGCTCCTTCGCCGAGACCAGCACGTTGGCCTGCCTGATCGGCGCCGTGATCCTGATCGGCTCTGGCGTCGGAAGCTGGCGCATCATGTTGAGCAGCCTGCTTGGCATGATCGGCATGACATTCCTGCTCAACGCCTTGGCTCCTGATTCAAGCCACTTCATGGCTGTCGACTGGACATGGCACCTGGTCCTCGGAGGCTTCGCCTTCGGTACCGTCTTCATGGCCACCGACCCGGTCTCGGCTTCACAGACTGACACCGGTAAGTGGATCTACGGAGCCTTCATCGGGGTCCTCACCATCCTGGTACGTGTCCTGAACCCTGCGTACCCCGAAGGAATGATGCTCGCCATCATCTTCATGAACGTGTTCGCACCAACCATCGACTACTACGTCGTCAAGGCTAACATCAAGCGTCGGGAGAAGCGTCTTGGACTTCAGTAACCGTTACATCGTGGGCTTTGCCCTGGTGCTCTGCCTGGTCTGTTCACTAGCGGTGTCTTCCACCGCAGTGGCACTGAAGGACCGTCAGGATGCCAATGTCAAGCTCGACATGCAGACCCAGATCCTGCGCGTGGCAGGGCTCATCGTGGACGGCGAAAAGCCGAACGCCGAGGAAGCCGAAGCCATGTTCCAGGACATCGAGACCTTACGCATCGATACCGCCACCGGCGATATCCTTGATGCCAAGGCGGTCTTCGATCCCGCGGCCGTGATCAAGGCGGCCAAAGACAAGGAGTTGAGCTCCGCCACCACCAGCTCGGCTGCCAAGAGTGCACGTCTTTCGCGCTTGCCTAAGGAGCTGTTGGTGCTCAAGGTCACTTCCGCTGGCAAGGAATGCTATGTATTCCTGATCTGGGGTAATGGCTTGTGGTCGACCATGTACGGCTACCTCGCATTGGAGACCGACCTGCAGACCGTAAAAGGCATCACCTTCTACGCGCACGGCGAGACTCCTGGCCTTGGCGGTGAGATCGACAATCCGAGCTGGAAAGGTCGCTGGCCTGGCAAGAAGGTCTTCGACGAGACCGGCACCGCTGCCTTGACCGTCACCAAGAGTGGCTTGGCCAAGGACCCCGATCACGAGATCGATGGCATGTCAGGTGCGACCCTGACTTTCGTCGCCGTCGGCAACACCATGCTGACTTGGCTAGGTGAAGAAGGCTACGGCCCATTCCTCAAGAAGGAGGCGAAGCGATGAAGAAAGAGACTAAAGAAGTCCTCTTCGGGCCTGTGCATCTGCACAACCCCATCACCTTGCAGGTACTCGGTATCTGCTCGGCCCTTGCGGTGACCACTAAGCTCGAGACGGCACTGGTAATGAGTGCTGCGCTGACCTTCGTGTTGGTAGGAGCAAACGTGGTGATCTCCCTGCTGCGCAACAAGATTCCTGGCAGCATCCGAGTCATCACCCAGCTTGCGATCATCGCCTCGTTGGTGATCGTAGCCGATCAGGTGCTGAAGGCCTTCGTGTTCGAAGTCAGTAAGCAACTGTCGGTGTTCGTCGGCTTGATCATCACGAACTGTATCGTGATGGGTCGTGCGGAAGCCTTCGCGATGGCCAACCCGGTGGGGAAATCATTCCTCGATGGGGTCGGCAACTCGCTGGGTTACGCGGTCATCCTGATCCTCGTCGGCGGCTCTCGTGAACTGCTCGGCAGCGGCAAGCTGCTCGGCTTCACGGTCCTTGAGACCACCTCGAACGGTGGCTGGTACATGCCTAACGGCTTGATGGTGCTGTCGCCTGGCGCGTTCTTCATCATCGGCCTGATCATCTGGGTCCAACGCACTGCCTCTAAGGAGCTGCAGGAGGAGACGAACTGATGGAACTGCTGAACCTCTTCCTGAAGTCCGTGTTCATCGAGAACATGGCGTTGGCCTTCTTCCTTGGCATGTGCTCATTCTTGGCAGTGTCGAAGAAGGTGGATACCGCACTCGGCCTCGGCATCGCCGTGGTGTTCGTGCTCGCCATCGTCACCCCGCTCAACAACCTGATCTACACCTTCCTATTGCAGAAGGGTGCCTTGGGTTGGCTGCTTGGTGCTGAACGTGCCGCTGAGATAGACCTGTCGTTCCTCAACTTCATCGCCTTCATCGCCACCATCGCGGCGGCGGTGCAGATCGTGGAGATGGCGATCGACAAGTACTCACCTGCGCTCTATGGCGCACTTGGAGTGTTCTTGCCGCTGATCGCGGTGAACTGTGCGATCCTCGGTGGTTCGCTGTTCATGGTTCAACGCGAGTACGACCTGGTCGAGAGCACCGTCTTCGGTGTCGGTGCTGGAGTCGGCTTCGCGCTTGCGATCGTCGCTCTCGCGGCCATCCGCGAGAAGATGAAGTACTCGAACGTGCCCGGCGGTCTTCGCGGGCTCGGCATCACCTTCATCGTAACCGGCCTGATGGCCATGGGCTTCACAATCTTCGGAGGCATCCAGCTCTAGGAGCGGAGTAGCGAACGATGGATTTAACAACAATCTTCCTGGGCGTCGGCGGCTTCACGGTCGTGGTCATTGCCCTCGTGTTCATCTTGCTCGCAGCGAAATCGAAGCTGGTCTCGAGCGGCAACGTGAGCATCATCATCAACGGCAAGGATGCCGAAGCGATCTCCCTCCCTGCAGGCGACACGGTCTTGAACTCGCTGTCTTCGCAGAAGATCTTCATCCCATCTGCATGTGGCGGTGGCGGCACTTGCGGCCAGTGCTTGGTGCAGATCGATGAGGGCGGTGGCACGCTGTTGCCGACCGAAGAGACTCATGTCAGCCGCGGCATGGCCAAGGAGAACTGGCGACTCGGCTGTCAGGTCAAGGTCAAGAACGACATGAAGTTGCGCATCGACGAGTCGGTGTTCAACGTTCAGAAGTGGGAATGCGAGGTCATCTCGAACAACAACGTCGCGACCTTCATCAAGGAGTTCGTGGTGCAGTTGCCCGAGGGCGAGAGCATCGATTATCAGTCTGGTGGTTACATCCAGATCGAGATCCCTCCACACGACATCCCGTACACCGAGTACGAAATCGAGGAAGAGTACCGCGAGGACTGGGATACCTTCAAGTTGTGGGACATCCGCTCCACGACCAAGGAGACCGTCGAACGCGCCTACTCGATGGCGTCGTACCCGGCTGAAGGCAACCGCGTGATGCTGAACGTGCGGATCGCGACTCCACCCCCACGCACCGAAGGCCTGCCGACCGGCAAGGGTTCCTCCTACATCTTCAACCAGAAGCCTGGTGACAAGGTGATCATCTCTGGACCTTACGGCGAGTTCTTCCTCAAGGACAACGATCGTGAGATGGTGTTCGTCGGTGGTGGTGCTGGCATGGCGCCGATGCGCTCGCACCTGCTTCACCTGTTCAAGACCCTGAAGACCGACAAGAAGGTCTCGTTCTGGTACGGCGCGCGCTCGTTGCGGGAAGCCTTCTACGTCGAGGAGTTCGATGCTATCGCCGAGGAGTTCCCGAACTTCGAATGGCACCTCGCACTCAGCGATCCGTTGCCAGAAGACAACTGGAAGGGCAAGACAGGTTTCATTCACCAGGTGCTGCTCGACAGCTACCTTGCTGACCACGAGGCTCCAGAGGAGTGCCAGTACTACATGTGCGGTCCTCCGATGATGAACTCGGCGGTGATCGGGATGCTCGGTGAACTCGGTGTCGAGCCTGAAGACATCTTCCTGGATGACTTCGGCGGCTAGAGATAGCTAGTCACGAAAACAGGCCAGCGTCGCACTCGCGATGCTGGCCTGTTCCTTTGTATTCGCTTGGCCTAGGCCTTTGCCGGTCTTGGGTGACGGTTAGTGAGCCACCCCCACCTTGACTGCCACCGGCAAGGCCTCGAAGCGACCCTGGAAGAAGCGCAGCTTCTCCGGTTCGTACACGCACTTCAAGCCGCCGATGGTGTCGCGCTTCTCGAACAGCCTGATGATGCCATCAGCCACCGCGCGCATGTGATCACGCGTGTACACCCGACGTGGGATGGTCAGCCGCACCAGCTCAAGCTCAGGCCGGTAGTTCTCTCCGGTATCAGGGTTCCTTCCCTTCGAAACGTTACCGCGCTCCATCGGACGAACCCCAGTCTCGACGTAGATCTCCGCCGCCAAGCGTTGCGCCGGATATTCATCCTGGTCGACATGCGGCAGGAACTGTTTGACGTCGATGAAGATCGCATGGCTACCTGGAGGAGTGACGATCGGCACCCCAGCATCGATCAACATCTGACCGAGCGCTTCGGTCTGTCGCACCCGCGCGCGGATGTAGGCATCGTCCAGCATCTCATCGACGCCGACTCTGATCGCAGCGAGGTCGGCAGTGGCAAGTCCACCATCAGTGACGTTGCCCTCATAGACCCGCAACAATGACCGCGCGGCCTTTGCCCATTCCTTGTTGTCCTTGAAGGCCAGCAAGCCGCCGATGTTGATCAGGAAGTCCTTCTTGCCGGACACCGTGCAGCCGTCTCCGTACAGCAGCATCTCACGCAGGATGTCGCGCACCTTGGTGTTGAAGTAATGCGGATCCCGGGTCTGGATCATGTATGCGTTCTCGACCATCCTGGTGGCGTCGAAGAACACTGGGATGTTCAAGGCACTGCAGTAAGCGTAGACCTCGCGCATGTTGTCCATCGACACCGGTTGACCACCTGCCATGTTCACCGAATGCTCGAAACTGATGTAGGCGATCTTCCCAGCACCATGCTTGTCGACTAGCGCCTTCAGCTTGCCGAGATCGATATTCCCTTTCCATGGGAAGTCACTCTGAGGCTGGTGAGCGTCATCGACGATGATGTCAGCGAACACCCCACCCACTATCTCCTGATGGAGCTTGGTGGTGGTGAAGTACATGTTGCCTGGCACCAACTGCCCAGGCTTGATCATGATCTCGGAGAGGATCTGCTCGGCTGCACGCCCCTGGTGAGTCGGGAGGATGTGTTCATAGCCGGTCGCTTCCTGAAGGACCTCGACCAACTGCAGGTATTCATCCGAAGTTGCCGGTGTCGACTTGGCTGCATCGTATGCCGCCCATTGGTTGGTACTCATGGCCGACGTCCCGGAGTCCGTCAGCAGGTCGATGGTGACGTCTTCCGAACGCAACAAGAAGGTGTTGTAGCCAGCTTCCTGCACTGCCTTGAGACGACGTTCACGAGACAATGTCGCGATGCGTTCGATGGTGTGGATGGTGAACGGGTAAGTGTCGAACACGAAGGCATCCAAGTCCGGGAATACCCAGCGGTAGGTCATCTCATCACGCCAAGTGCCGCTCTCGATGATCTCCAATGCACCGATTCGTGAACGCTGCTCGTAAAGGCTGATGATGGCGTCGCCGACCTGGTCCAACTGCCGCGAAGTCATCGCTAGGCGTGGAATCTGCACTGGTACCAGGCAGTCACGTCCGACTAGACCATGAGCTACCGCCCTTACCCCGCAAATCATGTACAAGGCTGCCGAGAAGGCATCCTGTTGATGGCGCTGCAGATGTGGCAGGAACTCATCGGCCTTGATGTACGCACCGTCACATCCACGCTCGAGCGGCACTCCGGCGTCCTGCATGCGTTGGCAGAACCTCTCGGTCTCCTGCATCACCCACTGGACTTCCTCCTCGATGCACATCTCACGCAGGCCGCGGGCGAACATCTCCATGGTACGTCCAGCCATGCCGCCGTAGGTATGGAGCCCTTCATAGACCACGACTTCATTGCGGAAAGCCTCATGGTCCTGCGGATTGTCGGTCGCCAACAAGCCACCTGATGGGCACTTGGAATCCTGGGCGGCGTCGACCTGAATGATGTGCGCGCTCTTGGCGATGTCCTTGACCAGCTGAGCGATACTCAAGTTGGCCATGCCGGCTTCATGTCGCTGGATATACCAGGCGTTCTCGATCACACGTGAGAGATCCATCACCACCCGTTTGCCGAAGCGATCGGCAAGCAAGCGGACCGAGCGCAGGTTATCCAACGAGATCGGATGTTGACCGTCGGCGAACACCTGTAGACCGATGATCGCTACTTCATCGTCCTGCATGACCTCTTCAAGTTTCTGCAGGTCGATGTTGCCGGTGAAAACCCCGTCGCGCTTGTCACGCACATCCACTACCGTCACGTTCTGGGGAGTGAGGACGTCGATCCGAGTGCGCGCGTTGGATGGGATCCTGGAACCAGCCGGGACCATGGTCGCGACCACCAACTTCAAGCAGCCGAGCACGTTGTGGGTCGGACAGATATAGCTATGGCCGAACACTTCCTGCACTGCCGCTTCCAGACTCTCGAAGTTCCTCGCCCCCGCATAGGCTTCATCGCCGAGGAACTGGCCAGCCAACTGCTCCTGTGTCATCGCCGACGTGCCCAACGAACACATATCGAATGCAAGTTGCGAAGGTGTGAGGTTGAAGACGTTGAAATGCGCCTTCGCTAGTCGACGGCGCCGTTCTTCAACACTGGGAAATAAGACCCGACGAACCGTCTTGATCTTGTGAGGTTCATGAGGAAGCTGTTGCAGCATGATTAGTTTTCCGGCGGCATTGTATACCTTTTGGTCTGCTTTTGTGCGGCCGTCTTGCCAATCTTCGGGCGTCCAAAATGGCGTTAGAATTCCGCCATGGATTGCCTCTCACCTTCGCGGTTTTGCTGCCTGATAGCCGTCATTGCGGGCCTGATTGCGGTTGGTTGTGGACAGCCCAACTCAGACACTAAATCAGGCCGGATGGAGGCTCCTGGGCCACGCGATCAACGTCCCAACTTGTCGTTCAGCGGCGACACCATGGGCGTGCGCTGGAACGTGACCCTGTCGGTCACATCGACCACCAATGGCACCGATACGGCTGTGGTGCTGCAGGGCATTCAAGAGACCTTGGCCCGCGTCGACGGACGTATGTCGACCTACAAGCCTGAGTCTGAAATCAGCCGCTTCGCCGTTGTTCCTGCCGGCCATGATTTTGAAGTAAGCGCGGAAACCGCCGACGTGATCCGTGAGGCGCAGCGGATCGCCTCGCTCTCCAGCGGCGCATTTGATGTCACTGTGATGCCACTGGTCGACCTGTGGGGATTCGGACCCGCCCAAGCTGCCCCCACCGCTCCTTCAGACAGTGAGCTGGAAGCGGCTCTGGCTAGCTGCGGCTGGCAGAAGCTCCACGTCGGTGCGACCTCGTTGCGGAAGGATGTCGACAACCTCAAGGTTGATCTGTCGGCGATAGCCAAGGGCTATGGAGTCGATGCCGTGTGCGCGACCTTGGAGGAGAATGGCTATACCGATTACATGGTTGAAGTCGGCGGCGAAGTACGGACTGCCGGCCACTCCCCTAGTGGTCGTGCATGGCGCATCGGCATCGACCGCCCGCAAGACATGTCCAGCATCGGGCAAGAGCTGCAGACCGTGCTCGAGCTCGGCAGCATCGCCGTCGCTACCAGCGGCGACTACCGCAACTTCCGGATCGTCGATGGCAAACGTGTCTCGCACACCATCGATCCACGCACTGGCAAGCCGGTCGAGCATTCGATGGCTTCCGTTACGGTCCTGGCGCCGAACTGCATGTTGGCTGATGCGTTGGCAACCACTTGTATGGTGGCTGGCCCTCTTGCCGGCATGATGATGATCGAGCAGATGGACGGGGTCGAGTGCTTCCTGATCACGCGCTCCGGCGACAAGCTTGTGGCCAGCACCAGCAGCGGCTTTCCAGAGTTGTCCGACTAGACTTCGAAGTCTTCGAGGCGCTCAGCTGCGCCACCTTGCTTGCCTTCACGACTAGCCCGGAAGTAATCCTTGCGCTT
>CAZJGH010000117.1:0-9045 GCA_964545405.1 uncultured Planctomycetales bacterium
CTCTCCAACTTGATCAGTAATGCGATCAAGTTCACCGAAGATGGTGAGGTGGTCGTCTCCGTGACATCGGATGAAGGTGGACGCACACGATTCGAAGTACGCGATACTGGCATCGGCATCCCACCAGATGCACTGCCAAAGTTGTTCACTGCCTTCTCACAGGCTGATGCCTCTACCACCCGGAATTTCGGTGGCACTGGTTTGGGCCTTTCGATCTCACGCCAACTCGCCGAGTTGATGGGAGGTGAAATCGGAGTCGAGAGTGTCGCGGGCGAGGGATCTACCTTCTGGTTCACGGCTAACCTGAAACCGATCGAGGAAGACGACACCAACCACAATCAGGTCGACCAGCTCGCCGGAATGCGAGTGCTTATCGTCGACGACAACACCACTAACCTGAAGGTCCTGGGCAAACAGCTAGAGTTAGTCGGCGTGAATGTGATCGCGGCACAATCTGCAGCAGAAGCATGGCAGATGCTCGAGGATTCAGATGACTTCGCCCAGCGAATCGAACGAATCGTGCTCGATTATCAGATGCCAGGCGAAGACGGCTTGAGCCTCGCAACACGGGTGCGCCAAGATCAGAGATTCGCCAACATCAAGATGATCCTGTTGTCATCGGTATGCGACAACAGCCAGTTCCCGGAGAACGTCGATTCATTGGTCGACGAAGTGATGATCAAACCAGCTCGGCGCAGCAGGTTGTTCGAATGCCTTGTGGTGCCTCGCCCAAGCGATGCGCCTACCGAAGTGGAAGTCGAAGGCGACCTGGAGTCGATGTTGGCCGGGCTGGAAGAAGCCTTGAACCTCGAGGCAGAGCGGCGTGGGGGAGATACCCAGATGGATGCCGCTGAATCCGGATGCGAGCTCGACGAGCAGACCGACATCCCCGCACAAGCGTTTAATCCGCTCGAAGGTGTGCGTATTTTGGTCGCTGAAGATAACCCAATCAACCAAAAGGTCGCACGCAAGATGCTCGAGAACCTTGGTTGCGTTGTCGAAATAGCCGAGAATGGCGAGGATGCGGCTGAAGCTGTTGCTTCAGGGTCTTTCGATGTCGTCCTCATGGACTGCCAAATGCCCAAGCTTGATGGCTATGGAGCAACCAAGGCCATCCGTGAACACGAGCAAGGGATCGGTCGAGTACCGGTGGTCGCGATGACCGCTAACGCGATGAAAGGCGATCGTGCCAAGTGCCTCGCCGCCGGCATGGACGACTACATCCCGAAGCCGGTGCGACAGGACGTGCTGGAAGATACGTTGAAGCGCTGGACATTGCAGAAATAGGCAGGGAGGGGTAGCCTACGGCGCTACGCTTCGCCGTCTACCATGGAAAACTCTACTACCAAATCTATTGTCCTTCTAGGCGTCCTTTGCGCGGCCTTGACTCTTCCTGCCTGCAGTGACCAGGAATCTGCTACCGATGGTGATTCCGCCACCTTGCGATTCACTGCTATCCCCGATTCGAATTCGACAGAACTCGAGGCGAAGTACAAGTCTGTCGCCGAATACCTGTCGGAACAATTGGGCGTGCCGGTCGAATATGTACCGACGCCTGATTACACCGCATCCGTCGAGATGTTCCGCAACGGCGACGTGCAGCTGGCCTGGTTCGGCGGCTTGAGTGGTGTGCAGGCTCGCGATGCGGTCGAAGGCTCGCGCGCGATTGCCCAAGGCAAGATCGACCCGACCTTCAAGTCCTACTTCGTCGCCAACTCGTCGACAGGTCTCGAGCTTTCCGACGACTTTCCTGCTGAAATCGCTGGTATGAGCTTCACTTTCGGGTCACAGAAGTCGACATCCGGGCGCCTGATGCCTGAGCATTTCATCCGCATCAACTCGGGCAAATCCCCACTGGAGTTCTTCGGTACTGAATCGAGCTTTTCAGGTTCCCATGACAAGACCGCCAAGCTGGTCGAGGCGGGCACCTTCCAGGTGGGTGCGTTGAACTACGTCACTTATGACACCATGGTGGCAGAGGGCAAGCTTGATCCCGAGCGCTGCCGAATCATCTGGGTCTCACCTCCATACGCGGACTACAATTGGACTAGTCACCCGTCTGTCGAGGAGACCTATGGCGCTGGATTCACCGAGAAGATCCAGGCGGCCTTAGTGTCGGCAACCGATCCCAGCTTGCTTAAGGCGATGAGCCGCGAAGAAGGCATTATTGCCGCCTCGAACGAGGATTTCGCGTCGATCGCTGTGCTCGCCAAAGACCTAGGGTTCATCGATTGAGTAATGGCCTGCGTCTTGATGGCGTAGTCGTTCACCTCGGCGGCCAGCCGGTGCTGCGCGAGGTGAGTATTGATTTGGGCCGAGGGGAACGCGTGGCGTTGCTCGGCCCAAGTGGAGCCGGCAAGACCACGCTGTTGAGAGTCGTCAACGGCGTCATCGTTCCGCGCCAGGGTACGGTTGAGGTGCAGGGGGTCGACCTGCAAAGTCTCGATCAGTCCAAGTTGCGCGAGCTTCGCTCGCGTATCGGTTTCGTCCATCAAGACCATTCGCTGGTCTCCAACCTGAGGGTATTGCACAACGTGCTTGCCGGACGGCTCGGCCAACGTGGCTTCTGGTCTTCCTTACGAAGCTCCATCCGCACGTCGAACGACGACTTGCTGGATATCCACCGCATCCTTGAGAGGGTCGGCATCGGCGAGAAGCTTTATCAACGGACCGACTCACTTTCGGGTGGACAACGACAGCGAGTAGCCTTGGCGCGAGCGTTGTTCCAGCAACCACGCACGTTACTGGCTGATGAACCGATCGCCTCGGTCGACCCGACACGTTCACGCGACCTGCTGAAGTTGATGACGGAGTTGGCTGAAGAGGAAGGCTGGACCTTGCTGGTGTCTATTCATGACATCGAGCTGGCGCGTGAATTCTTCCCGAGGGTCGTCGGCTTGCGCGATGGTCAAGTCAGCTATGACGGCTCGCCGCAGGACTTGACGCCCGAGATGATTCAGGAGCTTTACAGGATCGAGGACGGGTCCAATGTCAGCTAAACAGGCTGGCTTGCCGAAGGCCCCCGGACTTTCCACCCGGAGAGGCCGAATCCTGACCGGAATCCTACTTGCCGGTTTCATTGCTTTCTGGGGACTGGACCTATCCTTCGCCGAGCTGGTGCCGACTGGCGGTGGCCTCGAGCTCGTCGGAGAGTTCTTTTTCGCAGCGATCAAGCCGGCGTTCGTCTACGAGACAAGCGGCTATCTTCCAGACGACGCTCCGCCCTTCCTGGCCAAGGTGGCTTCCGGCATCTGGACGACGCTTGTCTATGCGGTGGCCGCGATCAGCCTTTCACTGCTCGTCGGGATGGTGCTAGGAGTCCTCGCGAGCTCGAGCTTCTGGGAGCGTCGCCACGCTGGTTGGGGGGTCTTGAGATGGACGGTGCGAATCGCGATCGCAGCGATGCGGTCGGTACATGAGTTACTGTTAGCCGTCGTGTTCTTGGCGACATTGGGTATCAACCCAGCCGCTGCCGTGCTCGCCATCGCCATCCCATATTCAGGAACCCTTGCCAAGGTCTTCTCGGAGATGTTGGACGAAAGTCCACGTGCAGCCGCGGACGCCCTCACCGACTTGGGAGCATCGCCGTTGCAGGTGTTCTTCTTCGGGCGGCTTCCGCGTGCGCTTCCTGACATCGCCGCGTATTCCTTCTACCGTTTCGAATGTGCAGTGCGCTCATCCGCGGTTCTAGGGTTCTTCGGGTTCACGACCATCGGCTTGTACCTGCGCCAATCCTTCGAGAACCTGCACTATCGCGAGGTCTGGACTTATCTTTACGCCCTCATCCTGATGGTTGTCCTGCTTGAGGCATGGAGCTCACAGTTGCGTCGGAGGTTCGTCGCATGAACTGGCGCCTTGCTCAGATCCAAGCCTTGCGCCGTTCTCGTCCGCAGAGTCGTCTGGTTCGATTCTCGTTAGCGATCGCTGTGGTGGCTTCGGCAGCCGCCTGGTTCATGAGCGACATCGATCTCAGCGAGATGTTCAGCCCGCGCCGCATGCAGAACCTCGACCGCTTCTTGGAGAAGGACCTGCTGCCAGTGTCCTTACGCGACGGCAACTTCAGTTGGGCAGGCTTATGGAGTTGGGGTGCAGATGAATTCCAACGCACCGGTGCAAGTGCAATGTACGCCACTCTTTGCATCTCGGTTGTGGCTATCGTGCTGGCAGCAGTGGCCGGTGCGATCTTGGGGGCTTTCGGTGCGCGCAACCTCATGTCCGCGCATCCATTCCTTCCGCATGCAACCGTTGGCCACGGTGCCTGCAGCCACGGGTTGGATAGGGTCGCCCAGGCCACCCGAATCTTGTGCATCCTGCTGCGCGCGGTTCCCGAGTACATATGGGCGTTCCTGTTCTTGGCCATGCTCGGCAACAATGCCTGGCCGGCGGTGTTGGCATTGGCATTGCATAACTCAGGCATCCTCGGTCGACTGGCCGGAGAGACCATCGAGAACCTGCCGTCGCAACCGCTTCGGGCCCTATCGATGGCTGGCGGAACTCGCAAGGATGTGGCGATGGTGGGCGTGTTCCCGATGGCCCTAGGTCGGTATCTGCTGTACTTCTTCTATCGTTTCGAGACATGTGTCCGTGAGGCGACCGTCCTCGGGATGTTAGGTGTGGTCTCACTCGGATACTACGTGATTGAGGCCAGAGCTCACGGTCAGTACAGCACCATGCTGTTCCTCATCCTGCTTGGCGGCTTGTTGGTCATGCTTGCGGACATCATCTCCGATGTGGCGCGTCGCTGGCTGCAGAAGGGTATTTGAGACCCTTATCCCGAGCGCGCGCGTAGAATCCCGACGCCATGGAAGTCAAGTCCATCCGTTTTTGCGCCATTTCCCCTGAAGCCGATGAGCTCGTCGAGTTCCTCGGCCTGGGTCTCGGTCTACCGTGTATCGCTAAGCCCCTGAAGGACAATGATCCAGAATCACCTCAGGGCGGCATCTTTCCTGCTGGCGACAGTTGGGTGGAGATCTGGCCGGAGGGCGAAGGCATGCCACAAGGAGTCATGCTGCAGGTCGTCGTCGACAACGCTCACGATTACGCTGAGCATGCCAAAGCCAACGGCATCGAGATGAAGGGTCCAATGCAGGCCAACGGCGAGTGCATCTACTTCGCGTTGGCACCTGGCGGTTTGGCGATGACCATCCAGTCACCGCTCGAAGGTGAAGCGCCTGCATCCCCGGAGTCCTGCAAGGATGCCGGGTCGTCTGAAGCCAGCGACGGGTAAGCGCTATGGATATCCGCAAACCATCGCGGGTTCGCCATACCTTCACTCAGCAGATCATCGCCCCACCGGAGCAGGTGTTCCCGTTGATGTGCCCTGTCCGAGAGGCTGACTGGGTACCGGGATGGCAAGTAGGTCAGGTGCTCAGCGAGAGTGGTGGTGCAGAGCACGACTGCATGTTCACGACTCCTGATGGCGATAGTGAAGCCATCTGGATAATCACTCGGCACGACGCCGACAACACCGAAGTGGAGATGTACAAGGTCGCACCAGGCAAGACCATCGGTCACATCGAGATCAAGGTGAAGGAAGATGGCGACGAGTTCTCGCGCGTCGAGATTGCCTACAGCTTCACCGCATTGAGTGCAGCGGGGGAGGAGTTCCTGGAGACCTTCACCCAGGCCTGGTTCGATTCCTTCATGCAGACTTGGCAGGCAGCGATGAATCACTACCTGGCCACAGGTGAATGCGTGGCGGTGAAAGGCTAACCCTTCACCGCCCTCAAGCAGACTCTAGGCGTTGGCCGTTTCCGGAGCGCCAGCAGCAGCGAAACGCTTCTCGCGGTCGGCAACGAATCCGTTGATGCCATCCATCAGGCTTTCGCAATCAAGGTGCGCTTCAGCGATGACCTCATCGCCTGAGCCACCAGTGCGCCAACGGTTGTCCCAGTCGGAACCCATGGCGTAGTTGTATGAGGTCTTATGTGCAGTCCAGAGCCACATCATCTGGCGGGCGCCATTAGTGATGAATGTGCTGTTGAACCAGTCTTCCTTACTGGCCACTGACTCCTGGTAAGCCTCGTCCTGCAGCATGAAAAGTTCATGCGAAATGGCAGCGACCAACTTCACGTTCGGGCCGTCGCCATCGAATGCGCCATTCTGCAGCAGCTTGACGACGTTGGCCGTGGAGGAAGTTCCACGCACGAAGATGCAGCCGTCAGCCGGACGTGATGGGTCATAGTCGCGAATGATGTATGCACCCTTGGCGGCATCCATGTATGAAGCCATGCCAAGCGCTTCGCGATCAGGGACCTCGACGTTAGGGCGAGTCGTGTGCAAGGCAACGATCGGCACGTCCTGGCCGAGGGCGGCCATCAAGCATGGACCGACTTCGTTGGGCTCGTACGGATGCAGATCCATCACCTGCCCACGTGGGAAGAACTGGGTGATGCCTGGCGAGAAGATGCCGAAATGGGTGCGCGAATCCTCTGCGGTCTCAGGTCCCGAGTGGCCAGCGACCCAAATCACCTTGCCATAACGCAGCGGGGTGTCTTGCGCGGCTTGCGAGAACAGACGGAAAGGACCGTACTTCAAGTAACTGAACGAACCGTAGGTGGAACAAGCGCCCCAGTAGCCGACGTACTTCTTCTCTGGGTCATCGGACATGTTGGTCGCGGCAAGTCCGGTAAGCAAGGCAGCATTGCCGAACTCCGTGATCGCGGTCGGCAACAATGAGCCATCGACGTTGTCGTCGCGCTCGTACCAACCGAATCCTTCTTGGCCACCGGAGTCCTTGGCGAAGCCGGAGATGTTGGTGCTGTCAGCCAAGTCGGCCGAACAGGCAACTACCACAGGGCGACCGTACTTGCGGCGACCGATGGCATTGAGGTGTGCACCGATGACGGCAAGACCCTTACGGTTAGGTGCACTAGCACCGGGCTTCTCGAACAGCTCGGCAGGAATCGTCGCCGGGTCGATCAACTCAGGATCCAGGAACGGATCGTCTTGGCTCAGCTTGAAGCCTTCGATGCTTGAAGGGACGCTGTCGCCGATCTCGACAAGGCGGTCAGCGAGCCAGGCGCAGAATGTCTCGTCATCGAGCAATGACATCACGGTCTGCAGGTTGGAAGCAGTCTGAGCGTGGAACTCGTCGTACTCTTCCGGCTTGCCTTGACCGAAACCATCGAACTCGACCCCGTACTTGTCGGCGAAGAACTTCTTGGTTTCCCAATAGCCTTCGGCATTCGGCTTGTGGGCCGCTCCGTGCGAAGCGAAGCCGGTGATTCCGTAGCCGCGACCCTTGAGGGTCTTGAACCAGGTGCAGCGAGGTTGATCGCCCTCGGCATAGACGTTATCGAGCAGGACCTGAGCAAGCTCAGCGTAGTCGGCGCCATCTTGTACACCGCGGGTGCGCCAGCCGTAGCTGTCGAACCACTCCTGCGGAGTACCGAACATCATCGCCGAGTACTGGCGAGGGTCGATGCCGTTGTCGTTCCAATCAAGGAGGTAGTTGAGGTTGCCGAGCCCCAATCCCCATGAAGTGTGCTTGGCTTCGTGGTGACAGCCGGCGGTGTGGCCACCTTCACCTTCGACAGCGAAGACCCGTACTTCTTCAGCACCAGCCTTCTTGAGGGCCAATGCCATGCCGGTAGCGACAGGACCACCGTGACCGGATGGGCCAGTGTTGGCCGCGAAGATCATGGTCTTGCCTTCAGCTTCCGCGTGTCCGGACAGGCCGCCCGAGTGGCGCAGGGTAAGCAGGTCTTCCCAAACCAAGGTGCGCTCCTCGCCACCATAGACCGCGTACTTCTCGTCGCCGGTCTTCTGGTACATACGGCGCAGGGCCTCGTTGTAGACGGCGAGCATGCCGTAGACCAATGGAGTGCAGTGACCAGCGACCAGGATGAAGCGGTCGCCGAAGGCCTTTTCGGGACGCCTGATGTCCCACCGCATTGCGCCAGACAAGGTCAACGCAATCATCATGTGAACCTTAGAACGCGAGCCACCAGGGTGACCACTTTGGCGCAGGTTGAGCATCAAATCGATGCACTGGTCGACCATGTCGCCACACTTCTCCCAGTGGGGGAAGTCGGCCTTGAGGTCATCAAACAGGGGAATGCTGCGGGACATGGCCATATTCTAGCCTGGTCCAGGCAAAGCGAAATAGCCAAACAGCACTGCTATTGACCAGTTTTGAGGAGACCTTGAAGCAGGTTCTCCAGCACCTGGCTGGTGATGGCAAGAGCTTGCTGGAAATCGTCGATCTTGCTGTCTTCCGTGCGTAGGAATCCGTCGACCAGTAAGGTTGCCAGGCCGTGAACCGTGGTCCATGCAGTCAGGGCAAGCTGCTCAGGATCGGCCTGATTCAAGACATCGCTATCGACACCTCTGGCCATGGCTCCAATCAGCACGCCGAAGGAGGCAGCGCTCGCGGCATCAAGGTCGGGGAAATCCCCCTTATGCTCGCGAAACATCGCACGGAATTGAGCAGGGTGAGATATGGAATGCTGAACATACGCTAGGCCAAGGGCAGTGATTTGAGCTTTTGGTGCATCCTCCGTTGCTGCAGCTTCTTCCATAGCACGCTTCAGGGCCTTGAAGCCCTGCTCAGCTAAGGCAGCAATGATGGCAGCCTTGTCAGGGAAATGTCGATAGGGGGCCATATGTGAGACCCCAATTCCCTTTGCGACCTTGCGCAAGGTCAGGCTCTCCAGGCCATCACCCTCAATTAGAAGTGCCGCATGGTCTAGGAGCTCCTGACGTAAGTTGCCGTGGTGGTATGGCTTAGGTGGTTTTGCTGAATTCACGATGAGTTTTCTCAAACTTGATGTTGACATTGTACACTTTTGGCATATATTTACAACGTAAACATAACCCAGAACTTCAACCATGAACCACCTCACCAAAATCATCACCCTTGCTCTGCTCCTTCCAAGCTGCGTCCTGCGCGCCCCGTTTGATGGCCTTGACCAAGGCGAGACTGTTCCCGAACTCGAGGTACAGGAGTGGATCTCCGCTCGAGCCGAAGGCCATCCGAACGCTCAAATCGGCGCCGGCAAACCAACCTTGCTGGAGTTCTGGTCAAGCGAGTGCCCGCCGTGC
>CAZJGH010000118.1:0-9021 GCA_964545405.1 uncultured Planctomycetales bacterium
CCGCCATCTCCCGCGAGATCGTCACGTAGAGGTCGAACAGCCGCTCGACGCGCTCAAGGCGCGCGCGCGAGTCGAGGTCGGTAACGCCATGGTCACCAACAAGGATTACGATGGTGCGCGGGTGTTCTTCAACAACATCATCAAGGAAGGTAAGGGCGGCGACACCGTCATGGCTGGCGCGATTTCCGGCAAGGGAGACTGCGCGTACCGCCAGGCACTGTCGATGGATACCCTCGCTGAACAGAAGCCCTACCTTGAAGAGGCGATTCTGGATTTCCTGACTGTCGCAAGTGTCTATCGTGAAGAGGTGCGCTTGGTGCCGCGGGCGATGTACTACGCCGGCGATGCCTTGAAGCGGGTCGGAGATTCCGGCGGTGCACGCAACGTTGCAGGACGCCTTAAGCGCCTGTTCCCAGGTTCAGGCTGGAAGTCGAAGTTGTTCTCCGAGTTGAACCTTCGTTAATAACTTTCGGTTATCCACACGGTAATTCGTGTGGTCTGTGGAAAACGCATCATTCGTGGTGCGTTTTCCTTTTTTAATTAACATCGCGAACTTGGCGGAGGATTTTCGTCCTCCTGGTGTGAGAAACCTTGGAAGAAGAGGGATGGGCTTCACCGAACATGATCTGACCGAGTGGTCGCAGCAACTGCAGGCCTTCCTGATGACCAGACTCGGGAGGCGTGATTTGGCTCGAGAGCTTGCCCAAGAGGCGGTGATGCGCCTGCTTGGTGCTGTCGAAGCTGGCAGCGTGATTCGGCACCCCCGCGGCTGGTTGTTCCGAGTCGCACGCAACCTGGCGGTGGATGAGGTGCGCAGGCGATTGCCTCATTCCGTTGGCATGGAGTGGTATTCGAGGGCGGTGGATCCGTCATCTCTCGATGACGACGACCCAATGGTGAATGTCGGTGGCGGGGAAGTACCGCGAAATGAATTGTTGCGCTTGATCCCAGCAGCTTTGAAGAGCCTACCGCAGCGGGATCGAACCTATCTTCACTCTTATTACCACGGTGGAGCGGATTTCGAAGGGCTTGCCGTGTTGGAAGGCACTTCGGTCAGCACGGTAAAAGGGAGGTTATATCGAGCACGAAAGCGATTGCGCGAGGTGCTGGTCCAACAAGTGCGCGAGGAGAAGGCGTTGTGGAGTTGATAAGGAGATACAGCTTTGTACTTGTCGTTTCGCTGGTTTGGGCCAAAGCTGGAGTGGCAGCTGGCGCAGCGGAGTTTCAGCAGCCAGGACCGGCATCGAGTCTTAGTGAACCTGTTCCGAAACAAGAGTCTGCGGAGGTGCAACTTCTGCTCGCCACAGATGCACACCAAGCGGCTCGGGGGCGAAAGGGGCCAAGGCGCCAGCAGTTGTTGCACGAGGCGATCGAGTACTACCAAGCGGTAGGTCGATGGTGGCCAGGGGAATCGTCTGAAGTATCCGTGGCCGCCTTTCGCCGAGGGGAGATTCACCGATCCCTTGATGAAGCGGGCCGTGCTCGCGGAGCATTCGAAGAGGTGATTGAATCAGCCTCTCCGTCGAGCGATCTCCATATCCGTGCGATCCTTGAGGTTGGTCATATCGATCGGCGCGATCGCCGCTGGTCAGATGCCGCAAGGCACTATCGTCGGGCGGCCGCTTGCGAAGAAGCCAGCCTTAGGTTTCGCAACGATGCTCGAGAGTGGTTGCTGAAGGTCCATCTGCAGACCATGTCATGGGGGTCAGCGGAGCAGACCGCAAGGCAATGGCTCAAGGATTGTGAGGGCCCAGCGGAGGAGGTTCAGGTGACGGATTACCTAATCAGGGCATTGATCGGAGCGCGTCAACTTCGCCTTGCGCGCACGAGACTGCAAGAACTGCACGCCAGGATGGAGGTCTTGAGTGAAGCTCCAACCAAGGAGGGCTCGCGGGTCAAGCGGGCATTAGGCCAGATGAAAGCCCCAGCTGCGTTGGTATTAGCGCGCCAAAACGGCCGCTAACGGGCCACCGCAAATGCACCTGCGGTTTCATCGGTATGACTGAGCGAAAGGGCGATGGAGGCAATTCCCAGTTGAGATGCAAGCTCTTCCGCTTTGCCGTGCAGAAGCAGCAGCGGGACTTTGGTGCCGTCGGAAACGACCTCGAAATCAGTGAAGGTGACACCCCCGGTCCAGCCGCAGCCGAGCACTTTCATGCCAGCCTCCTTGGCGGCGAAGCGCGCAGCATAATGCTGTTGAGGGTAGGTGCGGCTGTCGCATTCTTGCTGCTCGGCGGGTGTGAAAATGCGGTCCAGGAAGGCCTGCCCACCTTTCTTGAGCGACTCGGAAAAGCGCGAAATGGAAACGAGATCCATCCCGATTCCGGCGTTCAAATCACAATTCGCAGCGCTCATGAGTATCAGGATAACAGCCCGTGCGAAGTGCGGCGCACGACGGCATCATAGGGGGATATGCCGGTCAGCGGACTCCTCTCAGACCTCAACCCAGCCCAGCAGCAAGCCATTGAGCATGCTGGTGGTCCACTGTTGATATTGGCTGGTGCGGGCACCGGCAAGACCCGCACGATCACTCGCAGGGTCGCTCATCTGGTCCGCAACTGCGGAGTGATGCCAGGTCGCATCCTGGCCATTACCTTCACCAACAAGGCCGCTGGGGAGATGCGAAGTCGCATCGCCACCTGGGTGCCTCATACCGGCATGTGGGTCGGCACCTTCCATGCGACATGCGCTCGGATGTTGCGTATGCAGCCAGAGCCGATTGGGCGAAGCAGGGATTTCACCATCATCGATATCGATGATCGGCGCAAGCTCTTGCGGCAGTTGATCAAGGATCAAGGTTGGGATCCGCAAGTCTTCCGCCCGCGGCGCTTCGAGACCTTGATCTCGGGTTGGAAACAACGGCGCTTGGTTCCAGCAACGGCTCAAGATCAGGCTTCGATGTACGGGATGGAGGAGGAGCGTTGCGCCATCGTCTATGGCAAATATGAGACCGCCATGGCACGCCAGGATTGTCTCGACTTCGATGACTTGTTGTGGAAGGGCCTACTGCTACTTGAGGCAGATGAGAATGGCACTCGACATATGGTCGATCGCTTCGAGCATGTTGTGGTCGATGAGTACCAAGACACCAACGAGATCCAATACGAGATGGTCAAGAAGTTGTCGAAGGCAACTCGCAACTTGGCCGTCTGCGGCGACCCAGACCAATCAATCTATAGGTGGCGAGGTGCCGATATCGAGAACATCCTGCGCTTCGATAAGGATTACCCAGATGCCACAGTGGTGCGCCTCGAACAGAACTACCGATCTGTCGGCAATATCCTCAAGGCCGCCCAACACGTCATCGCCAACAATACCTCACGCAAGGAAAAGGACCTGATTACCGATCGCGAGGACGGTCCGCCCCTAGGTCTGACAGATGGCCACGATGAGGAACACGAAGCTAACCAGGTGTCGATCAAGGTCGCTGCTTGGATTCGTAACGGTACGCCGGCCAAGGAGGTCGCGGTCTTTTACCGCACCAACGCCTGCTCCAGATCCCTCGAAGCCGCATTCACGCGCCTGCAGATTCCGTATCAGATCATCGGTGGCTTGAGTTTCTTCGAGCGCCGCGAGATCAAGGACTTGGTGGCTTACGCCCGATTGGTAGTTAACCCTCGCGACGACGTTGCCCTACAGCGGGTGATCAATGTCCCTCCACGTGGGATTGGTGCCACCACCTTGGATCGCCTGCGCGCCTACAGCAATGAACATGAAGAACCGCTGCTGGTGACTATCCAGCGCGATGAGGTGCGCAGCTCCATTCGCGGCCCTGGCAAGAAGGGCGTGCTGAAGTTCTTGTCGTTGTACGAGAAGATTCGCGCCGAGAGCAGCAAGGCGGAGATTGCCCTGCGCACGATCATCGAGCGAAGTGGCTATCGGCATTTTGCCGAAGCTCTCGACACCACGGAAGATGTCGATCGTGGCGAGAACATCGATGAACTTCTCGCTTTCGCTGCTGAATATGATTCACGCGAGGAGGGCGGCTTGCGCGGATTTCTTGAGGAGATCTCGTTGCTCACTGACGTCGACCGCTGGGAAGAAGGTGCTGAACGGGTCTCCTTGATGACCGTGCACGCAGCGAAAGGCTTGGAGTTCGACCGCGTGGCTGTAGTCGGCCTTGAGGAAGGCCTGTTCCCTCACGCCCGCTCCTTCGAAGAGCCGGAAGGGTTGGAGGAAGAACGTCGCCTATTCTATGTGGCGCTCACGCGCGCGCGTGAAGAGCTGCTGCTATCCCATTGCCGTATGCGTTATCGGACTGGGGCTCCTGGGCCAACCACGCCGTCCCGTTTCCTCGATGAACTTCCCGAGGAGGTGCTCCCGGATATGGCCATCGCGAACGAGTTGCGCGATGTCTCAAGCACAAGTGTTTACGGCTCCTCGAGCCATGCACAGTCAGATAGTGATTTCGTCTTTGGAGCGTCATCCCAAGAGGAAGCTATTGAAGAGGAGTCGGGCTTGGAAGTAGATGACGTGGTCCGCCACCCGGTCTTCGGTGAGGGATGTGTGGTGCGAATCCAAGGTCGCGGCGCCAATTCGAGAATCGTAGTGGAGTTCGAGCGCACCGGAGAGCAGCGCACGTTGTTGATGGCCTACTCCATGCTGGAGAAACTCGGCTAGGCTATGTCCATGAAATCCGCGAAGGACCGGATTGTCGAGATGTACGTGACCTGCTTTGGGCTAGGTTATGCGCCAGTTGCATCTGGCACATTCGGCACGTTAGGTGGCGTGGCCGTCGCCGCACTCGTCGGCTGGACATGGCCACAGCACTATCTCCCGCTGCTGATAGCACTTACTGCCCTGATGAGCCTGTTGGGTGCCATGTGTGGGCGCTGGGCAGAGCGTCAATATGGCCGCAAGGACCCCGGTCAGTTTGTCCTCGACGAGGTCGTGGGCTACATGGTGGCGGTGATGTGGGTTGGATTCCCAGGTTGGCCTCATCTGATCTGGGGTTTCTTCCTGTTCCGCCTATTCGACATCGTTAAGCCTTATCCAGCAAGGCAACTAGAGAAACTCAAAGGCGGTTGGGGTATCGTGGTAGACGACTTGGTGGCTGGCGCCTACGCATTGTTGGCCGTCACCATCATCCGCTACTTGTTCCCAACCTTCTTCGGTAGTTGAGCGACTCCCAATACGAACGTCGACGCCCGGCCGGTGCCGGTATCGCCACCCGCTTCACGCTGGGTTTAGGTTTGCTCGCCAGCGTGTTCGCCTCGATTGCCGCGTATGTCTTGCTCACCGGAATCCAAGACCTAGGCGATGAGCTTGTGGTTGAAGCGCAGGCCAACATGGCAGCACGGACCGTGACCATGGAAGGAGCGGAAGCGAAGCGCGGTGCCATGGAGATGCGCGTCCACAATACTGATGATCGGGTATTGGTCCAGGAAGGCGTCGGGATGGTCGAAACCAACGACGGCGACAAGGAAGCGCGCGTGCTGTTGGCACCGCGACCGGCAACACCTGACACTCCTAAGGGGACCGCGACCTTCTATGCACCACCTGAACCCCCAGCTGATATCGCACGCAGAATCCTGGCATTGGTTGTCCTGGTCTGCGGGGCCCTGGTTGCCGCCACTGTAATCATCGGTGCCATGACCGCGCGGCGCTTGGCGGCACCGTTGATCGAGATGGTCGAGGATGTGATGGCGATCAGTCGCGGGCATCTCGATCGACACATCCGCGGTGAGGATGCCGTCGGCGAAGTCGCACACTTGGCGGTGGCTATGGAGCGCATGGTCGACGACCTGTTGGAAGGTCAGGAAACCCAAGAGGAGTTAGCCGCGACTGAAGCCGAGAAGGAGAACTTGCGCGAACTGCGCCGACACCTCGCCCCGATGTCATTCGATGTGCCAGCGGGTTGGGTAATCGAAAGCTGCCTGATCGAAGCAGGTGGGGCTGGCAGCGGCGATTTCGTCGACCTGATGGCAGATGGCGAGGGCCATATCACTGCATTGGTCGGCTCACCCGCGACCCACGGCATGGCGGGGGCCTTGTTGATGGCGATGACTCGCGCTTACCTGCGCAGCAGCCTGCTTGGTGGTGCCGAGCCGGCTGTGGCTTTCGACGGCGCCAACACCTCTTTGCACCGAGATCTGGCCCGTGGTCTTTATTGTTCGGTAATCGCCGCTCGCCTCGATCCACAAAACGGGCGCGTCGAGTTGGTGTCGGCCGGTCATCAAGCCCCAGCGGTGCGCTGGGATGCAGAAGCAGGTCAGCTGCGCAAGTTGCAGCCCAATGGCATAGCCCTCGGATTCGATAAGGGGCCAATCTTCCGTAACTCGATGGAGACCATGCACCTCGACTTGAACGCTGGCGACGCGATCTTCATGTTCAGCCCAGCCGCCTTCGAGTGCACTTCTGCCAGCGGCAAGGAGCTTGGCGAGGCGGGTGTCTATCAGTTGGCGAAGATCGCCATCGAACACGGTATGGATTCGATGGAAGCTCAGTTGCGTAAACACCTTGGCGATGAACCTGAATCCGATTTAGCCTTCTCCCTCCTTCGCCACACCGGGTAACCATGAAGATTCGCGAGTTCCAGCAACGAATCGAAGCCATCTACTTCGAAAAGGACAAGGCCCGCGGCATCGAGGGCACCTACATGTGGTTCGCCGAGGAGATCGGTGAGTTGACTAGGGCATTGCGGCGCAATGACGACAGGGAGAATCTCGAGGAAGAGTTCGCCGACGTCCTGGCCTGGCTGTCCACTCTGGCCTCAATCCGTGGCATCGATTTGGCTGCTGCAGCGCAAAAGAAATACGGTAACGGCTGCCCATATTGCAAGGCGACGCCCTGCAGTTGCCAGCACTGAGTGGGCAAAAAAAAAAGAAGCAAGAGACCTCGCCGCCAGCCCCCTGGATGAATCGATGACGGCAAACTCTTCTTGCTTCCCTTTTACGATGGGTTCAGGTCCACTTGGGTTCCGTTTATTTCCCCAAGCATTTGGTTTTTTCTTCGGCGCAGCTCAAAAAACGGCATAGAATGGGCGTTAAGCCCGGTTTTCGGAGAAGGAAATGAGCAAGAAAGATCTAGAAATCAAGTGCCCAGATTGTGGATGTCGCCTTCGGATCGATCGTGAAAGCGGCAAAGTAATTGCTCATGGTGGAGGTGAGAAGCCTTCAGACCTAGCCGAGGTGAAAGCGCGGATGGAAGGCAACACCCAGCGTAAGCAGGATGCGTTCGGTGCGGCGCTCAAGGCTGAGAAGGGGCGCAAGAACGAGTTGGATGCCCTATTCAAGAAGGCATCGGATAAGGCCGCCACCAGCGAGGATGAGCCCGACAACCCGCTGGACGACCGTTGGCGTTGAGAGAGGCCGCACTTGTTGCGCTTCATCACGTCCAACCCCTAGTAAATAAAAAAACGCACCTACCGAAGCAGGTGCGTTTCGAGGAAAGCGGCGTTTGCACGCCAACGGCCCTCTCGCAGTGGCCGTTTATCTAGGAATCCTAGTTGGAGTAGAATTCGACGATCATGCCGAGGTGCACATCGAAAGGATGCTGGGCACCCTTTGGCTTGTCGGTGATCGTGATCGTGAGGCTTGCGCGGTCCAATGCCATCCACTCGTAGGTGGACTCGCCACCCATTAGCTCGACATTGCGCTCGATGTTCTCCTTCGACTTCTCCTTGACGGTGACGACATCACCAGCGCGTACTTGGTAGGAGGGGATATCAACCTTGCGGCCGTTGACCAGGATGTGTCCGTGGTTGACGACTTGGCGAGCCTGCCAGATGCTGCGGCCGAAGTTCATGCGGCGCACCACGTTATCCAGGCGACGCTCGAGGATCTCGATGAGGTTCTCACCGGTGTTGCCCTTGCGGCGAATCGCCTCTTTCATGTAGCGGCGCAGCTGCTTCTCCTGCACGTTGTAGTAGTAGCGGAGCTTCTGCTTCTCGCGTAGACGCACGCCGTAATCGCTCAAGCGGCGCATGCGCTTGGCGGTGCCACCTGGAGGAGTATCTAGGCGACGGGTGTTGAGGTGCTTAGGGTTGTCCGAAATTGCAACGCCGAGCTGGCGCGAAAGGCGGACTTTGGGGCCGGTGTAGGTAGCCATGTAGGTATCTTCATGTCACCCGAAACAGAAGTGTCCCTGGGCGAAATGGGTCGAACAGAATATTCGGAAGCGGCGATTCCGTCAAGTAATCAGTTGCCCGATTTTGGACGGAATCGGTCAATGAAACTGGCGTAATAGGCCCCTAGCTCAGGCATATTGGCTTCCTTGAACAGCCTCGAAATACCCTCGAAATCTCGATCCCTAAATGCGATTCGGCTGCCATAGGCCAATGCGCTGGCCGACGGGGAATGTGGGTCCATCCGCCTCAGGATGGCCAAATCACGCAAAAGGTTAGGAATCCTCATCTCGCCGAGGTGAATTTGCACCAGATTGCCCTCCTGATCGAGGAGCAGGCTGACGGGAAGAGGCATGTCGACCTCGGTGGTGAGAACCGCCTCGGCGATGATGCGCATCCCGGCGGTCACCTTCTCATCAGCCACGCCGGCGTTATCCAGCAGGTTGACGGCAGAGAGGATTTTCTTGGCCTGGCCGAACTTCTCTGGCCCATCCGCCAGCATCGTGACGATCTGGAGGCCAGCCTGATTGAGCTTCTTATGGCGGTCATGGAAATCGCCTAGCTCCTCAATACAGGCAGCACAAGTTGTAGACCAGAAGTTAATCAGCAATGGGCGTCCGGCGAAATCCTTTACCTTGCGCTCCGGGTTGTCGAAGGAAGGTAGCGGGAACTCGGCCATCGGAATCTTGGTGATGACGGTAACGCGGCCCAAGTCTGCACTATCAAGTCGCTGCTGCGGCTCAGCTGGATAACTCCAGCTGCCGCTAGCTTCAGCGACCTGCTGCTCAAGGGAGGGGGATCCCTGAGTCAGGTGCAGGAATTGGTCCGCGTTGACGTCAGCAAACTCCTGCAGCTCGCCATTTGGCCAGCGAACCGTGAGCTTGTCGATGGAGGTGGAGTCGTCGCGTCCGCAGAACAGGGTGGTCGAAGACTGGGGGAGGGGGGCCTAGCCCCCC
>CAZJGH010000119.1:0-3101 GCA_964545405.1 uncultured Planctomycetales bacterium
CCAAACGACTGGGAGCCGATGGCGCCAATCGCGGCCTCGAGCTCAGGGCGCTTCTCGCCGAACAACCAACCGTGAACTTCACTGTTGCCACCTTGCAACATGTCAGCTGCGGTGAAGCCATCGCCGATATCCATCGCGCCGCCAGCATCGATGCAATCCAATAGGAAGCTCCCCCACGCACCGGCGTTAACGCTACTGATGTGGAACGCAGCTGCATCGCCAGGGATGTAATCAAGCAGTGCCAAGTCTGCTTGACCTGCAGCCCATAGGTCGCCTGGGTTCTCGGAGATCTCGACGCGCGCCTTCGTGAAGGAGCCTTCGTCGGACCAACCTGAAGAGAACGAAACGTTCTGCATTGGCTTCAGCACGCGGTCATAAACCATCGTGACGAAACTGTTGACCTCAGGAGCTTCAACCGCAAGACCTTTCATGATGGTCTGCATCAGGTCTTGAATCTGCAGGTAACCGAACACAACGGCGCCGTCGGTGAACATCGCATCGTGAGAGCTCTGGAACCCGGCAGTAGCGGCAAGGCTTCCTGCGGGCTTGGCCCCCATCGTGAACTCCAAGATGATGTCGTCAGCTTCTTGTGCGACCTCAATGCTGAACCACTCTTCTTCAGGCTCGAACATTGCGCCCTGACTGAATACCAAGGCCTGGCCAGCTTCAGTGCCGACGACCTCGAAGCCTTCCTTCTCCAGAAGCATCGTCAACAAAGCGAACACCGGCATACCGAGGCCTTCGGACAAACCGATGCGCGCGCCGACGAAAATGTTCGGCTCTTGGCTGAATGGGTTTTCAAGGCCTGGCTGAGCTTCAAGAGCAAAGCCGAACTCAACACAGCGCAGGGCTTCCCAGTATGTGAGCTCTTCAGGAATCCCAACACCAGCAGCCATTCCGCGGAGCTCGACCCAACTTTGATCGAGAATGGAAAGGCTCTCACCTAGGAAGGACTGAAGTTCCGGGTCGTTGTAAATCTTGCCTAGGCTCGATTTCTCGATTCCAGAGCGTAAGCCTGGAATGTCGGGGATTTCGAGGTAGATGATGGTCGAGGCCGGCATGCGCTCCGCGAAGGATGCGCGTTGAACCTCAAGATTCTGGGGGGCAAGCTGGGCGCTTACCGGGGTGGATAGTCCACCTAGAAGGGCAAGGCCTAGAGTTATGGAGGAGAATGTTTTCATGGCGATTATTCGCTTGGGTGCATAGTTTACGGACGACTCAGCTTTTCGCAGGAGACTTTCTGCCAAGTGAAAGGCCAAATATTCATGCCGCGGAGCAAGGATTCCGATAGGATTCTTAACCACTTGCGGTCGACCTCCCGCCTAGCATGCCGCTTTAGCGGGTCCGCGGTCGTATCCACCCGCAAACAAACGCTTTATAGCAGCACATGGAATTCGAAGACACTCCTCTGTTCGACTGGTTGAAGAAGAATCGCATCTTCTTGCTAGTCCTGCTGGTCGTTATTTTTGGCTTCGCGGCCAAAGAGCGCTTCGGCCCTGCAATCCAGGAAGGCGCCCTGACTGAGTCGTGGACGTTGTTTCAAACGATCACCGCTGAGTTGGACATCGAAGAGAACTTGGCCTCCAGCCTTCAGCTTGCTCGCGACGACGACCGCATTTTCCCGTGGATCGTGTTCGGCGCCACCAAGGTCGCAATTCTCAGTCGCGACATGAACGCCCTTCAGATACTTCGGCCAGAGCTTGAAGGCCTGACCAGCGGTGATGCTTCGGAACTCAAGGTCTCAACAGCCGAGGGCTCTGTTTCGATTGCCAGCTACCTACTGGAGCGCGTCTCTGAAATCGAGACCGGTGGCTCCATGGACTTCACCAATCCAAAGCCTGATGGCACCCTAGTCAAGTTCGTCGTAACTGACTCTCTGGAAACTACTTATGAGTTTACTGTGGGTGCGTTTGAGGGGGCCTCTCCCGCTTCTTCAGAGCTGTTCCTCTCGGCTGTTGAGGCCGGCAGCTTCAATGGTCAAGGTCTTGAGTCCTTTAGCGGCCGCACCCTTAAGCTACCTGGGTTGGGGGCCGAATCCTCGCCTCCACTAGAGCGCGACTTCGGCTACTACCACCTAGCTGGATCACTCGCCATGATTCAGATTCCTGGCAAGGAAGGTGAACAAGAGGCTGACGCGATTCAGATCTTCCTTGAGGACAACACCTTCGCGGATGGTCAATCCTCTGTCTTCGGCGTCTTCACCGAAGGCTTCGATGATCTCAAAACCGCAATCGTCGGCGCCGACCCTGAAGTTTCCTTCACGGTGTCGTCAGCAACCATTCTATAAACGTCTTCTCGACAGCCAGCCGAGGGTTGCCTAGCGGCGGCCCTCGGCTCTTTTTTAGCCATGCATAAGCTCTTCTGCCTCGGAAGGCAGACTGAGCCCCTGAACCAGGCTGTCCAGCTCATCAAGGTCGCCGAAGTGGAGCAATAGCTTTCCTCCACCGCGGGCGTGCAGCCGAATCTCTGACCGCAGGCCAAGAGCGCGGGTCAGCTTGTCCTGGAGCTCTGCCGCCCAGGCCGGCTTGGCCGCTCGAGACCCGTGCTTTGGCGCGCGCTCCCCCTTGGACATGGTTGAGCAAAGCTTCTCCGCTCCGCGCACAGACACATCACCTGTCTTAATCTCTTGCCATGCCTGAGCTTGCAGCTCTGTGTCCTTCAGCTTCAACAACGCCCTCGCGTGACCTGCTGAAATTGTTTCACGTGAAACATCTTCCTGTATCTCTGCTGGCAGCTCCAGGAGCCTGACTAGGTTGGCGACAGTTGAGCGCTGGTACCCAAGCTTCGCGGCGACGTCTTCCTGGGTGAGGTTGTACTCGGCCATTAGACGAGCGCATGCCTTAGCCTTCTCGATGGCGTCAAGGTCTTCCCGCTGGATATTCTCGATCAGTGCCAGTTCGAGGCGTTCGTCGCCAGACAAGGTGCCTTCGCGCAGGACGATCGGCACGCTTTTCATGCCAGCAAGGTCGGCAGCTCTCCAGCGTCGCTCGCCAGCCAGAATCTCGTAGCCTCCTTCGCGCCTCTGGGTCACAAGGATCGGCTGCATCATCCCGTGGCGCCGCAATGACTCTGCCAGTCTCTCGACGCCCTTGTCGACTGCG
>CAZJGH010000119.1:3111-8922 GCA_964545405.1 uncultured Planctomycetales bacterium
TTGCTCGCTGTTAGGGTGCAGTTCTTCTCTTGAGACCCACAGTTTCCCATCGCCTCCTTCTGGAGTTGTGGCGTGGCGGTTGGAAAGCAGGGATCCTATGCCCTTGCCGAGACGTTTTGAAGAAGGAGTGCTCATGGCTTAGTGCGCAGCCTACTCAATTGGCGCACCAAAAGCCACAAGGTTAGCGCACCAGGTACTTCAGGCCGTTCGGAAGGGCCTCGATGCCGTCTTCACCCAGCCTCGCGTCGAACAAGGTCTCTAGATCGCTGAGGACCGCTGGGTCGCCATGGAAGCGCACGGACTTGGCGTCTAGATGGCTGCCACACAAAATCAACATGGACATCATTGATGCCGCACTCGCGCGTTCGTCTGCTATTTCAATCTCTATCGGCAGACCATAATGATGCACAACGCCTACTATCAATGAGAGGGGGCGTGCGTGCAGCGTTATGCCCTGAGGGATTGGCAAGTCCTTAAAGGCTTTGGTAGTAAGCTCTTCCAGCAGTTTAGCTGCAATGTCCTCGGCGTTGGAAAGGCTCTCCAGTGCTGGAAGTGCGCAGTAGTCAATCATGCATGCCAGGTACTCCTCCCAGTTCAAGGCTCCCTCCAAAACGCGGCGAGTGGCGGGGTGTCGTTGGTGCACTTCATGCCTCTCATACAGGTGAGTCAGGGCAGTCACAGCTTCTAGAAGGTGAAGACACTGACTGATCGTGCCGCGAACCTTAAGAAGGTCTGGATTGCTTGTCTCATCCTCTGAGCCTCGAATCGTTGAGTCGTAGTCGCTCTGCAGGTTATGGATTCGAGCCTCGAAATCACGGGCGGTGGTTTCGCTACACAAAGCTGCCATAAAAGATGTGCGTTCTGCGTGCGAGCTGGTCGCGACACTTCGCATGGGTGCCCAGATACTCAGTGTTCTGAGAATCCTGCCAACGATGCGTGCGGCGGGGAGGGAGTCCTTCTCGCCTGCCTCAGCCTTTTCTTCTGCCTCCGGCAAGCGGTTAGCTGGCAGCACAAAGTCTGGTCCTGAGACGCCAGAGATCGCCAACGGTGACTCATCTTCCCAGTGCAAGCCTGCCTTAACCCATTCCATGGAAAGACTTTCGGATGTCTTCAGCAGGTATCCGCCAAAGCACGAAATAGCTCTGTTGAGATTGTCGGGGAGCTGAGTGCTTACCCAATCCGGGTTCGCGGCTGGGTATACACCTAAGCGGCTACGGAGGTGCACCAGGCAAGAGCAGGCAAGAGAAAGCCAACGAATTCCAGCAACAAGCTCCCTTACCCTAAAGAATGTTTGGTTTGCCGGGGCTCCATGATCATCAAGGAAAGTCTCTAAATCCGTGCTTTTCCGATATAGGGAGTACAGGCGCCTCTCAATCCAGCCAGCGGTTTCGGCCGAACGCAGGAATTGAAGCTCATGAACGAACTCAAGTCCTTCCGAGCTAAGAACTTCGGAGAACTGAGCCTCGGTGAGCGGGCTGCGACGCGGGCCTTCTTCCGGCCAAGCAGAGGGTGTAACCATGGTGGGGGCCCTTTGGGGCGACCTATTGTCTCATTTCGGCTATTTCCTTCCACGCCTTTGTGGCATTTGCGAAATCTAAAGGGGAACACTTCTTGTGCCGAAAAGGTCATAGAGGTGCGGATGTGGTCCGAACCTCATCCTTCCCAAGCCACAAGGAGCCTACCCATCGCTTCCGATCGCTGCCTAGAGACCTACCTACGTGAAATAGACGAAGTTCCGCTGCTCAATGCGGAGCGCGAGGTGACCCTAGGTCGCCTTGTTCAAGAAGGAAATGAAGAAGCCCGCGAGGAGATGATCCGGGCCAACCTGCGCTTGGTGGTTTCTGTCGCTAAGCGTTTCCGTAACCGCGGCTTGACTCTTCCTGACTTGATCGCGGAAGGCAACATTGGTCTCCTGAAAGGTATCGAAAAGTTCGACCCTGAAGCGGGCTTCCGCTTCTCGACCTACGCGACTTGGTGGATCCAACAAACCATCAGGCGCGCCTTGATCAACTCGGTCAAGAATGTCCGTGTACCTTCTTACATGGTCGAGATTCTCACCAAGTGGAACCGTGTCTCCACTGAGATCGAGAACGACAACGGCGCACGGCCTTCACCACTGGAAGTTGCCGAACAGATTGGGTTGTCGAAGAAGAACACCAAGGTGGTTCAGCAGACATTGCGCAGTCAGGAATCCGCACCGTCGCTCGGTAGTGAAGGAATGCATGCTGTGCCAGGTCAACATCGTGATCACAATCGCGATTGCATGACTCCTGATGAGATCGTGATGCACGAGGATTCTCTCGAGACCCTTCGCGATATCCTGGAGATCATCGACCCTCTCGAAGCAGCCGTACTGCGTATGCGTTATGGTCTCGATAACGAGGATCCCGCTACTCTAGAGACCGTGTCGAATGCACTCGGTGTTTCGCGTGAGCGCGTTCGTCAGATCGAAAGCCACACTTTGCGCAAACTACACTCCTATGTCGTCCAAGGAACCTCGCCCGAACAGATCTTGCCGTTCTCGGGTCGACGTGCAGGTGGTGTCGGAAAAACCGGGCCACACCGAACCGCACAGTAAGTCGCTGCCTAGCGACTTGCCAACTGATGATGGCGTGTCACTTTATGTGCACACGCCGTTTTGCGTTTCCAAGTGCAGGTACTGTGACTTCAACAGTTACGCCCTTACCAGCCAGAGTATCGACGACTATGTTGACGCCCTCTTGTCGGAAGCGCGCGACCGGATTCAGCAACTAAGGCCACAATCGGTCTTCATCGGAGGCGGTACTCCGAGCCTGCTCTCGCCTGTAACCCTTAAACGCTTATTGGATGGGCTTGATGATATATGTGGCTTCCGCGCTAGCTCTTTCGAGACGACCATGGAAGCTAACCCGGAATCCCTCGATGCTGCTACTGCAGAGGCCGCATTCTCCGGCGGAGTCAACCGCCTATCGATTGGTGTTCAGTCATTGCGGCCGGATGTCCTGCGTGCCTACGACCGTGTCCATTCACCGGAGCAGGCTCTCGAATCATTTTCGATCGCACGTTCTGCTGGGTTCAAACGAATTAACCTCGACTTGATCTACGCCTTTCCTGGTCAAAGCACTGAAGCTTGGGTCAAGGACCTCACGGCAATACATGAACTGAAGCCGGAGCACCTTTCCTGTTACGAACTAAGCTATGAACCTGGAACGGCCTTGACCAGGCTTCGTGATGCAGGGCGGTGGCAGTCCACTGGCCAAGATGAATGTGCCGACCTCTTCACCCTTACTCGCCACCTGAATGATGCTGTTGGCTTTGAGGCTTATGAGGTAAGCGCCTTCGCGCGTCCGGGTGAATCGTCATTGCATAATCTCGGCTACTGGAGGTCGCTCGAGTACGTTGGCATTGGAGCTGGGGCGGCAGGTTGGAAAAACGGAATTCGTCGTCGCAACATTGCCGACCCTGAGCAATACGCGGTAGCAATTGCACAGGGCAAGGATCCAGTGGGGGAGTCCGAAAGGCCCGAGCCACGAGTTGTCCTGTTCGATCATTTGATGATGGGCCTTCGCCTGTCAAAGGAGGGCGTGCTGCTTAGTCGTGCGAGAAGAGCAACTGGCCTTGACCCCATGTTGGAATACGAGGTGCAAATTAGTGAGGCCTGCGAACAAGGTATGTTGGAGGTCGTCGCCTCTGGAGATGGCGAGCGCCTGCGCACCACTTCACGCGGCTTGCTGCTGCTCGACGACATCCTCACGCGTTTCCTCCCGGATGGCCCCGACATGTCTGTATAGTTTCGCCGGATAAACATGCAGTTCCCCGACCGCCTTCACGACGCCATTGACGCCAAGGGATCGCCCGCCATGGTTGGGCTTGATCCTCGTCTCGAATCACTGCCCGAACCTTTCGCGACTAGAGCCCTTGATGGCCTCAAGGCCGCGGCGGCGGCATTGTGTGAATACCACCGTGCCTTAATCGACGTCATCGCTCCACATGTGGCGATCATAAAACCACAGAGCGCATTCTTTGAAATGCTCGGGGCAGATGGTTTCGCCGCCATGGCGGACGCCTGCTCCTATGCCAAGGACAACGGCCTCCTGGTGCTGATGGATGCCAAACGAGGGGACATCGGTTCTACATCGGAAGCTTACGCCACCACTTTCCTTGGTGGGGGGGTTGGTGGAGCATTCCCACCTTGCGACGCACTCACTGTTAATCCATACCTAGGGAGCGACGCGGCTGAGCCCTTCCTGGATGCCGCTGACCGCAACCACGCTGGCCTGTTTTTCCTGGTAAAGACCTCTAACCCTGGCGCTGGCTTGTTCCAGGATCACGGCACTCCGCCGTTGGCGGATATCGTTGCCGGGCAGGTGGCGAGTTGGGGCGATTCACGCACTGGAAATTCCAACTGGTCTTCGATTGGCGCTGTCGTCGGCGCGACTCGTCCGCAAGAGCTCGAGCATTTCCGCAGGCTGATGCCCAAGGCGATCTTGTTGCTGCCAGGTTTTGGCTTCCAGGGCGGCACGGCCGACGGATTGAGAGCTGCGTTTGACGACCATGGCCATGGGGCGGTGGTTAATGCGAGCCGGTCCATCCTGTTCGCTCATCAGAGAGAAGACTTGCAACATCTTCAGGACTGGCAAGCTCGCACCGATGCGGCGGTCGTTGAGATGAAGCAGCAGCTCGCCCCTGTTTCTGGCGGTTAAACCAGATGCCGACTTCAGGCTCGCCCATTCCGAATGGCACGGTCATTCATGCGCCGAGCTTTGGCGGGGGCCGACTCAACCTGTTCAACCGTCTGCTGCGGGCCCTCGCGATTTGCTCAAGCAAGGAAGGCGAAAATACCGAGTTCCGGTTGGTCCTCGATGACAACCTGACTGCCGCTGCTGATCTTCGCCTGCCGATCCAGAACGTTAATGGCGATGTCGTTCATGTCGACATCCCCGATCATGGCAAGCTTGGCTGTGGCTCTCGAGCTGGGTTGACCGCGGCGCTGCTGGATAGCTTGCCACCAGGGCCTTGCGTCGAAGAAGTGGTTGATTTCGTTCTGCCCGAGCCGCTCCAAACCCCGCTCGAAGCCGCGGCCGAAATGTGGTCGAGGATTTTTCCCCAGCTTCGTGTGGAGTGCATCCCTAGAGGAGCGGGTTCTTTAATTGGTACCAAGCGGGATGCCCTCGAGCCTACTGGCATTACTTGGTTTTCCGCCCGCCACCAAACAGCCATTCAGGAACTTGGTTTATCAATGGACCTGGTTCTACAAGGCGAGGCTGCCTGCAGGTCGACCTTGGTTTCGATTCCCGCTGGCGAGTTAGGCAAGTCGGTCAGGCGCTGTATCGAATTGGTCGAACAGCAGCTCGCAGAACTCAAGCCTGTGGCCAAGGAAGTCGACTCGAAACTGATTGGGTCTTGGGCTCGGCTACGCAGGGATTGGCGTAGCGCGATAAATGAGTTTTCCGATCGTGCTGATCGCGCTGGGCGAAACAGAGTGGGCATTCGCAACAGTCGTGTGCATTACTTGGCTCAGGCGCTGTGCCCGAATGACCTTGCGCAAGAACAGGGGCTGTCATTCTTGACCGCAATTGGGTCGTTCCAGTTGAACTACCAAGACATTTCTGGGTACCTAACAAGGCTTAGCGATTGTGCTGCCCGGGAAAGCGTGCAGATACACACCTGATTTCGTTATCCTGTCCTCGTGCACGTCATCTCAATCATCAATCAAAAGGGTGGTGTAGGCAAAACCACTTCCTGCGCCAACATCGGTGCTGCATTGGCGCTGCAAGGATTGCGGGTCATGTTGGTCGACCTCGACCCGCAGGCCCACTTATCGATCAGTTT
>CAZJGH010000120.1:0-7837 GCA_964545405.1 uncultured Planctomycetales bacterium
GACCCGGATCTCGTTCAGGGCGCGTCGCCCGATTCGCAAAGCCTCTTGGCGATCTTCACCGAAGACGATCAGCTTGGCGATCATCGAATCGTAATGACGCGGAATCGTGTAGCCGGCGGCGACGTGAGTATCGACCCGCACTCCACGACCCCCTGGCATGAACAACTTCTCGATCCGGCCGGGAGCCGGCGCGAAGTTGCGCTCTGGGTTTTCCGCGTTGATGCGGAACTCGATCGCGTGACCACTGATCTTGACATCACTTTGCTTGAAGTCGAGATTGGCACCGGCGGCGACCATGATCTGCCATTTGACCAGGTCGATGCCGCTGACTATTTCCGATACGCAGTGTTCGACCTGGATACGGGCGTTCAGCTCGATGAAGTAGAAGTCACCGTTGTGGTCGAGAAGGAACTCGACCGTGCCTGCGTTGACGTACCCAGCCGCCTTGGCGAATGCGACTGCGGCTTCTCCCATGCGCTTACTGATGTCAGGAGTAGTCGCCGGAGAAGGCGATTCCTCGATCATCTTCTGGTGGCGACGCTGAATCGAGCAATCACGCTCACCGAGGTGGACCACTTCGCCATCTGCACCTGCGAGGATCTGTACCTCGACGTGGCGCGGATTGACGATGAACTTCTCGACGTAGACCTTCGAGTCGTTGAAGGCAGCGGCGGCCTCCTGTTGCGCCTGGATGAAGCAGTTGTGAAAGACGCTGGCGTCCTTCGCCATGCGCATGCCACGCCCACCACCACCGGCGGCTGCCTTGATGATCACCGGGTAACCGATCTCCTCAGCGATCTTGGCGGCATCGTCGACATTAGCGACTGCCCCATCGGAGCCCGGCACGACCGGCACACCGGCATTCGACGCCGTGGTCTTGGCTTTCGACTTGTCCCCACAGCTATCGATGACTTCAGGGGAAGGGCCGATGAACTTGATCCCGCATGAGTTGCAAACTTCAGCGAAGTGTGCATTCTCGGCGAGGAAGCCATAACCAGGGTGAATCGCTTCTACGTCGGCGATCTCAGCCGCCGCGATTATCGCGGGGATGTTCAGGTACGACTGCGTGCTGACGGCAGGCCCGATACAGATCGCTTCATCAGCGATATCAAGGTATGGAGCGCCGCGATCGGCTTCGCTGTACACGGCCACGGCTTCAATGCCCAGATCGTGTGCCGCGCGAATGACCCGCAGCGCGATCTCGCCGCGGTTGGCAACCAGAATCCGCTTGAACATCTGCTTGCCCTAAGAGGTGCGGATCTTGAACAGTGGTTGGTCGAACTCGACGGCTTCACCATCTTGGACCAGGGACTCGACGATGGTGCCGGAGAACTCGGCCTTGATCTCATTGAAGACCTTCATCGCCTCGATCAGGCACATCACGCTGTCACCGTTGACGACATCACCAGCATTGACATATGCATCGGATTCGGGGTTCGGCTTGCGGTAGAACGTGCCGACCATCGGTGAGCGGAAGTACTCGACGTCCTCTTCCACTGCAGGTGCTTCAGCAGGTGCGGCGGCCGCGACCGGGGCGGCAGGTGCTGCAGCTGGTGGTGCACCGTGCGCAGGTGCCGCGTACACGACTGGCGCTGGGTTGTCTTGTTGGCGAGAGAGACGAATCTCGGTTTCGCCCTGCACATAATGGAGCTCAGTGAGCCCCCCTTCCTGCATGAGGGCCAGCAGGTCTTCAACGATTTTTAGGTCCACGGTGGTTCCTACAAAGGGTGGTACCGGTGGGTCTCCGGCACGAGGGTCCCTATTGTGCCTGCCACTCGCCCGATTTTCCGCCAGATTTCCTCAGCAACCGGACTTTTTCAACCACACTGCCCTTGGCCCGCCCCTTTGTCATGTCGTAGAGGGTCAGAGCGGCGATGGCCGCCCCGGGCATGGCCTCCATTTCAACCCCCGTCTTGCCCGTCAGCGAAGCGCGGCACAGCACTTGGAAGCCTGGCGCGCCACTGGCCAAAGGTTCGATATCCACCTGTACCTGCTCGACCAATAAGCCATGGCACATGGGAATAAGCTCCGAAGTGCGCTTGGCAGCCATAATTCCAGCAATTCTGGCCGGCTCGATGACTCCACCTTTGGGTAAATCACCCGCTAAAACCCGCTTAAAAGTGGCCTCTGGGTACATTACGATGGCTTCAGCCAGCGCCATCCTGGCACTAGGAGTCTTGCCCCCAACATCTACCATTCGCGGGCTGCCGTCGTCGGCGAGGTGGCTTAAAGATGCAGATTCACTCATGTTCTTACCAATCTGGCGTAATGACGCACAGTTAGAAGCCTATAAGATACCCTAGGTTCACCATCAACTCGCATGAAAGTCCTTGCTTTGCTAACTCTTCTCGCAGCTCCTCAGGAGCCTGCAACCAGCCTCGACGAGCTCCTCGCCGAAGCCGCCTCAGCCTCTCCAGCGGCTGTATTAAGCCTTGCCGATCAAGCTGCCCTTGAGCTTGGCGACGAAACCCTTGATACCCTCAGCGAGCGCCTAGCCACTGCTGAAGGCACTCAATTATTGCTTCTCGGGCGCCTCCAGGCGTGGGCCGATGATCCATCAGGTGTAGAGCGTCTGGTTGAGCTGCTCGATTCCGAGCAGCCTGATTTGAGTTTCGCGGCGTTGCAGACCCTGCGCCTGCCAGCCTTCCATGCAGTTGAAGCAGCCAACTCAGCCCTTGGCATATGGCTGTCCGATCAGGTCGCTGAAGATGCGCCGAGGTTGTGGGTCGAGGGCCAGTTCACCCTGTTCCGCACCAGCACTGGCGCGCACCGACGTTCGGCCCTGCGCAATCTTCGCAGCGTGATGATGAGTGAAGACCAGCAGTTGCGCACCGCAGCCGTGTTGGCCTTGGGGCGTTCAGGCAGTCCACTCGGAGCCGATGAGATAGATGAGCTGCAGAAGATCGCGGAAGGCATCTCGACCGACTCGGTACTGGCCGAAGCCTTGTTGCAACAGGTCGAACAGCAGAGCCGCTTCCGCAGCAAGATCGCCGCGTTGCAGAACCTGCATAACTCGGATACCGGTAAGACCATCGATGACGATGCACTTGCTGTCATCGAGGAGCTGCTGCTGCGCGTCCGCACTCAACACATGGAAGGCGAGAAGTTCACCGACGAGGAGTTGATCGCCGCCGCTGCAGACGGCTTGTTGCGTCGCCTTGACCCACACTCGACTTACTTCAGTTCAGAGGAGTACGGTCAGTTCGTTTTCGACATGACTCAGGCATACGGTGGCATCGGCGCCTATGTGAACACGGTAGACAACATCTTCACCATCGTGCGACCCATCTACAGTGGCCCTGCTTATGCTGTCGGTCTGCTGTCGGGAGACAAGATCCTCGCCGTCGACGGCTGGTCAACTGCCGACCAACCCAATGACGAGATCATCAAGCGTCTCAAGGGTCAGCCGGGCACCGAAGTGAAGCTCGAGGTCTATCGCCCAGGCTGGAGCGAACCACGCGAGATCCCTATCGAACGTGCTCGAATCAAGGTTCCTGCCTTGCAGACCGAGATGCTGCCAGGTGGCATCCTTTACCTGGAGCTCATCGATTTCTCCGAGGATGTCGCGATGATGATCGTTCGTACGATCAACTCCGCGATGGATGATGGTGACCTCAACGGCGTGGTCCTGGACTTGCGCAACAATCCAGGCGGCTACCTGATGGAAGCCGTGCAGATTTGTGATGTATTCCTGCCGAAAGGCAAGGTCGTCGTCACCACCAAGTCGCGAAGTGGTTCGGATGAGAGTTACCGCACTCGTGTAGGTGAGCTGGTCTCGCCCGACGTACCGTTGGCGATCCTGATTAACGAGTATTCGGCATCTGCTTCAGAGATCGTCTCTGGCGCATTGTCGATCCATGGTCGCGCCGTGACCGTCGGAGCGCGCACTTACGGCAAGGGATCGGTGCAGAACGTATTCGCGATGCGTGCCGAGAAGGATGAGTCATTCGAAGACACCTCCAACGCTGGGCCTCCTAACGGCATCCGCGACGAATGGGAATCCTTCGAGGACTTCAACGGTAACGACCAGTACGACTACGGTTCACGAGTCAAGCTGACCATCGCGTACTACTACCTGCCTGATGGCAGCACCATCCACACTCAACGCGATCGCGATGGACGGATTACCGATCCTGGTGGCGTGATGCCAGATCGTGAGATAGAGTTCCCGGAGATGGAGTTCGTGGTCGCGCGTGAACTAAACCGTCTGCTCACCGACGACCCGTTCCGCCCATACGCGGAGCGCATCTATGATGAGGATCGCGAGTTGGCGATGGAGCTTGCCATCAACGACCTGCGTGACATCAAGCGTTATCCGGGTTGGGATGAGTTCTACACCGATCTCGACACCGAGTTGGAACCCCAGGAGATCCGTCGCTGGGTACGTCGCCTGCTCCGTGGAGTGGTCTCCGATGCCCGCGGCAAGGTCTTCCCCGGCAACGGCTTCCAAGGTGATTACGTAGAGGATCCGCAGTTGCAGGAAGCCATCCGTGCGGTCCTCGAGAATGGTTCCCTTACCTACGAAGACGTTCCCGAATACGCGGAACTGATTGCTCGCGGTTAAGCCAGTACTGCTATCAAGCCATTGCGACCGGCGCCTTCACCTTGGCGTCGGTGGCTGAAGAGGCGTTGATCTGAGCCAGTGTCCAAGCCTGACATCTCGATGTTCTCGGCGTCGATTCCTGCGTTGAGCAACTCCGCCGCGGCCCATTTGGCGATGTCGACCTGCCACCGATCATCGCGCCCACGGTGCTTGGCGCTGTCTGGGCATTGGCCTGCGACTTCAGGTCCGACTTCATAGGAAGTAGCGGCGATACACGGAGCGACGCCTGCACGGATGTCCTTGATCTTGATGCCATGTTCATCGAAACGTTTAATCGCTTCACCCATGATGCCGGTGGCCAAGCCGCGCCAACCACCATGAACGACTGCCAAGGCTCCAGGTGCGGTCAGCAACACCGCACTGCAATCAGCTACCGCCACATACAAGGGCAAACCACGGCAGGTCGTGAACAAGCCATCAGTGGCGGCGATCACATCATCAGGACTGCAGGCTCCACGTCCGCGATGTTCTTCGTCGACCACCACCACGTTGGCAGTATGGGTTTGTCCCCCAACGACCCAATGCTTGGGGTCGACTCGAATGTAGTCAGACCACACCGCCCTGGTTGCCAACGCAGCGTGGCGATCACGTCCGCCGCTTAACGCGAGGTTGCCCTTATCCCTATCGTTGCGCGCGCCGTAGACATGCCGTAAACCATGACGTTCGCTGATTGACTCGAAGCTGAAACCGAGCAGGCCTTGGAACTCAATCAGTCGCACTGTCTGTCCCATCCCCCTCGCTTATCGAGGGGCTTGCAACGGCGATTCCATGGTCAGATTTCATCCAGGGTCGCACGAACTCCGCATACAGCACCCTGCCGATCGCGACCATCGGGACGGCTATCACCAAGCCGAAGATGCCCATCAAGGCACCACCTGCGAGCACCGTGACGATGACGGCGAAGTCGGAGAGACCGAGACCACGGCCTACCATGCGCGGAATCAACACATAACCCTCGAGTACTTCCAAGGCCGCGTAGATGAAGCTTGCAGTGAGCAGTCCAGCAAAGCCACCACCGGTGATCCCGCCGTCGGCGAATCCGACGATGGCCAACAGGAAGAAACCAATCAAGGGGCCGAGGACCGGCAGCAACGACAACGCACCAAGCGAGAGACCGAGGGCATATGATCCTGGGAAGCCGAGCAGCAGCAGCAGGATGAAGGTGATGACTCCCTTGTAGGTCGCGACCTTGGTTCGCGAAACCAAGTATAGGCTCATGATCTCCTCGATCTTCGGCAGGATACGATCGAAGGATGGATGCCACGATGGTGGAAGTTCACCACGTATGCGGGCCAACCATGGACCACCTTCCAGCAGGAAGTAAAGGAATATCGGTAGCAGCATCAAGCCGCTGAGGATTCCAAAGACACCACCGAAGAAGCTCTGCAACGCACTGCCGGCGGCGACTAGGTTCTTCTGCACCGCACTGATTGCCTTCTCGGTGTCGATGTTCTCGGTCGAGAGGTCTTCCTTGATGAAGTCCGGCAGGGCATCGCGGATCTCGGTCAATTTGCGATCGATGACATCAGTGATGCCACTGGTGTATGAGGCACCATTGGCTTCGCCAGACTCGTTGACCGCGACTTCGGGTACCGGAATCTCGCTGAGCAGGTTCTGGAAATCCCATAACGCCGGTAAGGCCAGCAGTGGTGGCACGAACAACAGCAGTCCTACACACGCCAATGCCGAGACCGACGAGCCGAGGCGGATGCGCCAGCGCCTATGCATCGGTGTGAACACCAGCATCAGCAGGTACGCGCCCAACAAAGGCGCGGTCACCGGACGCAAGACCCAAAGCAACCAACATGCTGCAACGACAACGCCTAGTCGGATTGCCGCTACTCTATTCATGAGCCGTTGACGGAGTCAGCGATGGAGAATGCGTTGTTGAAGTCAAAGCCGTCGGCGAAGTCTTGGCGGCGGTCTTGATCGGTCTTGTTGAGTAGGCCAGCCTCGCACATCTGGAAGACCAGGGTGCCGAAGTCCTCGGTGCAAGTCACTCCCCAGGAGCGGAATGCGTAAGGGGCTAATGGGCCGAACTCTTCTTGGGCGTAGTTGCGTAGGCCGCTCAGGAGTTCGCGTGGAGAGATGTGCCGAATCTGGCTGGTCTCTCTGGGTTGTGCGGCACCTCGGTCACGGCTTTCGAGGAAAATCGTGTAATCGAGGGCCTCGAGGACGAAAAAATAGGCCGCCTCGGCATACCGACGGTGATGCTGGATCCGGATCTCCCGGATGAGTGGTTGCAGCTTGCGATCGTCCATCAACTATCTCCCCCGCTACCTATCGGACCGGATGAGGGAAATGTTCCGGCCACTTCCTAGCGATTTTACTAGAAATCCCAGAATTGGAAGTTGCAAATGCTTAAACCACGCCGGAGCAGGCGATTGAGGCTAGCAAGGAATGTTGGCCAAATCTTGAAAAACCAGCGCCGGAGTCACCTGTCCGGCGAGTCGGTCGCTGGCTGCATCAAGGCGCTGGCACCAGCGGCCTTGGAACAATAAGAGCTCAGAATTAGCCTCAAGTCTGGGGGCTAGTAACCAGGCTCGAACCGAGCCGAGCAGTAGTGCGCCCAGTCGGCGTTGCTCAGCCAAGCTGCTGGCCTCAGGGACGTGACACCAGCCCTCCAGGCCACCTTCCCCCATCAGCCACGGCAGGACCTGGTTGTGAGCATGGATCAGGAAGGCGCGATCCTCGACGCTGAGCTCCAACACAGCCTCACCTGATCCACAGGCGGCGACTAGACTCTGCCACTGATTGGCCTCGATTCCAGCAGCAGCGGCCTGACGATCGAGCTCATCTGCCGCCAGGCGTGGCACTCGCCAGATGCGGCACCTGGACCTGAGTGCCGGGCTCAGGGCGAAGAGCTCGGTTGCGGTGAAGAACAGAACGGTGTCGTCGGGAGGCTCCTCGGTGGTCTTGAGTAGGGCGCCATGGGCATCGGCGGTCATGCGGTCGGCTTCAAGGAGGACTACAGCCCGGAATTGTCCACCAGATGGTCGGTAACGCAGGCTACTTTCGAGACACGGGACGCCTTCCTTTCGATAGGCGATGTGTTCTACCTTGAGACCCTTGATGCCCATTTCCTCAGGGTCGAACAGGCTGAAGTCGGCATGCTGATGGACATCCTGGTGGGCATCCAACAGTACCGCCGCACATTGCAGGGCGGATTCCTTGAGGCGGGATCGAGAGGCGCCGACCAGCAAGTAGGTATCAGCCAAATGACCTGCCTCCATT
>CAZJGH010000120.1:7847-8899 GCA_964545405.1 uncultured Planctomycetales bacterium
GGTCAGTTAGTGACGACATGATTCGGTGCGGTCGAGGATCTCGTTGGCAATGGTTTCGATTGACTTGCCCGCGACTGAAACGACTTGGCTGCCTGCGGGGAAGGCTTGGGCATATGCGAGGTAGCCGTCACGCACCCGCTGCTGGAATTCCAACCCTCTTGCTTCGAAGCTGTCGCGGCCATCTTCACCAGCTTCCCCGCCGACACGCGAGAAGCTCTCGGCCGGGTCGAGGTCAAGGATGAACACGCAGGTGGGGCGTTGTTCAGGCGCCACAACGAGGCGATCCAACTCCAACACCCACTCGCTCAGTTCCTGGGTCTGGCCTTGATAAGCCAAGGTCGAAGGCGTGAACCTCTCACAGACGACATCCCGTCCCGCTGCCAAAGCAGGTGCAACCTCTTCTCTCAACAACTGATTGCGCGCGGCGAAGAACATCAGGGCTTCGGACCGTGGGTCCCAGGCCTCGCGGTCAGCGTCGAGCAGCATCGCCCGTAAGCCCTCACCTAATCCGGTGCTGCCGGGCTCACGGAGGTGCAGAGGCTGACGGCCAGCTGCTTGCAGAGCAGTGACCAACAACTCGGCCTGGGTGGTCTTTCCGCAACCATCCATACCCTCGAGGACCCAAAATGCTGATGCCATGGGCATATCGTAAGCATTCCAGACTGGAAATCGAGGTAGGTTGGCGGATAGTCTCTGGCATGCCTTTTCGTGCCGCCGTCTCCTTGACCCTTTTGCTCCCACTTTTGGGGGCCTGCGCCAATGCCCCGGAGAAGGTTCCGGCTATGGGTCTTGAGCCGCCCGTGATGTCTCCTCCTGGAGATTTGGATGCGCAGGGGCGGCTGGATTGGTGGGAACGCCAATTGTCGCTACTTACCCCAGCTGATCGCAGTGAGGCCCGCTTGGCCATGGGCGAACTTCAGCTGGAGCTCGGTAATGCGAAAGAAGCACGGATCGCCTTTTACGAAGCTAAGGGTGGCCGCATCGCTGCGCGCGAGATGGCCCAGGCCGAACGCGGCATCGGCTTGAGTTATTTCCTGGATGGCAAGGTCGAG
>CAZJGH010000121.1:0-6616 GCA_964545405.1 uncultured Planctomycetales bacterium
GCACGTGGAGTGGGGTGCGGAAGATAGCCCTTCTTGCCGTCGTAGGGCGGGTCATCCCAGAGCCCGTAGTAAGGCTCCATCGAATCTTCGGGCACTTGCAGAGCAAGGTGCGGAATCGCGTAGGTCAACAACAGGAAGAACGGCTTCTCGGAGTTATCCCCCACCCAACCAAGTGCGTCCTCGGTCATCAGGTCATGTGAGTAGTGCTTTCCGGTGAGGTTCTTGAACACGTTGCCTTCATAGTCGACGCGCTCGCCATCGCGCCACATATGCGTCGGATAGAAGTTGTGGGCCTGACGTTGACACAAGTAGCCGAAGTAATGATCGAAGCCCTGCTTGTTGGGTTCGCCTTCGGTATCGGGCCCACCCAATCCCCATTTGCCGACGCAGGCGGTCTCGTAGCCGGCATCCTGCATGAGGCTTCCTAAGGTCGCGGTCCCAGCCGGCAGTGGCAGTTGGCCTTCGCCGTCGTCGTCTCCCCAACCACCGATCTCATGATTGTCGCGGATATAGGTGTGGCCCATGTGCTGGCCAGTCAACAAAACCGATCTCGATGGCGCGCATACCGGCGCACCTGCATAGAAGTCAGTGAAGCGCTTGCCTTCCTGCGCCATGCGATCGATGTTCGGAGTCTTGATCTTCTGTTGACCATAGCAACCAAGCTCGGCCCAACCGAGGTCGTCGGCGACTATCAGGATGACGTTGGGGCGCACCGCTTCAGTGCGGGTGCAGGCGCCACAACAAATCACGAGAGCAAGGAAAGTCAGGAACGTCTGGCTGCGCATTGCCGCATTCTATAACTGACGAATACGCATTGAAGACACAATCGCTGCGGTGTTGTAACAGGAGATGCCCAATGGTTTGCTCAGCTCCACTTCCGGACGTGTCGACAGCACGTGGTCATCGAGATCGACCTCAAGAAGCAGGCCGTCTTGCAGCCAGGCTTGCACCTGTTGCCGATCGACACGCAACCTAATCGTGTAATCGGTACCGATGTCATACCTCCGGAAGCTCCGCGTGAAGTTCTCCGAAGCGTCGACGCCATCGATACTCGACAAGCCGGTGATGCTTCCTCCCCACCCACCGAGGATCAAGGTGCAGAACTCGTCGTCGACCGGGAAGGTCAAGCCGCAGAAGAAATCCGTACCCATGGTCTTGCGGGCGATTACCTCGATCTCGTAGTCCATCGTCGGCAACTCTTCACCATCCCAGGTTACGCCGGTGAATGGGTTACCCATGCCTAAGGCGATACGGTGAGGCGCCAGGTCTTCCGCTCCTGAGATGCTGAACTCACTCGCCCGCCAGTCGTGAATGGACTCCTCGGACAACAAGTCTTGCCATGGACCTGCGGGCGCAGGAACTTGTTGGCAACTGCCCACGAATCCGGACAAGGCCACTGCCACGCACAGAAACGCATGCGTGATGGAAACTGCGCGGTTCGGTCTATTCAAGTGGTAACAGGAAGTGCTGGAGCTCTGAAGTATCTTCAACCTCAATGCTATGCCAGCGCTCACCGGACGGGAAGTTCACGTGACCGGCGACTCGAGTAGTGCGCTCTGCGCCGAGTTGCTCGACGGTACGCAACACGCAGAACACCGCCCACTCGCCAGGCTCGTCAAGCATGAAAGTCATGGTCCTACCAGCGACCAAGGGCTGTTCAGGAATCACCTTCGAGCGTTTCATCACACCATCTTGCTTGCGCGCGAATCCGACGGTCCAGAATCCGTTCAATGGGTTATCCGCGTCGACGACACTGATTTCGTCGGGGATCTCGATGTCCACGGCGATGCCCCTGCGCAACGTCACCTCGGTTGACTCCTGAGAAAGGACGGTCGTGCGCAGGTAACCAGGCGCAGAAACCTTCAACTCGATTTGCGATTGAGATGAAAGGAATCCCTCCCCGCCCGGGTAAAGGAAGTTCAAGTCGTATCCCTCGGATTGGAATGAGATGCGGGCGCCAGTGATGGCTTCGCCATGGCTGTCGGTGATCTTCAAGTGATGACGGAACACCTTGTTGCGCAAATCCCAATCCGGAAGGATGACGACCCCGTCCGCATCCTTGGTGTCGGAAGGCGGGTTCTTCCACAGCGCCAAACGTTCTTGAGTATTCGACTCGCGCAGCTCCAGACTCAGGCCGTTCAACAGCGTACCCTCGATCGAGAAGCGCCCGTGCGGGCGTCCGATCTTGGCGTTCTGCTGGAAATGTCCACCTTTACTCGGGAACACGTAAACCGCATGGAGCTGAAGTGATTCGAGCTGCCGTGGATCCCCTACCAGCAGCCGGCCCTCCAAGTCGGCTTGGGAATCACGCGAAAGAACGAAATCTTCCTGCCCGATCACGAACGGTAGCCCCTCAGGTTTCTCGATCAACGCGAAAGGATTGCTGCGCTCGAACAGGACAGGTTCCTATAAGTTGGCATCGAAACTACCGCGAAAAACGAACGCGCCTTCAGCGTCCGTCATGACACTGAGGCTTGGAGAGATGCTGTTTAGGTCCCTGACGCGTTGTTCACGCAGCACGAATTGCATGCCAAGTTCGAAGTTGGCGACCGGTCCCCCAGCAGAGTCCAGGACATGCCCACCGAGCAGGATGTCGTCGCCATAGGACAAGGTGATGGGGTCATCCTCGGCGCGTTGTGATGCCTCTGAGACATCGACTGTTGCCATAGCGAAATCACAAGCCCTGACGGGGACGTCGAAGCCTTCGGTGATCAGGACGGACACGGTCGAGGCACCATGCTCGACTGCCAAGTCTCTCTCCAACTCAAAGATGCCGCTCTCATTCACCCAAGTGGATTGACCGGTGGCGTGCCTCTCGCCCTGCTTATCATGCACCTCCTGCATGACCGTATAGAACTCCGCGGCGATTGGCCGCTCAAGAGGCCCCTCCAATTTCACCTTCAATGGTGGGTTCGGAGCCGGTAAGACCAGATCGACGACGACGACCTCGCCATGCGCGCTTGGACCCTTGACCTCTAATGTGCCAGCGAGATTGGAGTCGTACCTCGAACAGTGAATCACCAGGTCAGTCGCGACTCCCACTGCTTCGAAAGTCGCGAAGCCGTCATGCACGTAGGCCGTGCGGTAACCCTGAGCAAGATGCTGGTCGAAACGCTCTTCGAGTGGCCCACCTTGTAGTCCCACCGGGATGCCGTTCGGAATGACCTTGCCATTGCTGTCGACACAACGCACCTTGATGGTGCCGCAACGCGGCAGACGGAAGACCAACTCCTCGGTGGGAAACTCCGCTGCTGGGAACTCAACGAACAGGGCGTCTTGGGCCGGCACCGCTACCGCGACGACATTGCCCTTCTGCGACATGTCCTCCGCCAGCTTCTGCTCAAGGTGGCGGAATACCACGCGGCCGTCAGCGTTGGTGATGAGTTCAAAGTCTGGAAAGCCAGCGAACCTACGCGGGTACCCCTTGAAGCCGACGTGAATGCCAGGTGCTGGATTGCCTTGATGGTCCAATACCTGCACCTTCAGCGACTTGACGCCAAGCAGGGCCAACTCGACCTCGGCTTCCTCATCGTCTTTGAAATCATGCGAGAACAATGAGGCGAACTTGTCGCCCTTACGGGCTCCGACATAGAAGTTCTCCTGTGGTCGAGGCAGCTCAACGTGGCCGTCCTCGTCGGCGATCGCGATGATGCCGAAACGCTCCATCAAGGCTTCCGAGTCGAGGTAACGAGCCTCGATGCTGCGTCGCTGGCGCTTGGTGTCGGTGGCAAGATCGAAGTACAGGACTTCAGCATTGGCGACCGGTTGCAACGTTACGGCATCTACCACCTTCACCCGCATTGGGTTATCGATTGCTGACGCGGCGATTGAACCAGTGCCGGCTGCATTCGTCTCGACCGGAATATCACTGCGAGTCAAGATCACATCATCTTGAGCGGGCACTGCTTGCTCGCCGGTATTCGATGCCACCATCGATGTGCCATCGGCGCCGGCCAGGTCGACGTCATCTTCCTGCCACGGTTGCAGGATGCCAATTGAGAGCAGGAAAACTATTCCGGCTGCAAGAGTGAGTTTGGTCTTCGTAGTCATGGCGATTGCAGTGGTTGTTCCTAGAGTCGTCGCTGTACTCACGGGAAGTGGTACAGCAAAAACCAAACACTGATTCTTCCAATCCGAGCCGAGACTTCCTTCCAACTTCACGCGCAGCTTTTCCAAGCCACGGGCCAGGCGTGTCTGCGCCGTATTGACCGGCACACCCTGGCGTTGAGCTACTTCACGAACTGACAGTTCCTCGAAGTAACGCAGATAGATCGCCGAGGCGTATGGTTCATTGAGACTGGCGACCGAACTCGCGATCGATCTAACCGTATCCATCCGCTCGACAATGTCGGCACTGGCAGCTGGAGTTGCCCCCGAATCCTTAGCGACCTCATCTCCATGCAGGCTTGCATGGGATTTGGTCTTACGCCAATGCTGTCCAGCCGCGGTACGAACCAAAGTAGCCAACCATGCACGCAGGTTTCCTGCATGCTTAGGTGGCATTTCTGCAGCTCGTAACCACGCCTGTTGAGCGATGTCGTCCGCTGTGGCTGGATCAGCCACCAAACTGCGAGCTAGGGCGCGCACCCAACCGCTATTTTGCAGCAGAGTGTTCCAGTCTGGGGTTGGTGAATCCTTCATGGTTTTCATCACGCCAATGCGTTGACGAGCCGACAGCTTTCTACATTTTGCACTTTTTTTCTTTCTCGGGAATTAAGCCGGAAATCGGTTGGAAAAATCGGCTCAAAATAGGGCGGTTTTTTGTCCAGATTGAGGCAAAAAACGACTGCTCAATAGATATTAGATAAGGCATAATATGCGCCACCCTCCCGCCGTCAGTACCGCCTGATTTCGGGACTGGGATTTTTGTGCCATGAGCCCAAACTCACAACAAGACCAAGTGTCTTCACCCTCCTCGGCTGCACCGACCGTCCACACCCTGCCCGAACATATCTTCGAGATTGTCTCGGACTCAGGGGAAGGAGCGCAGAAATGTGGCCAGAGCTTCGGTGCCGTGTCCGCCAAAATGGGCAACGGTGCCTGGACCGTAGAAATCATCCCTGCTGAGATTCAGCCCCCTCCGCGCTCTCCTGGCGGTGCAAGTGGGGTACGCATCCGTATCGGGACTGACAAGATTACCAACTGGGGAAACCGTACGAAGTTGGTTATCGCCTTCAACGAACAGGTTCTGCTCGCAAGGCACCGTCAGGGCGCGATGGCCGATGATGCCACGATTCTTCTGGAGAACATGTGGGAGGACCACGAGGATCCGAAGATTCGCAAGGAGTGGCAAGACGCCATGGAGGAGCTGTCCTCCGCGAACTACAACATCATGAAGGTCCCGATGGAGGTTGAATGCCTCAAGATCGTGGATAACCCTCGCCGCGGCAAGAACATGTTCGCGTTGGGCTTGATGTCGTGGATCTACAACCGCGATGTTGAAAAGGTCAAAGCGCAGATCGCCATGCAGTTCCGGCACAAGTCTCAGGACGTGTATGAGCGCAATGTCAGGCTTCTAGAAGCCGGCATGAACTGGGCTGCCTCCAACATGAGCTTCCAGGTCGACGTGCCCACCAGCGAAGTCACTGAGGATCTGGTCGTAATGAACGGCAACACCGCTTTGGGTATGGGAGCCGTCGTTGCTGGCCTTGAACTCTGCTCGATGTACCCCATCACCCCGGCTACGTCTGTATCTCACTACCTGAGCGAGATTTACGACGATTTGGGCGGCGTGGTTCACCAGGCAGAGGATGAGATTGCGGCCATTGGGGTTGCCATCGGCGCCTCATACGCCGGCAAAGTTGCCTTCACCGTCACCTCTGGCCCTGGAATGGCGCTGAAGACCGAGTTCATCGGCCTCGCCGTCATGACCGAGACACCATTGGTCATCGTCGATGTTCAGCGCGGCGGCCCATCAACCGGCCTTCCGACCAAGGTCGAGCAATCTGATTTGCTCTCCACCCTGTTCGGCATGCCAGGCGATTCGCCGAAGATCGTGCTGGCACCCTCCACGATCGATGAGTGCTTCCACTGCATGATCACCGCCCGGCGCATCGCCGAGGCTTTCCGTTGCGTGGTGGTCGTCCTCACCGACGCCAACCTCGCTACCGGGGTTCAACCGTTCCCCCGCCCGGTACTTGATGCTGGCTGGCATGCTCCTGAGCTCGACTTGGTCGATCTTCCTGAAGGCAGCCTGCCGATGAACTGGGACACCGAGACCGGCCTGAGTTCGCGCATCATTCCTGGCCAGAAAGGCGGTGAGTTCACCGCAACCGGCCTTGCCCACGACCAGGAAAGTCGCGTGTCCTACGACCCAGCTGTCAACCAGCTGAGTAGCGAGATGCGCAGCCGTAAGGTCGCTGTTCTGCAGAGCACCCTTTCTGAGCCGGAAGTATGTGGCCCGGACAGCAACGATCTGCTGTTGGTCGGCTGGGGTAGCACCCGCGGTGCGATTGAAGAAGCTACCGAGAAGGCTCGCGCCAAAGGCCTCGGAGTTTCGTCGCTAAACCTCACGTTCTTGTCACCTTTGGAGCCTGGTCTCACCAAGATCTTCAAGCGCTTCGAGAAGGTGATGACGATTGAGATCAACTACAGCGATGAGCCTGACGCACCGTAT